>CAZRZM010000026.1:0-23730 GCA_964604575.1 uncultured Acetatifactor sp.
TGGATAATCTGCTTCTGGTTGACATTTACAGCCGTTCCAAGAAGCTGCATATTCAGACAGATGTGCCACGTGTGGTTCTGATTGTGGAGTCCGGCAGTGGTAAGGACAGTAATGTGCTGGAGATTACCAGAACTCATTTTGGCGGTAACAGCAAGGATTTTATCACGGCAGTGGATGAAAATAATGTTATTGTAGTCAGGGAACTGACGGAAGCAGATACCGCAAAAGAGATTGACAAGGTGGCAAAAGGGCTGGTAGCTTTCCTGCAGAGGGAGGGTATCAGGAAACTCCGTGTGGCTTATGGCACGGTGATTCAGGAGATTAAGGAAGTGAGCCGTTCCTACAAAGAGGCGAAGATGGCATTGGATGTAGGGAAAATTTTCTTTGATGAGAGGGATATTGTTGCATATAGCGAGCTGGGAATCGGGCGTCTGATTTATCAACTGCCTATTCCGCTCTGTAAGATGTTCATCCGCGAGATTTTTGGAGGGAAAAGTCCGGATGAATTTGATGAGGAGACGCTGACTACCATTTACAAGTTCTTTGAGAACAGCCTGAATGTGTCAGAGACCTCCAGACAGTTGTTTATTCACCGTAACACGCTGGTGTACCGTCTGGATAAACTGCAGAAGAGCACAGGTCTTGACCTGCGCGTATTTGAAGACGCCATCACATTTAAAATTGCATTGATGGTAGTCAAATACATGAAGTATATGGAAACTTATGACTATTAAACACGAGAAGAGGAAGAACTGATTTTAATGGCAAACAAAGAATTATTACGAAGAAAACGGGAGCAGATGATAGAGGATAACGGTATTATTTTCCTGAACAATGTAAGCAAGTCTTATTCTACCGGTTCACCTGCTTTGAATGGAATTACGCTTCACATTGGAAGAGGCGAATTTGTATTTATAGTGGGTGACAGTGGTTCAGGGAAATCTACTTTGATTAAATTGTTGCTGCGGGAGCTTACAGCTACCAGCGGCAATGTTTATGTAATGGGAAACGACCTGGCAAAATTAAAGCATAGGCAGATTCCCCGGTTTAGAAGGAATCTGGGTGTGGTATTCCAGGATTTCAGGCTGTTAAACGACAGAAATGTTTATGAGAATGTTGCATTTGCGCAGAGAATTGTGGAGACGCCTGTAAATGAGATTCGCAGAAATGTTCCTGCGATTCTGGCAACGGTAGGACTTGCAGGTAAATATAAGGCAAAGACCAAGCAGCTCTCCGGTGGCGAACAGCAGAGGGTGGCTCTTGCAAGAGCATTGATTAATAAACCGTCCATCCTGCTTGCAGATGAACCGACTGGTAATCTTGACCCCAAGAATTCATGGGAAATTATGAAGCTTCTGGAAGAAATCAATGAAAATGGAACTACGGTTGTGGTAGTCACTCATAACAGAGAAATTGTAAATGCCATGCAGAAGCGTGTAATTGCCATGAAAAAGGGTATCATAGTCAGCGACGAAGAGGAAGGCGGTTATATCGATGAAGATTAGTACACTTTTTTATACAATCAGGCAGGGGTTCGCCAATATTTTCCGTAATAAGTGGTATTCCCTTGCGTCTGTGGCTACGATTGCCGCTTGTTTGTTTCTCTTTGGTATTTTGTATGCGATACTTGCCAACTTTCAGAATATGCTTCAGACAGCAGAAAAAGGTGTGTCAGTCACCGTGTTTTTCAATGCGGGAACCTCGGACGAGCGCATGGAGGAGATAGGACAGCAGATTGCCAGACGTACGGAAGTGTCGGAAGTGGAATTTAAGTCGGATGATGAAGCATGGACAACTTTCGGTCCCCAGTATTTTGGAGAGGATTATGCGGAAGGGTTCCGGGAAAATCCGCTGGAGGGCTATGACAGTTACGAGGTGTTCTTAAGTGATGTGTCCATGCAGGATGCACTGGTTACATGGCTCAAGTCCATTCCGGAGGTCCGTAAGATTAATTATTCGGAACTTACGGCAAATACCTTAAGCGGTGTAAATCTTTTGATTGCGTATGTGTCCCTGGGAATTATTGTGATTCTGCTTGCAGTCAGCATTTTCCTTATCAGCAATACGGTGGCGATAGGTATTTCTGTCCGCAAGGAGGAAATTAACATTATGAAATATATTGGTGCAACAGATTTTTTTGTACGCGCGCCATTTGTTCTGGAAGGTATGCTGATTGGTCTGATTGGAGCGGCACTGCCACTCTGGCTGATATATATGCTGTATAATTACGCATTAAATTATGTCATTGAGCGGTTTGCAGTTCTGAGTGGATTTCTACATTTCCTGACGGTGAAAGAGGTATTTTCTTTTTTGACTCCGGCATTTTTGCTGGTAGGTGTCGGCATTGGTTTCATTGGAAGTATATCAACGGTAAGAAAGCATCTGCATGTGTAAGTCATATACCCCGCAACCTGGCTGTGGGGTTTATGTTTTTCTGGCATAAATGCTTTGGAATGGAGGATTGGTATGACATTTTTTAAGAAAAGAAATATCGGAATCTGTCTGGGTCTGTGTCTGTTGCTTCTGGCAGGGGACGGTGTGAGAAGCTTTGCTACTTCAAATGTTGCAGGGACGGGTACAACTCCTTATACTTCCAGCAGTATCCGGGACAAACAGAATGAGATTACGCAGATAGAGGAGCAGAAGAAAGCTCTGGAAAGTGGTCTGAGTGATTTGCAGAAAATCAAAAAGGAGCTGGAGAGTAAGAAATCTAATCTGAAAGACTATGTGAACCAGTTGGATGGTACATTAAGTGAGATTGAGCAGAATATAATAGTATTAAAAGGACAGATTGCGGATAAAGAGAATGAAATCATGTTGACCGAACAGGAGCTGGACGCAGCCCGGTTAAAAGAAGAAAATCAGAAAGAATCCATGTATGCCCGCATAAGATTGATGTATGAAAAGGGCGATTCCTATATGACGGAAATATTTTTAAATTCCTCCGGGTTTGGCGATATGCTGAATCAGGCTGATTATATGGAGAGAATTGTACAGTACGACCAGGCTATGTGGGCGGAATTTAAGGAAAATGCCCAGTTGATTGCTCTTTGCAAGGAACAGCTTGAGATAGAAAAAGTATTTCTGGACCAGGCGAAGGCGGACGTTGAGCAGGAACAGAGAAACATAGAAGCTCTGATTGAACAGAAGAGCCAGGATATTAAGGCATATGACTCCGATATTAGTAATAAGGCCCAGGCAATCAAGGAGTATGAGGCGGAGATAGCCCAGCAGAATGCTGAGATTGAAGCACTTGAGGCGGCAATTGCAGAGGAGAAGAAGGCGATTCTGGCAAACAGCGGAACGGTAATGACTTATGATGGCGGTGTCTTTAAGTTTCCGCTGGCATCTTACACAAGAATATCGGATGAATACGGAATGCGCATACATCCTACGCTGGGAGTGGAGCAGTTTCACAGTGGTGTGGATTTTGCCGCGCCTCAGGGAACGGCAATCTATGCGGCTTATGATGGGAAAGTAGTTGCGGCTACATATAGTACAACAATGGGCAATTATATAATGATTGACCATGGAGATGGTCTGTATACTATTTATATGCATGCGTCTGCACTGTATGTCAGCAAAGATGATATTGTTGTCAGAGGAGAGACCATAGCGGCTGTGGGTACAACAGGACGTTCCACCGGTAATCATCTGCACTTTGGAGTGCGTAAAGATGGGGAGTATGTATCACCGTGGAATTATATATCTGCGTAGAGGGCACGAGTTCATACTATCTGAAAATGGATAGAAGGAGAGCCACGTTGTGGCGGATAAAGGAAGAAAATGGATAATAACAGTAATTATTTTGATTTGGATTCTCCACAGAAGACGGCACCGAATATGCCGCAGAAAGAACCGGAGAGGAACGGGTCTTTTCTTGCAGGACTGTTGATGGGACTGCTGGGGGCCCTGGTGATTGTAAGTGCAGTATATTTAGGAAGCCGTCTGCAGACAGGTCTGGAACAGATTCAGGAGAATGATGCTGACGGGACGGAGCAAAATACCTATGCGGTATCGCAGTTGGTGTTCAACAAACTGAGGGCACTGGAGCAGACTATAGATGAGTACTACTATCTGGAAGAGGTTCCGGATGAAGAACTGGCGGACGGTATTTATAAGGGATTGCTGTCGGCACTGGGAGACCCTTATTCCGAGTATTACACAGCGGAAGAACTGCAGGTTATCATGGAACAGATGCAGGGAACTTATTATGGAATCGGGGCATATGTAAGTCTGGACGTGGATATGAATATGCCCAAAATTTCCGGAGTGATTGCAGACTCGCCTGCGGAAGAGGCGGACTTGCGCACCGATGATTTGATTTATGAAGTGGACGGGAAATCCACTTATGGTCTGAGTCTGACGAAAGTTGTCTCCATGATTAAAGGTAGGGAAGGTACGGAAGTGGTATTAACCATTTACAGGGAAGGCGAGAGTGACTACCTGCAGGTTCCGCTTACCAGACGCAAAGTGGATACACCCAGTGTGGAATATGAGATGCTGGAAGATAAAATGGCATATATACGGATTATGGAATTTGAGGATTCCACAGTGGACCAGTTTGCGGATGCGCTGGCTACCATGAAAGGCTCCGGCATGGAGGGAATGATACTTGATTTGCGCGGTAATCCCGGTGGAAGTCTGACGGCGGTGGTTGATATGTGCCGTATGATACTGCCGGAAGGCATGATTGTTTATACAGAAGATAAAAACGGTAAAAGAGTAGAGTATACCTGCGATGGCAGCAGACAGCTTCCGATTCCTCTGGTGGTTTTAGTGGATGGTAATTCGGCCAGTGCCTCGGAGATTATGGCGGGGGCCATTAAAGATTACGGAATTGGAACTTTGGTGGGAACCACTACTTTTGGCAAAGGAATTGTACAGCAGGTGATTCCTTTCAGGGACGGTTCGGCTATCAAGCTGACAGTCAGCAGTTATTACACACCAAAAGGGAATAATATCCATGGTACGGGTATTGAGCCGGATGTGGAATGTATTTTTGATGGCGAGGCATACTATAACACAGAAGAACATTTCGATAATCAGTTGGATAAAGCAAAACAAGTGCTGAGAGAAAAAATGAAATAAAGAATTTAAAAGTACAGAACAAATGTTTGATTTTGCTCTGTACTTTTCTATTATTCTCTGTTATAATAGGGCAGTGTAATAAGTACTATGCTGTTCAGTAGGAATTGACGTCTGCTGAAGCGGACAAGAGGTATTGAGATGGAACATTTTGAATTAGTATCAGAGTATCAGCCCACAGGAGACCAGCCACGGGCCATTGCCGAGCTGGTGGAAGGTTTTAAGGCGGGTAATCAGTTTCAGACACTTCTGGGTGTTACAGGCTCCGGCAAAACATTTACCATGGCGAATGTCATACAGGCCCTGAATAAGCCGACCCTGGTTATTGCCCATAACAAGACGCTGGCAGGACAGTTATATGGAGAGTTTAAAGAATTTTTTCCTAACAATGCCGTGGAATATTTTGTGTCCTATTATGATTATTACCAGCCGGAGGCATATGTACCTTCGTCTGATACTTATATTGCAAAAGACTCTGCCATTAATGATGAGATAGACAAGCTGCGTCTGTCGGCGACGGTGTCACTGACGGAGAGAAAGGATGTTATTGTGGTGGCGAGTGTATCCTGCATTTATGGGCTGGGCAGTCCTGATGAATATCAGGACATGGTTGTATCCCTGCGTCCGGGTATGGTTAAGGACAGGGATAAAGTGCTGCGGGAGCTGGTGGATATCCAGTATAACCGCAATGACATGGATTTGCAGAGAGGTACTTTCCGGGTTAGGGGGGATGTGATTGAAGTGTATCCTGCCCAGGGTGGAGACTATTTGATTCGCATTGAATTTTTCGGGGATGAGATAGACCGGATTGCGGAAGTGGAGCCTCTTACAGGACAGATTCATTCCGTGCTGAAGCATATTGCTATTTTCCCGGCATCCCATTATGTGGTTTCTCAGGATAAGATTAAGACAGCCTGTGTTAACATTGAAAAAGAGATGGAAGAGCGGGTGCGTTTTTTTAAGGGTGAGGACAAGCTCATTGAGGCGCAGCGTATTGCAGAGCGGACCAATTTTGATGTGGAGATGCTGCGTGAGACAGGATTCTGCTCCGGTATCGAGAATTATTCCAGACATCTGAATGGTGCGCAGCCGGGAGAACCGCCCATGACCCTGATGGATTTCTTCAAGGATGATTATCTGATTATTATTGATGAGTCCCATATGACAATTCCACAGATACGGGGAATGTATGCGGGGGACCGCTCCCGCAAAACAACGCTGGTGGATTATGGATTCCGTCTGCCCTCTGCGCTGGATAACAGACCTCTGAATTTTGAAGAGTTTGAGGCACATATTGACCAGATGATGTTTGTTTCGGCTACACCGTCCGTCTATGAGGAAGAGCATGAACTGTTGCGGACGGAGCAGATTATCCGTCCCACAGGGCTGCTGGACCCTGAGGTGGATGTCCGTCCGGTAGAGGGTCAGATTGATGATTTGATTGGAGAAGTGAATAAAGAGGTTGAGAAGCACAGTAAAGTGCTGGTTACCACACTGACAAAGCGCATGGCAGAAGATTTGACGGATTATATGAAGGAAGTGGGAATCCGTGTGAAATACCTGCATTCCGATATTGATACGCTGGAACGTGCAGAGATTATCCGTGATATGAGACTGGATGTATTCGATGTACTGGTAGGTATCAACCTTTTGCGGGAGGGACTGGATATTCCTGAGATTTCCCTGGTGGTGATTCTGGATGCGGATAAGGAAGGATTTCTGCGCAGCAGTACTTCCCTGATTCAGACTATCGGACGCGCGGCGCGAAATGCGGAAGGGCATGTTATTATGTATGCGGACACTATTACCGACTCCATGCGGATTGCGCTGGATGAGACCAACAGGCGCCGGGCGATTCAGATGAAATATAATGAGGAGCATGGTATCACACCGCAGACGATTAAGAAAGCAGTGCGTGACCTTATCAGTATTTCCAAGGTTATCGCCAAGGAAGAAGTACAGTTTGAAAAAGACCCGGAATCCATGGACCGCAGGGAACTGGAGAAGGTTATTGCAGATGTGCAGAAGAAGATGCAGAAAGCGGCAGCGGACCTGAATTTCGAGGCGGCAGCAGAGCTGCGTGACAAGATGATAGAACTGAAACAGAAGCTGAATGAATTGGAAGAAAACTGACGAAACGGTTATAGAGAATATGAGAGAGGCATGACATGGAAGAAATTAAGAAGATGCGTCCACGTGAATATATTAAAGTGCGTGGCGCCAATGAACACAATCTGAAAAATATTAATGTGGATATTCCCAGAAATGAACTGGTGGTTTTGACGGGAATGTCAGGTTCGGGTAAATCCTCGCTTGCCTTTGATACTATTTATGCAGAAGGCCAGAGACGTTATATGGAATCCCTGTCCTCCTATGCGAGAATGTTCCTGGGGCAGATGGAGAAACCCAATGTGGAGAGAATTGACGGTCTGTCTCCGGCGATTTCCATCGACCAGAAGTCTACTAACCGCAATCCCCGCTCCACCGTGGGAACGGTTACGGAGATTTACGATTATTTCCGTCTGCTTTATGCGCGTATCGGTATTCCCCATTGCCCCAAATGTGGCAGGGAGATTGCACGCCAGAGTGTGGACCAGATGGTGGACCAGATTATGGCGCTGGGGGAAGGTACGCGTCTGCAGCTTCTGGCTCCGGTGGTACGCGGACGAAAAGGCCAGCATGAAAAGGTGCTGGACAGAGCCAAGAGGGGCGGTTATGTCCGCGTGCGCATTGACGGCAGTCTGTACGAACTGACAGAAGAGATTGCCCTGGATAAAAATATTAAGCATAATATTGAAATTGTGGTGGACCGTCTCGTGGTAAAAGAGGGTATAGAGCGGAGGCTGACGGATTCCATTGAGAATGTTCTTAGCTTATCCGAGGGACTTCTGGAAGTGGATGTGATTGGTGGAACTCCCCTGACGTTCAGCCAGAGTTTTTCCTGCCCGGACTGTGGAATCAGTATCAGTGAAGTGGAGCCGAGAAGCTTTTCTTTCAACAATCCGTTCGGCGCCTGCCCGGAGTGTGTGGGTCTGGGCTATAAAATGGAATTTGACGTGGATTTGATGATACCCGATAAAAGTCTCAGTATCAGCGAAGGGGCCATCCAGGTGATGGGCTGGCAGTCCTGCGCAGATAAGTCCAGCTTTACCAACGCAATTCTGCAGGCGCTGTGCAAAGAATACCAGTTTGACCTGGATACTCCCTTTGAACAGTATCCCCAGAAGATTCAGGATATTCTGATATATGGAACAAATGGCAAAGAGGTGGAAGTACATTATACCGGACAGCGTGGAAGAGGCATTTATCCTATGGCGTTTGAAGGTCTGATTGCCAATGTGGAGCGTAAATACCGTGAGACCTTTTCGGAAACAATGAAGCAGGAGTATGAAACCTTTATGCGGATTATACCCTGCAAGGAATGTAAGGGAATGCGTCTGAAAAAGGAGTCGCTTGCCGTCACAGTCTGTGATAAAAATATATATGAGATTACGGCTGTGTCGATTGGAGAATTACATGAGTTTTTACAGCAGATGCAGCTCACCGACCAGCAGATGCTGATTGGCAGACAGGTTTTAAAACAAATTCGTGCGCGCGTGGGATTTCTGATAGATGTGGGACTGGATTATCTGTCCCTCTCCAGGGGAACCGGCACATTGTCGGGAGGTGAAGCACAGCGTATCCGTCTGGCAACCCAGATTGGTTCCGGTCTGGTGGGAGTGTGCTATATTCTGGATGAACCCAGTATCGGTCTGCACCAGAGAGACAATGACAAGCTGCTGGCAACGTTAAAGAGCCTGCGTGATTTGGGGAATACCCTTATTGTGGTGGAGCATGATGAGGATACCATGCTGGCCGCCGATTATGTAGTGGATATTGGACCGGGAGCGGGTTCCCAGGGGGGAGAAGTGGTGGCATGTGGTACGGCACAGGAGATTATGAAAGTGCCTGAATCCATCACAGGTAAATATTTAAGTGGAGAGTATTGTATTCCGGTGCCAGACACCAGAAGAAAACCTATAGGATATTTGAATGTAATCGGTGCAAGGGAAAATAATCTGAAGAATATCAATGTGGATATCCCGCTGGGCATCATGACATGTGTGACGGGAGTATCCGGTTCCGGCAAGAGTTCTCTGGTAAATGAGATTTTGTATAAACATCTTGCCAGAACTCTGAACCGTGCAAGGTGTATTCCGGGCAAATATAAGGAGATTCGGGGAGTGGAGCAGTTGGACAAGGTGATTGACATTGACCAGTCCCCGATTGGGCGGACTCCCCGCTCCAATCCGGCCACTTATACCGGGGTGTTTGACCAGATTCGTGATTTGTTTGCCTCTACCGCAGATGCCAAGGCGAAAGGTTACAAAAAAGGACGTTTCAGTTTTAATGTCAAAGGTGGACGCTGTGAAGCCTGCGGCGGCGACGGCATTATTAAAATTGAAATGCACTTTTTGCCGGATGTTTATGTGCCTTGTGAGGTGTGCGGAGGAAAGCGATATAATCGTGAGACTCTGGATGTGAAATATAAAGGCAAGAACATTTTTGATGTGCTGGATATGACAGTGGAGGAAGCACTGCCCTTCTTTGAAAATCTTCCCTCCATCCACAACAAAATCCAGACTCTGTACGATGTGGGACTTTCTTATGTCAAACTGGGACAGCCTTCCACAACATTGTCAGGAGGCGAGGCACAGAGAATCAAGCTGGCTACGGAGTTGTCAAAACGCAGTACGGGCAAAACCATTTATATTCTGGATGAGCCTACCACCGGACTGCATTTTGCTGATGTGCACAAGCTTGTGGAGATATTGCACAGACTGGCAGACGGCGGCAATACGGTGGTGGTCATTGAACATAATCTGGATGTCATCAAGACGGCGGACTATATTATTGATATCGGACCGGAAGGCGGAGACAAGGGCGGCACAGTAATTGCCCAGGGTACACCGGAGGAGGTTGCCGGGAACAGGAAATCCTATACAGGATACTATATCAGGAAAATGCTAGAACGCGCTGACAAAAATTAATTTTGCTATAAAGTATTTGCATAATCTGTCGATAACTATAACAGAAATGTCGTGCATGGACGCAAAAGGAGAACAGATGGAACTGTTCTGCTTTCTGCGTCTAAATTTATTAATGTGGTTTGGCGGATATCCTGATTTTTTATTGCTGAACTGTTTTTACAAAAATTTTAATAAACCCCCTATGAAAATAATTGATTTTCAGTTATAATAGCTTATGTATGACTAAAAGTAAGTATGTAGTCAAGAATAATGGATAGAAAATATATTTGATAGATTATGCCAATACCATAGGAAAGGGGTACAAATAAATGCAGTGCACAGACATTGGAATTGATTTGGGTACAGCCAGTATACTGGTTTACATTAGAGGAAAAGGCGTCGTTTTAAAAGAGCCGTCTGTAGTGGCTTTTGACAGAGATACCAACAAGATTAAAGCAATCGGTGAGGATGCCCGGCTGATGCTTGGCAGAACACCGGGTAATATTGTGGCAGTAAGACCTCTGCGTCAGGGTGTTATCTCTGATTATACCGTAACTGAGAAAATGATGAAGTATTTCATTCAGAAGGCGCTGGGCAGAAGAACTTTCCGTAAGCCGCGTATTGCGGTATGTGTACCCAGCGGCGTAACCGAGGTTGAGAAGAAGGCTGTGGAGGATGCCACCTATCAGGCGGGAGCCAGGGAAGTGTCCATTATAGAGGAGCCGATTGCAGCGGCTATCGGTGCGGGTATTGACATTTCAAAACCCTGCGGCAATATGATTGTGGATATTGGCGGCGGTACATCTGATATTGCAGTTATTTCTCTGGGCGGTACCGTAGTAAGTGCATCCATCAAAATTGCAGGTGATGATTTTGATGAGGCAATCGTGCGCTATATGCGTAAGAAACATAATCTTCTGATTGGTGAGAGAACCGCGGAAGATTTGAAAATAAAAATCGGTTCTGCTTACAAGAGGGCAGAGGTGGACTATATGGATGTCAGAGGGCGTAACCTGGTAACAGGTCTGCCCAAGACAGTAAAAGTTTCCTCAGAGGAGACAGAAGAGGCACTGCGTGAAACTACGGCACAGATTGTAGAGACGATTCACAGTGTATTGGAGAAAACACCGCCTGAGCTGGCAGCGGATATTGCAGACAGAGGCATAGTGCTGACCGGTGGCGGAAGTCTTCTGCGTGGTCTGGAAGATTTGATTTCTGCGAAGACAGGAATCAATACCATGACTGCCGAAGACCCTATGACAGCGGTTGCAATCGGTACAGGAAGATATGTAGAGTTTCTTGCAGGTTATCGCGAAACTTAAGAAAGAGGTTGGTGGTATGGTAAAAGGTTTATATACAGCACATACAGGTATGCTGAATGAACAGAACAGAATGGATATTATGACAAATAATTTAGCGAATGTCACTACTGTGGGCTTCAAAAAAGAAGGTTCCACCAGCCAGTCCTTCCGTGATGTTCTGGCTGTGAAAATCAAGGATGAATCTGTTGGTCTGAGAAATGTCCAGCGTATTGGTATAAACAACCCCGGTGTTAAAATCGGGGAAAACTACACCGACTACACCCAGGGGTCTTATCGAATCACGGGAAATACGTATGATTTGGCATTATCCGGAGATGGTTTCTTTGCCATAGAGTTTACCAACAAGGCGGGTGAAACCTCCACAAAATATACAAGAGCAGGACAATTTACGCTGAACAGAGAGGGATATCTGGTGACCCAGGAAGGTGATTATGTTCTGGATACCAATAACCGTCACATCCGGTTAAATACACTGCTGGAATCTGTAATCAGTGAGAACGGCACTATCAGCCAGAACGGCAGAGATGTGGCAAGGATTCAGGTGGCGGATTTTGAAAACTATGATTATCTGGAAAAATATGGGGAGACATATTTTGAACCCATTGAAGGCGCCAGAATGACGGCTTCGGACGCAACAATTGATTCCGGATATCTGGAGATGTCCAATGTCCAGACAGTCAGAGAGATGGTTAATCTGATAGCCATTACCCGTTCCTATGAGTCAAACCAGAAGATTATCCAGACTATTGATAATACGCTGGAAGTGGCAGTGACACAGTTGGGAAGAGTGCAGTAACCAAGCAATACTGCTGAAAATAGAAATATCGTCATAAAGAATGACAGAAATGGAGTAGCATATGGTACGTAGTTTATGGACAGCAGCAACCGGAATGATTGCGCAACAGACAAATGTGGATACAATCGCAAATAACCTTTCCAATGTAAATACACATGGCTATAAAACGCAGGTTAATGAGTTTAAGAGCCTTCTGTATCAGACGATGCAGACAAGAACCACATCTGCCAACGGAGAAAACAAACCTTCCAGCGCCCAGGTGGGACTGGGGGTAAGAAATGCTTCTATTTCCTCTGTTTTTAAAACGGGAAGTATGCTTGCATCGGAAAGTGATACCGCATTTGCCATTGACGGCAAAGGATTTTTTGCAGTCAGGGGTGCGGATGGCAATACATATTATACGAGAAACGGTAATTTCAAATTTACGTTGGGCAGCAATGGAAGCAATATGCTGGCAACCTCGGAAGGTCTGCCGGTTATGGATTCTAATGGGAGACCCATTATTTTAAATGCCAATTACATTGTGAGCAATGTAACAGTGTCCAAGGATGGTCAAATCTGCTATCCTGATGAGAAAAATAAACCGCAGCCTATTGGTATAACTATTGGTGTGTATCAGTTTAATAATCCCAATGGACTGGATAAGCTGGGAGACAGTCTGTACCAGCAGACAGCAGCCAGCGGACAGCCGATTAATGAGGCTACTAACCGGAATGTGGAAAAAAGTATTATTCGCCAGAACTATCTGGAAGGCTCCAATGTGCAGGTGGTTGACGAAATGGTAAATATGATTGTGGCGCAGAGAGCATATGAGTTAAACTCTAAGGCAATTACAGCCTCCGATGAAATGCTCCAGCAGGCAAATAATCTGAGAAGATAATTAAGGGAGGACATTTGATATGGTGGATATGAGCAGTGTTACTTCGATGTACAGCGATGTATATGCAAATGCGTCCCGTCAGTCGGCTGAAAAGTTACAGAATCAGTTAAAATCAGATTACTCCCAGGCGACGGAAGATGAGTTGATGGATGTCTGCAAACAGTTTGAGGCTTATTTTCTGGAGCAGATGTTTAAAGAAATGGTAAAGACGATTCCCACCAGTGAGGAGAGTTCAGGTTCCACCTCCAGCATGATGGATTATTATAAAGATATGATGATTCAGAATGTGGCTTCAACAGCCACTGAGCAGAGTGGTCTGGGACTGGCACAGATGCTGTATGAGCAGATGAGACGCAACTATGGTATGGACGGTGTGGATATGGCAGCTGGTGCAGCCACGGCAGACGGTGCAGACGCGGCAGACAATGCTGTGGCACTGGATTAATATTGGATGAAACGGAAAGATAATTCGCCTGGCTCTGTGTAAAAACTGCGGAGCCAGGCAACTTTGACTAATCTGCAACTCTTTGGGTGATGAACTCCTCTCTATCAATACAAATCAGGAATGGTATCTGACATGGAAACAATCAGCGGTTATGTAGAACATATTATATTCCAAAACAATGAAAATGGATATACGGTTTTAAATCTTATGGTAGATGGTGAAGAAGTTACCTGCGTGGGTACGTGCAAAGGATTGACGCAGGGGGAGACTATAACGGCACAAGGAGATTATGTGGAGCATCCGGTTTATGGCAGCCAGTTTAAAATGGCGGGATACCATACGGAAGCACCAAAAGACAGCGTAAGTATGGAGCGGTATCTTGGTTCCGGAGCGGTTAAAGGTGTAGGTGCTGCGCTGGCTGCCCGCATTGTCAAAAGATTTGGGGATGATACTTTCCGCATTATTGAAGAGGAGCCGGAGCGTCTGGCAGAGATAAAAGGAATAAGTCTGCGCAAAGCCCAGGAGATTGCGGTACAGATGGAAGAAAAGAAAGATTTGCGGGAGGCGCTGGTCTATTTGCAGCAATTCGGAATTTCCAATACACTGGCAGTGAAAATATATGATACCTACAAAATGAATCTGTATGCTGTCATGAAGGAAAATCCTTACCGTCTGGCAGAGGATATCAATGGTGTGGGATTCCGTATGGCGGATGAAATTGCGTCAAAAATCGGAATACATACGGACTCTGATTATCGAATCCGCAGCGGTGTACTATATACGATTCAACAGGCTGTGGGAGAGGGACACATGTTTCTGCCTATGGAAATGCTGCTGGAGCGTGCCAGTGACCTGCTTGGTGTGGAGCAGGATAATATTCGCCCGCAGATAGACAATATGATGATGGACAAGAAACTGGTTATAAAAGATAACTGCGTGTTTGCTTCGGCCTTCTATTATGCGGAACTTAATTGTGCCCGGATGCTCCATGAATTGAATATTCCCATGATGGAGGCGGAGAATCTGCCATCACAGAATATGCTTATCCGCAGACGACTGGAGAAACTGGCAGAAAGTCTGGAGATGGAGCTGGATGAACTGCAGTTAAAAGCGGTTCTGGAATGTATACAGAATGGGCTGTTTCTTTTATCGGGAGGTCCCGGAACGGGCAAAACTACTACAATTAATATGATTATCCACTATTTCGAGGCGGAGGGGCTGGATATACTGCTGGCGGCGCCTACCGGTCGGGCGGCAAAACGCATGACGGAAGCCACCGGATATGAAGCCAAAACAATTCACAGACTGCTGGAGCTTAATAGTGCGCTGTCCGATGAGGATACCCGGAAAGTGAGTTTTGAAAAGAATGAGCAAAACCCTCTGGAAGCAGACGTTGTTATTATAGATGAAATGTCCATGGTGGATATCCATCTGTTCCAGGCACTCCTTAAAGCTGTGGTGCCGGGTACAAGACTGATACTGGTGGGAGATGTGAACCAACTGCCCAGTGTGGGTCCGGGGCAGGTGCTCAGGGATATTATGGAGAGTAAGGCTTTTCCCATGGTGGTATTACAGAAAATTTTCAGGCAGGCGATGGAAAGTGACATTGTTGTCAATGCCCACCGTATCAATAACGGAGAACAGATTGCGCTGGACAATAAATCCCAGGATTTTTTCCTGCTGGAAAGAAACGACGTGAATGTCATATACAAACATATGATTCAATTAATGCAGGATATGCTTCCAAAATATGTCAATGCCACACCTTTTGATATTCAGGTCCTGACACCCATGCGTAAAGGAGGACTGGGATGTAATACTTTAAATAGTATTCTGCAGAAATATCTGAATCCGCCGGATGCCTGCAAGAAAGAGCACATCAGTGGGGAAACTATATACCGCGAAGGCGATAAAGTGATGCAGATAAAAAATAATTATCAGTTGGAATGGGAAATTGTGAGTAAATATGGGATTCCTATTGATAAAGGAGCAGGTATTTTTAACGGAGATATGGGAAGAATATTGACAATTCACGAAGAGGCATCTTGTATGGTGGTGGAGTATGATGAACACAGACGTGTGACATATCCTTTTTCACTGCTGGAGGAGCTGGAGTTATCCTATGCCATAACCATACATAAATCCCAGGGCAGTGAATATCCGGCAGTGATTATCCCGCTGCTGGGCGGTCCCAGGATGCTGTTGAACCGCAACTTACTTTATACAGCGATAACAAGGGCAAAAACCTGTGTCACTATTTTGGGAAGCAGCGACACAGTGCGCAGTATGATTGATAATGTAAGCGAGAACCGTCGGTTTACGGCATTATCAGCCAGAATCAGGGAGATGGGATAAACCAATTTGGAGAAGGCCAAAGAGGCATGGTTTGAACGATAACAGAGGAGCCAAGAAGAAACGAATTGAAAAGCGGCGGGCAGGAAAATGGCTGGTTTCCCTGCTATATCCCACACATTGCCCGGCATGTGATAAAATAGTGTTCTGGGGAAAAGATATATGTCCGGACTGTGAGGAAAAATTTCAGCTACTGACCCAGCCATGGTGCATGAAATGTGGAAAGAAACTGGGGGCAGAGGATGAATATTGTCTGGACTGCAGCAGACAGAAGCATTATTTTGTCAGGGCAAGGGCACTTTATGAATATGAAAGTGTGGCAGGCGCTGTTTATAGAATGAAATATCAGGGCAGGCAGGAATATGCGGATTATTTTGGGCGGATAATCAGTATATATCTGGGTGAATTTATCGAAAGGGTGGAACCGGATGGACTGATTCCCGTGCCCCTGCATCCCAGGAAATATAACAAGCGTGGGTATAATCAGGCAGCGCTCCTGGCAGAGGCAGTAGGCAGGTATATGGGGATTCCGGTATATAGTAA
This sequence comes from uncultured Acetatifactor sp., assembly GCA_964604575.1. Lineage (GTDB taxonomy): Bacteria > Bacillota > Clostridia > Lachnospirales > Lachnospiraceae > Acetatifactor. Next base: position 16,436 of record CAZRZM010000026.1, read on the forward strand.
ATATGTGGAAAGAGTAAGGAATACAGAGCCGCTTAAGATGCAAAATCCCCGGGAACGCCAAAATAATTTGAAAAAGGCTTTCAATATAGCGCAAAATGATGTAAAATTAAAGTCTACAATCATCATTGACGACATTTATACGACAGGCAGCACGGTGGATGAGATTGCGCATGAGTTGAAAGCACAGGGGGTGGAGCGTATATATGTGATAACGCTTGCCTGCGGAGCAGGAATATAATGTGTTTTTGACAGGGTAAAAAATGTATATATGTAAAATAACATGGAAAGGCAGGATAAGGGTATGGATGTTAGAAACTGTAGAAGCTGTGGACGCATTTTTAACTATGTAGCAGGGCCTTTTATATGTCAGGTTTGCAGAGAGAAAATGGAGGAGAAATTTCAGGAGGTTAAGGAATATATCCGCCAGCATCCGGGTGTGGGTATCAGTGAGGTTTCCAGGGCGTGTGATGTGGAGCCGTCCCAGATTCAGCAGTGGCTGAGAGAGGAGCGCCTGGAGGTAACGGAGAATTCGGCCATTTATTTGAGCTGTGAGAACTGCGGGACCAATATCCGCAGCGGAAGATTCTGTGATAAATGCAAGGCAAATATGACGAAAGAATTTAAGAGCGCCATGGGCACCCCAAAACAACAGGGGACAATGACAAAACCTACGGGCGACAAGACAAACCCGAAGATGCGGTTTCTCTAAATCATGCTGCATGATTTGGGAAAAGGCAGTTTTACGATGCAGAAAAGAGGAACTTTATGTTAAATGAAGAGCGCGTCATACTTATGACGAAGATGGCTTCTTATGAGGAGCATGAAGGGAAAAAGAATGTGGCGATTGGCAGTTATTTCCGCAGCGATTATATTGCCATCCAGGTGCTGAAATCCATTATTTACGCAACAATAGCTTATGCAGTAGTGTTTGCATTGTTCGTTTTTTATGATTTGGAAGTGTTCATGCAGGACCTCTATAAGATGGATTTGATTTCTTTTGCCCGGAATGTGTTGATTTACTATGGCATTACGGTAGCAGTGTATGCACTGGCATCCTATGCGATATATTCATATCGCTATGCCAAAGCGAAAAAAAGTCTGAAATGCTATTATCACAATTTGAAAAAATTGAATTCGCTGTATCATGGGCAGGGTTAAAGCCTGTTCATATACAGAGGACTTTCTGACTTGGAGGATGGAATGACTGATTTGTTGGAATTAAGAGAAAAAGTAAAGGCACTGTACAGTAAAAATGAGGTGTTTATTACACCAGTTGTCAAGTTTCTGCTGTCATTTGTTGTGCTGAGTGTGATAAACGGGAAAATGGGCTATATGACGAAAATTGACAATATAGCGGTTGTATTAATTGTCTCTTTGTTATGTTCTTTCCTGCCCAATGGAGCGATTGTGTTTTTCGGGGCTGTGTTCAGCCTGTTACATATGTATGCACTGTCCATGGAGGTGGCTCTGGTTGGCGTATGTATATATATACTTGTATTTCTTTTGTTTGGGAGATTCAGTGCGAAAGAGTCACTGGTCATTGCGCTGACCCCGCTTGCCTGTAGTTTGAATATTCCGTATATTATGCCTGTGGCAATGGGCCTTATCGGGACTCCGGCATCTGCTGTATCAGTAGGCTGCGGAGTGGTGGTATATTATCTTCTGGCGGCTGTTGTGGGTAATGCCCCTACCATCAATACCATGGGAGAGGCAGAGATGACTGCCAAGATTCGTCTGGTGATAGATGGACTTATGGGCAATAAGGCAATGCTGGTAATGATTACCGCATTTGTAATTACAGTTATTGTGGTATATTTCATTCGTAGAATGTCTGTGGACCATTCCTGGACCATTGCCATGATAGCAGGTGTGATGGTAGATTTGGTGATTATGCTGGTAGGAGACCTTCTGTATGACACTAATATTTCTGTGTTTGGTGCAATTATCGGCGTGGTGATTACACTTGCTGCCGCCAAGGTGATTGAGTTTTTCCGGTTCTGTGTGGACTACAGCAGAACAGAAAAAGTGCAGTTTGAGGACGATGAATATTATTATTATGTAAAAGCCGTTCCGAAGATGACAGTATCCACAGCCACAAAAACAGTGAAACGTATTAATACACAGACGAGAACCTCCTCTTCTGCCGGAAAAGGTGCAGGTGGAAGCAGCAGAAGTGTTACGACAGAGCGTACCGGTTACGGAAGAGGAAGTTCACAGAGAAGTTCTTCTGCTTATAACCGGGGAAACGAACACCGCATGAACAGCAGAAGCGTTACAATTAACAGTGATATGACGGATGAAGAGGATTCCGTTGATTATGATGATATTTTCTAAATGGAAACAAGAATAAGTAAAGCAGGGAAAGAAGCAGAATGGAGCGGTTTGACAGAGCAATTGAGTCATTGAAGGATTTCAGGATATATGGGACAACAATGGATTTAGGTGATTTGCTGGAAATCCTTATTATAGCGGCTATATTGTATTATATTCTGGTATGGATGAAAACGACCCGTGCGTGGACACTGCTCAAGGGTCTTACTGTGATATGCGCCTTTCTGCTGGTTGCTTTTTTGCTGAATATGACTACTATTCTCTGGATGGCGCAGAATGTGCTGAGCTTTGCGGTGACAGCGCTGATTATTGTGCTACAGCCGGAGCTGAGAAAAGCGCTGGAGGAGCTGGGCAAGAAAAATATTGTGAAGTCCATAATTCCTTTTTCCAATTCCCACAAAGAGGAGGAACTGTTCTCCGACAGAACAATCAATGAAATTACCAAAGCATGTGTGGAAATGGGAAAAGTAAAAACAGGCGCCCTGATTGTAATTGAACAGCAGGTTTCGCTGCGTGACTATGAGAGAACCGGTATTGACGTGGATGGTATTGTATCCAGTCAGTTGTTAATTAATATTTTTGAACATAATACACCGCTTCACGACGGCGCAGTCATTATCCGGGGGAACCGTATAACCTCTGCCACCTGTTATCTGCCGCTGTCTGACGATTTGGGACTCAGTAAGGATTTGGGGACAAGACATCGTGCGGGCGTGGGTATTTCCGAAGTGACGGATTCTTTTACCATTATTGTGTCCGAGGAAACAGGAAAAATCAGTGTGGCATTTGACGGAGAACTGGACACAAATCTGGACGCGGAGCGTCTGAAAAAAAGTATGCACAAAATATTGAATAAGAGCGGGGAGGAACCAAAGAGCAAACGGAAAAGAAAGGGAAGGAGCCGCAAGAAGAAATGAAAAAGATATTATTTAATAACTGGGCTCTTAAGATTGCATCATTACTGCTTGCATTTGTGCTTTGGTTTCTCATTGTTCAGATAGATGACCCCAAAGATACGAAGACACTGGTAAATATTCCGGTAAAATTAGTAAATACAGAGCTTCTGGACAAACAGAATAAAGTATATGAAGTGCTGGACAATACGGATACAGTGCGTGTGACAGTGCGGGCTCCCAGAAGTGTTATTGACCGTCTCCGGTCCACTGATATTGTGGCAGAGGCGGACGTGAGTAAACTGACAGATATTAATACTATTGCCATCAAATATGATGTACAGAATGTGGATGGTGTGGATTCCATCGAGGGGAACCATGATTTTGTCCAGTTGAATGTGGAGGACAGGAAGAACAGATGGATTAAAGTGGATTGCAGTACCAGTGGTGAAGTGACGGAAGGATATATGGTGTCCAATGTGGTGCTGGACCAGACCAGTATAGAGGTGTCGGGACCGAAATCGGTAGTGGAGCGTATCGACCACGCAAGTGTGGTTATGGATGTTTCTTCGGCAACTACGGATTTATCAGCGAATGTGGAGATTGAACTGTATGACACCGAGGGTGTACTTATGGAGTGGGGCAGTAATATGACTGCCAATGCCAGCCATGTGCATGTGTCGGTGGAAGTATTAGCCATGAAGACGGTTCCGGTGGAAGTTAACTATACGGGTGTGCCGAAAGAGGGTTATATGATTACCGGGGATATTTCCTGTGAGCCGGGGCATGTGACGATTGCAGGCAGAAGCGCTGTTCTGGATGGTATCAGTAAAATTACGGTGCCGGAGAATAAAGTGAGCGTGGAGGATGCGGTAGAAGATGTGGTTGAAACAATTAACATAAAAGAATATCTTCCTGAAAATACACGTCTGGCAGACAGCAGCTACAGCGGCAGGGTGACAGCAAAGGTTTCCATTGAGCCTATTGTGGAAAAAACGCTGGAGCTTTTGCCGGGCAATGTAACCATTGTAAATGCGCCGGTGGATGTGCAGATAGAACTGGAAGCGCCGGAAACCGCTTATACAGTGGATGTGGCCGGACTGAATGCCATGATTGAACCCTTGCGCTCCAATATGTTAAGGGGTGTGGTGGATATCGCTGCATGGATGGAAGAACAGCAGATAGAAACGCTGAAATCGGGTGTTTATGTGATACCTGTCACTCTGGAACTGGATGAACAGATTACGCAGAAAAATGAGATTACAGTGCGTATAACTGTGATTACGGATGATGAGGAATAGAGACAGGGATTTGAACAAAATGCTTGTGATTATATGGTAAATCTGATATAGTTAGATATAGAAGGGATAAGGAATTGGAGGGATGGCCCAATGGTAAGTCAGAAAGTAGTGATAAAAAACCCTACCGGTTTGCATTTGAGACCAGCTGGTATTTTGTGTAAAGAGGCAATGCAGTTTAAATCATTGATTACATTTTCGTTCCGTGAGAATACAGCTAATGCGAAGAGCGTTTTGAGTGTGCTTGGTGCCTGCGTAAAATGTGGAGATGAGATTGAGTTTGTATGCGAAGGGGAAGACGAAGAAGAGGCATTGAAAACTCTGGTATCAGCAGTAGAAAATGGACTTGGAGAATAATAGGCAGCTCATCCGTGGGATGGGCTGTTACTTTGTGTTATGCGCAGTTCCATGCAGAGGATTTATGCCGCTGAAGCGGCGTATGGAACACGCGGTGAGCAGGAAAGGAAGGAATATAGAAATGCTGAATTATGGAAGATACCGCAGAAATCCCGTTGTGGATTATCCGGAAAGAGAATGGCCTGACAAGGAGATAGAAAAAGCGCCTATATGGTGCAGTGTGGATTTGCGTGACGGTAATCAGGCATTAATTGATCCCATGGTGGTGGAAGAGAAAATTGAGATGTTCCAGTTTCTCATTAAACTTGGTTTTAAAGAAATTGAGATAGGATTTCCAGCAGCGAGCCAGATAGAATATGATTTTCTGAGACAGTTAGTGGACCGCAGACTGATTCCCGATGATGTAGTGGTCCAGGTTCTGACACAGTGCAGGGAGGAACTGATTGACCGCACTTTTGAAGCCATTGAGGGATGTAAACAGGCGATTGTCCACATCTATAATTCTACCTCTACTTTACAGAGAGATGTGGTATTCCATATGGATAAAGAACATATTACGGAGATTGCGGTAAAGGGAACCAGGATGGTGAAAGAGCGCGCTTCCAAATTTCCGGGCAAAATTATTCTGGAATATTCCCCGGAGAGTTTTACGGGAACAGAGCTGGATTATGCACTGGAGATTTGTAATGCAGTTACTGCCACGTGGGAGCCTACACCGGAAAATCCCATGATTATTAATCTTCCTTCAACAGTGGAGATGAATACGCCTAATGTGTATGCAGACCAGATTGAATGGATGATTAAACATCTGGATAACCGTGAGAGCATTATTGTCAGTGTCCATCCCCACAATGACAGGGGTACGGGTGTGGCAAGTGCGGAGCTGGCGCTGCTGGCAGGAGCAGACCGTGTGGAAGGTACTCTGTTTGGTAACGGTGAAAGAACAGGTAATGTGGACATTCTGAATATTGCCTACAATATGTTTTCCCAGGGTATCAACCCCAATCTGCATATTGAGCATATTAATGAAATTATTGAGATATATGAACGGTGCTGCAAGCTTCCTATACATCCCAGACATCCCTATGCAGGTAAACTGGTCTTTACAGCATTTTCCGGTTCCCATCAGGATGCCATCAATAAGGGCGTCCATGCCATGAAAGAGCGGGGGAGCGAGATTTGGCAGGTTCCCTATCTGCCTATTGACCCTGCGGATATCGGAAGGGAATATGAGCCTATTGTGCGTATTAATTCCCAGTCCGGTAAGGGTGGCGTAGCTTTTGTCATGGATACCTATTTTGGATTCAAGCTGCCAAAGGCGATGCATAAAGAGTTTGCAAATGTTATTCAGGAAATTTCAGAAAAGCAGGGTGAGGTTTCACCGGACCAGATTATGCAGAGTTTCCGGGAAGAATATTTAAACCGCAAAGAACCCATTCATTTCCGTAAGCTGAAAATAGATGATTTGGGCAGTGATATGGAGACTTCCTTTGATACCGGAGTGACTGTGGGTTACACCGACCATGGTGAGGAGAAAACTTTTGAAGCTGTGGGTAACGGACCGATTGATGCGGTGCAGAGAGGTTTGTCAAACACCTTGAATATCTCCATCAAAATATTGGACTACGAGGAACATGCCCTGCAGAGTGGCGCCAGTTCCCAGGCGGCTGCCTATATTCACCTGCTGGATGCGGATACCGGACGCGTAACTTATGGCGTAGGTGTAAGCTCCAATATTACCAGAGCTTCCGTGAGGGCTGTTTTCTCTGCCATTAACCGTCTTGGTCTTGGAGAATAGAAGGATAAGAATAGAAGAAGCATATAAGATAATAAGGGGGCTGTCGCACTAAGAAATTAGTGTGCAGCTCCCTTTCTATGCAAAAAATAACTGCCAGACCTCGAAAGAATCCGGCAGTTGGTGTAAAATTAATGTATGACCAAACACATTAACTTACACAAAAATTATAGTCTAAACCAGAGCGAATTCTTGCCGAAATGTCCAATGCACTTTTTGATATGGGAGAAATTTCAGGCAAAGCTTCTTATAAAACTTGCAGTTTTTGTACACGGCACTGGGAAACGGAAAGCACCACTTCAGAAAAGCATTGAAACTCTCGAAGGGTATCTGGGCAGACTCAAAGAGTACAACCAGAAAATTCATATCTGCGGGGAACGCAACAGTTATTTCAAGACAGACCACAATGCCACTTTTATGCGGATGAAGGAGATACCATGGGGAATGGGCAGTTAAAGCCCGCATACAATCTCCGGCATGGCATTGATTCCGAATATATCACATGGCTGACAATCGGTCCCCAGCTCACAGATACCACAAAGAATGAAGTCATGGAGATGATTGCGAAAGTAAAGGAACGCAAGGGCAGGTTAGATTTGCCGATTGTCAGCGGAAAACACC
>CAZRZM010000027.1:0-23484 GCA_964604575.1 uncultured Acetatifactor sp.
AAAAATCACCATCCTCCACCATGCCTGCTGACAGAAGCCCTGACACAGCACCTCGGTTTCCGCAAAAATGTACTGGAAAATTGAGGGCTGAACTGTTACTGTCAAAGTACTGAAAAAGCTTAAAAATCTTTCATAATACAGAGAAATATGTTATAATTAATAAATATAATAAACTTTACGAGGGGGCATAGGTTAATGGACAAAAAAATGAAGAACAACAACAGCAGGGTTGGTTTTTTTCACTCACTGAAATTCAAGATTATGGTTCTGGCAGAAGTTTTTCTGATTATTGCAGTGGTGGGATGTATTGTAATTGCCCTGCCGACAAGTTCTAAACTAATCAAAGAACAGGCGCGCAGCTCTATGCTGTCATTGACAAAGATGTCGGCGAGAATGCTGGAATATGAGATTGCCGCCGCGGGCGGGGAAATGTCTGACGAGATGTTTGCCGAAATTCTTGCAGACGTAAAACTGGAGGGTGTGGACAGCTCTTATTCTTATTTAGTTGCACGTGACAGTACCATGCTCTATCATCCGACGCCGGAAAAAATCGGACAGCCGGTAGAGAATGAAGCGGTGAAACAGATTCTTGCAGAGCTGGACCGTGGTGTTGTGCCGGAACCGGAGGTTATTACATATAATTTTAAAGGTGTTTTGAAATATGCGTCGTTTATGGTATTGGACAACCAGTGCATCGTGGTTATGACGGCGGATGAGAATGATATTCTTCGGGGAGTGTCAGAAGTAAAACGCCTGCTGATTGCCGGAGGCACGGTTTTAGTGGTGGCTGGTCTTGTATTAAGTTTAGTTGTGGTCGGATATATGTTGAGGGCTCTGGGGCTGATTACTAATATTATTAATGATACAAGTAAATTCAACTTTACGGAGAATCAGGCGAACAGCAAAATCGCAAAGAAAAAGGATGAAATCGGACTGATGGGACGTGCCATCAGTGAAATGCGTGTGAATCTGCGCACGATGGTCGGCGATATTGAAGGCGTGAGCGTCCAGATTACAAATAATGTGAACAAGGTTAAGGCAATTTCCGCTGAGATTAACAGCAAATGTACTGATAATTCTGCAACGACGCAGCAGCTTGCGGCAGGCATGGAGGAGACTGCGGCGACGACGGAGACCATCAATAGCAATATCGGTCATATAAGAAAAGAATCCGAACAGATTAAGAACCTTGCGACTGAGGGAGAGCATCTTGCCAGCGAAGTAAAAATCCGTGCGAAAGGTCTGAAGACAACAACGTCTGAGGCGACAGACAGAACCACAAAGATGTACCGGAATATCAGTGAGAAGACAGAGCAGGCAATTGAAAGCTCCAGGTCAGTTGAGAAGATTAACCAGTTGACCAATGCAATTATGGAAATTTCTTCACAGACGAGTCTGCTTGCGCTGAATGCGTCGATTGAAGCAGCCAGAGCAGGAGAAATGGGCAAGGGCTTTGCTGTTGTTGCGACAGAGATTAGTTCTCTGGCAAGTCAGACATCCGAGACAGCCGAAAACATTAATTCCATCGTTGAGGACGTGAATCATGCGGTTTCCACGCTGGCAGAGTCGCTGCAGGATACAGTGGAATTCCTTGAAAAAGTTGTCTTAAAAGATTATGAACAGTTTGCTGAGGTCGGTGAGCACTATTATAACGATTCAGAAGGCTATTCGTCGGGAATGAGTACAATCGAAGAGTCCGTCATTAAACTGACAGACACGATTGCGGAAATTGCAGCCGCGCTTAACGGCATCAATTTGACAGTTAACGAATCCACGGTTGGCGTAACTGACATTGCGGAGAAAACAACAGATGTAGTAGAACAGACGGTTCAGAACAATGAACTTGTAGAGAACTGCATTGAGAGTGTTGATAAGCTGAAACAGATTACGGCAATGTTCCAGCTTGATTAGTGTGAGAAGAACTTCTAACACTCGCAGCAGGGGCTGCTTCGTGAAGAAGTTCTATGTCTCACACCGAGAAATGCCTGAAAACATGGCATTTCTCATCCGGTTACTATACTGCCATTTTTAATGACTGCTTTGATTGAGCAGTCATTTTTCTTTAATACCAGAAAATGTGCCATTTTACCGACCTGAATACTGCCATACAAATTGTCCACACCAATGGAACGGCAGGGATTGATGGTGGCAGCCCTGATAACGCTTTCCATGGGAACTCCCATGGACAATGCGGTAAGCATACACTGATACAGTGGTGTGACACTGCCTGCAAGGGTTCCGTCCGCCAGAGTTGCATGATTGCCGTTTACATGAACTTCCAGCCCTCCCAGAGAATAGGTGCCGTCCGGTTTTCCGGTGGCTTCCATGCTGTCGCTGATAAGTATGACACGGCTGTCACCAAAAAGCCTGAAAGTGGCACGGACTACGCTGGGAGCAATATGCACACCATCGCAGATAAGTTCCACATAACTGGTGGGAGTATCAGAAGCAGCACCGATAACACCGGGTGCCCTATGGGTAAAGGGAGGCATTGCATTGTACAGATGTGTAACATGGTCTGCCCCTGCTGCAAATGCTTTCATGGCTGTGTCATAATCTGCTTCCGTGTGTGCAATGGAAAAATGAAATTCCTGGTTACATTCCCGAATACAAGTAATGGCACCTTCCGTTTCGGGAGCAAGGGATACCAGACGAACCAGACCCTCTGCATCTTTCTGCCAGGAGCGCAGTGCCTTTGCGGTGGGAAGCTGGATATAGGATTCGTTCTGGGCGCCTTTTTTGTGTGCGTTAATAAAAGGTCCTTCCATATGGATGCCGATGAGCTCTGCACCGTCCGTGTGACTGCCCTCAAGCTGTTTTTTGCGGAAAGAGGCGGCACTGCCAAGAATCCGGGACAGAGTATCAGCGGGCAGAGTCATGGTTGCGGGGCAGATGGAGGTGACTCCCTGGGACAGTTCATAGGAAGCAATCGCATGAAATGCCTCCTCAGTGCCGTCACAGAAATCATATCCGTCACATCCATGGAAATGAATATCGGTCAATCCCGGAAGGATATAGCAGTCCTGTGCATCAAAAACCATTTCATCAGATGCGGTGGTGTCCGGGGATACATTGTCAGGAAGAAGACCTGTAATTTTATCGCCGTCTGTCATAATGGTAAGAGGAGCAAAGGTGCAGTCCTCTGTAAATACCAGTCCGTTTTTCAGTATCATGAAAGACCTCCTATTAAAATTAGTGTTGGTGATTTATATAATCAGCAACGAGAGTCAGGGCATCTTTGTCTGCCACCAGTGTAACATCGTTATGTAACTGCAGCACAGAGGCAGGTACTTTCGGCGTAATGGGTCCAAAAAAAGCATCTTTCACAATCTGGGCCTTTTCGGCGCCATTCACAATAATAACAATTTTTTTTGCCTGCATAATGGTTTTAATTCCCATGGTGTAGGCCTGCTTGGGAACTTCATCCATGGAAGCAAAGAAGCGGGAATTAGCGCGGATAGTGCTTTCGGAGAGGTCCACACAGTGGGTTTCTTTTTCAAAAGCGGCGCCCGGTTCATTAAAGCCGATGTGACCGTTAAGTCCCAGTCCCAGAAGCTGTAAATCAATACCGCCGCAGTCCGTGATAATCTGGTTGTAGTCTCGACATGCCTTGACGGGGTCGGGTTCCAGTCCGTCCGGCACATGTGTACGTTTCAGGTTGATGTTTATGGCATGAAAAAAATTCTTGTTCATAAAATAGCGGTAACTCTGGTCATTTTCCGGAGCCAGACCTTTATATTCATCCAGATTTATTGTACTGACCTGGGAGAAGTCAAGGTCTCCTTTTTCATACCAGTTAATTAGCTGTTTGTAAGTGCCGATAGGGGTGGAACCGGTAGCCAGACCCAAAACACAGGCAGGCTTCATAATAATTTGCGCCGATATGATATTAGCTGCCACACGGCTCATTTGATAGTAGCTGTCTGTTGTGATAATCTTCATATTAGGATACTTCCTTTCTTATAATCAATTTAAGTGTACCAATGGTTTTTTCAAAATACAAGATAATTGGGGCAAGAGTGCAAGAGCGTATAAAAGAAGACAAAATAGGTCAAATGACGGCGGTGGTTTTGGAAAACTGGTATGTATTGTGCAAAATTACCAAAAAGAAAACGAAAAATGAGGTTTTTGTTGAAACAAAGTTTGTATATTATGTGACGCTCACTTATGTTGACATAAAAAATGTAAATCAAATTAATTTCTGTCAATAATCAACTTTCTCCCCCGCAAGCTTTGTAATTTCGGACGTTTAACGTTCAACTAGATAACTCATTTATATTAAAAAGAAGGGAGATTTACTATGAAAAAGAAACTCATCAGCCTGGTACTCGCTGCCACAATGGCAAGTGCGATGTTGACCGGGTGCGGCAACAATAATACGCCGGCAAACACAGGAACAAACGACAATACGCAGGTGGAGAATCCTGCAGGCAGTGACACGGACACAGAGGCAGACACTCCTGCGGACGATGTGCAGGAGGAAGTGACAATTACTCTTGGCATCTGGCCTGAGGATACTCTGACAGATGATATTGCAGTACATGAAGGTTATGTAAAAACCATGGCACAGTTACATCCTAATGTAGTTTGTGAGCCTGCATATTATAAATATTCCACAGACACATTTATGCCGATGGTGGAATCGGGCAATGTCCCCACTATTTTCGAGACATGGTTTACCGAGCCCCAGAAACTGATTGCTTCCGGCGCTGTAGCTGATATCACCGATGAACTGGAAGCGCGCGGCTGGCTGGATGCCATGAATCCTTCCATTAAATCCTTGCTTTCCGATAAAAACGGAAGAGTATACGGTATTCCACGAGACGGCTATGCACTTGGTATGATGCTGAATGTGGAACTGTTTGAGGAAGCAGGTCTTGTGGATGAGAATGGTTATCCTCTGTATCCCAAGACATGGACGGAGCTGGCAGAGACCGCTGCAACGATTAAGGAAAAAACCGGTTCCGCAGGACTTTGTCTGCTGGCAAAAGATAATGCCGGCGGATGGCATTTCTCCAACATTGCATGGGCATTCGGTGCAACTCTTTGTACAGAAAATGGAGACGGAACTTTTACTTCTAATTTAAACAGCGAGGAAGCAATCGCAGCCATGGAATATGTTAAGAGCCTGAAATGGGAATACGATGTACTCACTGCTGACCCTCTTTCTGAGGACTGGGGTACCGGATTTACACAGCTTGGTACCGGAGCGGCAGCTATGTATATTGCAGCAAACGATGCAGTGAACCAGCCTACCCAGGTAAATGGTCTGGCAGTTGACAAACTGGCAATCTGTCCTATTCCCGCAGGCAACGGCGGACAGTTCTCCCTCTATGGCGGTACTCCTTATATGTTCTCCAGAGATGCAAGCCCTGCTGAAATCAATGCAGCTTTAGACTACCTTGAGGTTATGGGTAAAGCGCCTGTAGCTACCGAGAGCGCTGTGGAAGGTATGAAAGCAGATGCTGAGAACAAAGTGGCAAGCGGTGTGCCTGTAATTCAGAGATTCCCCTGCTGGGTAGCCCAGGATGTACTGGATGCTGAGGCAGCTATCGTTGAAGAGTACGGTAATGTGGACCCTAAGATGTATGAGTCTTATTTTGAGGCTACCTCTTCTGCAGGCTTAAGACTTGAGGAGCCCGGTTCCACCCAGGATATGTATGCGGAGCTGACGAAGGTTCTGCAGGCAGTGATTACTGACAAAGATGCAGATGTGGCAGCTTTGATGAATACGGCGAATGACAATTATCAGATTATTCTGGACGCTACATACAGCGCAGAATAAGTAGTGATAATCCTCCTACTACAAAAGAACTTCTGGCAGGGCATATCGGAATTTCGGGGACTTCCCCGGTTCCGGTATGTTTCCTGGGAAGGAAAGGAGAAAGAGGTAATTTTTTTCATAGAAAAAAGGAAAACAAAAAGTAAAGGAAAGAGGAGGTGCAACCATAGTGAATAGCAAACGACTTGGGGATAATAAAAAGAAAAAGGCGTTTCTGAAAAAGCGTGATATATGGGGCTGGCTTGTTATGCTGCCTACTTTGATTTTGTTTGCTTTTTTTGTGTGGGAACCATTACTGGAGAATATCAGACTCTCTTTTTGTACGGCAAAGCTGTATGAGGTTACGGGATTTGCAGGTCTGGATAATTACATAAGAGTGGTGAAGGATGTAGATTTTATGGCGGCGTTTAAAAATACGTTTGCCTATACGTTCTGGTCTTTGATAATCGGATTTGTGGTGCCCATTATTATCGGTATTCTGATTACGGAGACAGTGCATTTAAAAGGATTTTTCAGAGTGGGTGTATATTTCCCCAACATTATGCCGGCACTGGCAACTATCTGGATTTGGAGTTATTTTTTCAAGCCGGGCGAGACGGGTGTATTGAATATACTGCTGGGGAAACTGGGAATGGAGCCATCTGTATGGCTGAATAATCCCAAGATGACAATTCTTCTGATTATCATTGTACTGACATGGAAAAGTGCAGGTTCCACCGCACTGATTTATATGGCGAATATCAGTAGCATTAGTCCTGATTTGTATGAGGCGGCGACTATCGACGGCGCCGGAATCTGGTCCAGAGTCCGGCATATCACCCTTCCCAGTGTGCTGGGTATGGCAAAGACAATGTTAATCTTACAGATTATCTCGGTATTCCAGATTATGTATGAGCCTATGGTAATGACTAACGGCGGTCCCAACAACGCAAGTATTTCTTTGATGATGCTGATGTACCGCTACGGCTTCAGGGACTTTAATATACCTAAGGCGGCTGCGTTATCGGTAATGATTTGTCTGATACTGGTTGTTTTGAGTGGTATTTATATGAAAGCCACTTCCCAGAAAGAAAAATATTAGGAGGGAACGGGCATGTTTTTTGAAAAATATAATGAAAAAAAAGACGGTGTTATCCGTGGTTATGATGTGCGGTCCCCAAAGGTAAAAATACTGGCGGTTGTGATTATGTTAATCTGTCTGCTGCTGGTTGCCATTTGTCTGTTTCCGGCAGTGTGGGTGTTCCTGGCAAGCTTTAAGGATATCAAGGAGTTTACCAGAAATGTGACGATTTTTCCGGAAAGCTTTGAGTGGAGCCGTATAGCAGATACCTGGAACGCATTTAATTTCCCTAAATATTATATGAACTCCCTGATTTCCGTATTGGGCAGTGTGGTCTGTGCGGTAGTGTTCAACGGACTGCTGGCATATGGGCTGGGAGTGTTAAAACCCAAAGGGCATAAAATTGCGCTGGGGCTGGTGATGTGGAGTCTGATGATTCCTGCAACAACCAGTGTGGTGGCATTGTTCCGTAACATTAATCTGATTGGTCTGAAGGGAAGCTTTCTGCCCCTCTGGCTGGCATTTGGAGCCAATGCTTTTTATGTTGTTCTGTTCAAACAGTTTTTTGAGGAGATTCCGGGAGAATTGCTGGAGGCAGCCAGACTGGACGGATGTGGAGTGCTTCAGGTTTTTTATAAAATTATGATGCCTTTGTCCAAACCTATTATCATGGTAGTGGCAATTTTTGCAGTGACGGCAGCCTGGTCCGATTTCCTGCTTCCGTATCTGACACTGCAGGGCTCCGGCAAAGAAACGGTTATGGTTAAACTGTTCTCCTTTAAAGATACCCCTACGGATGCGGTAAGCGTGCTGAGGGCAGCATTCTTTGCAATCATTCCGCCAACCATTATTTTTGCAATCTTCCAGAAACAGATTACAGACGGTGCGGCGTCCGGTGCAGTAAAGGGTTAAACAGTAAAAGAGAAGTAGAATAAAAAGGTGAGAGGAAAGGTATAGATTGAGATGGCTAAGGTGGCAGACCGCTATTTTCAGATAGACCCATGGAACATTGTGGAGAGAGGATTTTCGCCGGAATACAGTCTGGTGGCAGAGTCCGTATTTTCACTGGGTAATGAGTACATGGGTGTCAGAGGATATTTTGAAGAAGGCTATGAGGGGAAAAGTCTTCTGGGAAGTTATTTTAACGGTGTGTATGAGAGGAGAAAAGCTCAGGGGCAGGGATATAAAGGGATTGTGCAGGAGACAGAATTCATGGTGAACAGTCTGGACTGGCTGTACCTGCGACTGAATGCGGATGGAGAAAAGCTGGATTTACATACAGCGGATTTTGAAGAGTTTGAGCGAAGACTGGACTTGAGGACGGGACTGCTTGGCAGAAGCTTTGTGTGGAATACCCGGAAAGGTAAAATCAGCATTACATTGGAACGCCTGATTTCCATGGTCGCCAATGAGGAAGCAGCGCAGAGAGTGACAGTGGTGTCATTAGATTATGCGGGGCAGATAGAGATACGCGCAGGACTGGATTTTGATACGGTTCATGGAGGTGAAAAGCTGAAGCTGTGGGACTGTATGGAGCAGGATGCGGACAGTAACCGCTGTCATATCAAGGGGCGCACCAAAGTCACCGGTATGGATGTGGAAAGCTGTTGTATCATGTCGGGGAGTCTGGTGGATAAAGCGCAGACGTCTGGTGATGTAAGCTCCGTAATAGAAGAGAAAACAGTCTGTATGACATATGCCGTAGAGCTGGAGCCCCGGGAGAAGCTGGTGCTGGACAAAGCAGTATTGAACATGACACTAATGTCGAAAAGTGACAGGGCAGCAGGTTCGCTTTGGAACAGGGTGGAAAATATTTGTTTTGAGAAGATGCTTCAGGAAAATGCAGACTGGTGGAAAGAGGTATGGGAGAAGTCGGATATTGAGATTTTCGGTGACGAGGAGAACCAGCAGGGTATACGTTTCTGTATTTTCCAGATGTTCCAGACCTATCATGGCGCAGTGGAGGGAACCAATATCGGTGCAAAAGGGCTGACCGGGGAGGCGTACAACGGCAATGCTTTCTGGGACACCGAGACTTATTGCCTGCCCTTTTTTCTGTTCCATGACAGACAGGCAGCAAAGAATCTGCTCTATTTCCGTTACGCCACACTGGAGGAGGCAAGAAAACGTGCCAAAGCGCTGGACTGCAAAGGGGCATTTTATCCCATTGCCACCATCAGCGGCAGGGAGTGCTGTAATCTCTGGCAACATGCAAGTCTGCAGTTACAGGCATCCACCGCGGTGGCGTATGGTATCTGGATGTATGAGAAAATTACGGGAGATACTTCCTTTACTGCACAGTACGGTCTGGAGATTCTCATTGAGCTTTGTCGTATGCTGGCGTCGAGAGGGGATTATAACAGTGACAACACCTACTATGGTTACTATGGTGTGATGGGACCGGATGAGTTTCAGATGATGGTAAACCACAACTGTTATACCAATTATATGGCGCAGTTTACATTCCGTTATACGCTGGAAGTGCTGGAGAGAATGCAGACTCAGGATGAGGATAATTATAACAGAGTGACGCAGGCGGTTGGCTATCAGCCCCAGGAGGCGCAGGACTGGAGAAATATGGCGGAGTGCATGTACATTCCCTATGATGAGGAGAGACAGTTGTTTGAACAGCATCAGGGATTTTTTCAACTGCCTCATATTGATGTGGACGCTATTCCTATTGAGGAATTTCCTTTGTATCACCACTGGACTTATGACAGAATTTACCGTAACGATATGATTAAGCAGCCGGATGTGCTGATGTTGATGCTGATGTTCAATTCCAGTTTTACGCCGGAACAGATACAGAAGAATTATGAATACTATGAGCCAAGATGTATCCATGAAAGTTCGCTGTCTCCGTCAGTACATTCTATTCTGGCCGCGCAGCTTGGAAAGTCCGGGGAGGCTTTCGAGTTCTTCGGTTTTGCAACCCGCATGGATTTGGATAATTATAACCGCAACAGCGGTGAGGGACTGCATACCACATCTATCGCGGCGGCATGGATGAATATTGTGTATGGATTTGGCGGGCTCCGTTCCGACGCACAGATGCTTAGTCTTGCACCTGCCATTCCCGAAAACTGGGAAGGCTACCGCTTCCGTGTGGTATATCAGGAGAATGTCATCTGCGTGGAAGTAAACAGGGAGAATGTGAGAATAAAGACGTTGAATGGAAGCACTGTCCATATCTCTCTTTATGGGGAAGAAATTACGGTTACCGACAAAGAACAGACCTTCGCTATAGCGGTGGCAGCATAAAGGAGGGCAGTATTTTGATGGACTGGATGATTCGGGAAGAGGGATACGATGTGAGCAAGGCACCGGCACTGGGCAACCGTTATCTGATTGGAAATGGCTGCCTCGGAGTGCGGGGCACTTTGGAAGAGTATGGGAAAGAGCAGCTTCCGGCAATTAATCTGGCGGGTATTTACGACCGTGTGGGCAACGGCTGGAGAGAGCCGGTTAATGTACCGAATCTATTGTTTACCTATCTGCGTGTGGATGGGGAGGATTATAGACTTCCGGAGAAAAATCCTATATCCCATGGTGTTGCGCTGGATTATCGACATGGTATTTTTAAAAGACATACTACATGGCGTACAGAGCGTGGAAATATTACCTTTACTACAGAGCGGTTTGCCAGTATGCAGCAGGTAAATGTGATTGGTATGCGGATGTGTATCAGCGCGGATTTTCATGCGGATGTGGAAGTGGTTACCGGAATTGACGGGGATGTGTGGGAGTTAAATGGCCCCCATCTGGACCAGCTTGTGATGGAACAGCAGGGCGGGGAACTGCTTGTCCGCTGCGTCACCCATGAACAGCGGATACCCATTGCAGTGGCAGAGAGCGTCGTTACGACCTATCCAATGGAAATGAAATACAAAAAAGATAAAAAGGGGATTTTTCATAGAATCTGTGTGATTACCAAACCGGGAGAGGTCTGTTGTATTGAAAAATGGGGGGCAGTGGTTACGGGAAAAGACTGTGCGGACCCTGCTGAGAAAGCCCTGGAATATGTTCGCCGTCACAAAGAGAAAGGATACCAGGTTGCGCTGACAGCCCATGAAAAATGCTGGGAAAACTTATGGAAGCATTCTGAGGTAGTTATTAAGGGGGACAATGTGGCGATGGAGGCAGTGAACTATTCACTGTATCATCTGCATTGCATTGCGCCCAGACATGCACACAGCTTGTCCATTCCGGCAAGGGGACTTTCCGGACAGACATATAAAGGGGCGGTTTTCTGGGATACGGAAATGTTCATGCTGGATTTCTTTTTGATGACGGACCCGGATACGGCAAGAACTTTGATGAAGTACCGTATTGATACTTTGGAGGGAGCGCTGAAAAAAGCAGCCCACTACGGCTATGAAGGTGCATTTTACGCATGGGAGAGTCAGGAAGGCGGATATGACGCCTGCACTGATTACAATGTGACGGATGTATTTACGGGACGTCCGGTGCGTACTTATTTTAAAGATAAGCAGGTACATATTTCTGCGGCGGTTGCCTATGGTATTCTGCGGTATGTGGAATGGACGGGAGATACCGGTATTCTGGATGAACAAGGTGTCAGAACCATTGTGGAATGTGCCCGGTTCTACTACAGTATGCTGTTGCACAGGCTCACAAAGGACTGTTACGAGATTCACGACGTGATTGGTCCTGACGAGTATCATGAGCGTGTCAATAATAACGGCTATACCAACCGTATGGCAAAATATACCATGGAGCAGGCAGCGGTTTTGTTGGAAAAAGCAGCGGATAATGGAAGTCTGCCTCCGGAGTATGCCCGGAATGATAAATGGAAGGAGCTGTCTGCGCAGTTTAAGGAGGCGGCAGAAAAATTGTATCTGCCAGCTCCCGGCAGTTGTGACGGATATCCCAATATTATAGAGCAGTTTGACGGCTATTTTGATATGGAGGATGTATCTTTGGAGGAAGTGAGAGGCAGGCTGCTTCATGAGAAGGAATACTGGGGCGGCGCCAACGGTGTGGCATCCCATACCAGAATTATCAAGCAGGCGGATGTGGTGACATGGCTGAATCTTTTCAGTGGAGAATACAGTCAGGAGGTCTTAAAGGCAAACTGGGAATATTATGAGCCCAGAACGGAGCATGGTTCTTCCCTGAGTGCGGGTATGTATGCGATGCTTGCCTGCAAAATCGGGGAGCCGGACAAGGCATATCCTTTTTTCCTAAAATCTGCAGAGGCGGACCTTAAGGAAGGCGGCAAGGAATGGGCGGGGCTGGTATATATCGGCGGCACTCATCCGGCTGCTGCGGGAGCTGCTTATATGACGGCTGTGGAAGGCTTTGCCGGAGTCAGGCTGCAGGATGGGGAACTGGTATGTGAACCTCATCTGCCATCCTCCATCAAGGCGATGCAGTTCCATGTTTTCTATCAGGGAAACGAATATGAAATAAATATAGAAGGAAAAGAAAAAAATGTCAAATTGCTTTAACACTTTCTCTTTCTATCAGCCTGGTGGGCAGAATAATCTCAGATGTATCGGGAGTGCTGCCGCTTAACAACTGCAACATGAAGTCCACGGCAAGCCTTCCTTTTAAGTTCATATCCTGACGGATGGTGGTTAAAGGCGGGCTTACCAACTGGGCGATGTTGATATCGTCAAATCCCACGATGGATATATCATCGGGGATTCGGATGCCATGGGCTTTTAAGCCGGTCATAATGCCGGCTGCCATGATATCGGCGGACACCACCAGGGCAGTAATTTCGGGATGTTTCACTATTTCATCGCTGACAATTTTGCAGGATGCGATATCCATTTCCTGCTGGAAGACTTTATTTTTATCAAAAGGAATGGAGCTTGCCGCAAGAGCTGCCTTATAGCCCAGAAAGCGTTCCTGCAATACACCGCCGTCCTTGATGCTGGGGGAAGCGAAGGCAATGTGTCGGTGTCCTTTTTCGATGAGATAGCGCGTGGCATTATAGCAGCCGTTAAAATCCTCCAGACCTACATTGCAGAACTGGGGATTGCGGACGTAGCTGTCCAGAAGAACCACGGGAATATGCAGTCCGGCAACGGAGTCAAAGAATTTATCCCGGAAAATACCCGTGAAAAACAGACCGGAAACATTCCAGTTCTGTAGAAAAGTGACGAGTTCCTCCGCAGTTTCTACCGTGCGCAGCATCAGATAATATCCATTTTCGCGCAGGGTGGTCTCGATGGCGCCGATTGCTGCGGAATGGAAAGGGTCTTCCATCACGTTGGTATTATCGCGGGTAACCACATGGTTGACAAAACCAATCACTTTGGAGGAGCCTGCCACCAGAGAGCGGGCAGACATATTGGGTACATATCCCAATTCTTTAATGGCATTGTTAATCTTCTGGATTGTCTCAGCGGACACGCGATTATCTCTGCCGTGGATGACGTTGGAAACAGTGGTGGCGCTGACGCCGGTGATTTGTGCGATATCTCGGATAGTAACCATTTTTTTCTCCTTTGATTCTGGGGTTGAACCTTAAACGTATAGAGATAGTTTAGCATTTTTGGAGGAAAGGGACAATAGGGTTTTGGGGAAAAGTTTGGGGAGGGTCTTGCACCAAGTCGCGCCGGAAGCCTGCCGTTGTTCCTATTCAGACGCGCTTCCGCTTGAATAAAAACGTAACGGACACATAAGGCACCAGAGTACGGTGCCTAAGTGCCGACGTTTTTATACAGTCTGAATAGGAACAACGGCAGGCTTCCGGCTGAAATGGGGAAGACAAAAGGAAGCGGAATGGTTGTGGGGTAAAAAAGGGTAAAGGAAAGAGATAGAAAGAGAAAGGGATAAGGAAAAATAGGGGAGAAAGGGTATCAAAAAGGAGAGAGGTCGGTTAGTTATGATAAAAGGAATTATTTTTGATTTGGATGGGGTGCTGGTGTCTACGGACGAGATGCACTATCAGGCGTGGAAGCGTCTGGCAGAGGAATTGGGAATCAGTGGGTTTAACAGAGAGGATAACCGCAGGCAGCGCGGCGTAAGCCGTATGGCGTCTCTGGAGGTTGTGCTGGAAAAGTCGGACAAAACCTACACTCAGGAGGAAAAAGAGGTTCTGGCAGAGAGAAAGAATGGTTATTATCTGGAACTGCTGGAGCATATGGATGATTCTGCGGTATTGGAAAATGTAGTGGAAGTGTTAAGGCAGTTGAAGGAAAGAGGTCTGCTTCTGGCGGTGGGCTCCGCCAGCAGGAACGCGCCTGTGATATTGGAAAAGACAGGGCT
Source organism: uncultured Acetatifactor sp. (assembly GCA_964604575.1). Lineage (GTDB taxonomy): Bacteria > Bacillota > Clostridia > Lachnospirales > Lachnospiraceae > Acetatifactor. The sequence continues at coordinate 14,085 of CAZRZM010000027.1, forward strand.
TGCGCCTTATCTGGATAAAGTAAGCTGTGGTCTGGACACTACCAAATCAAAGCCTGACCCGGAGGTGTTTCTGGTAGCGGCAGATAAGCTGGGACTGGTGCCGGGAGAGTGCCTGGTGGTAGAGGACTCTGCTGCGGGTATTGAGGCTGCAAAAGCAGGAGGAATGAAATCCCTGGGTGTGGGGCCTTTTTATAATGCGCTGGGAGCGGACTATGAGGCGGAGAAGCTCTGTGAAGTGGAGGACTGGGACAGGGTCATCGCATGAGGTGGATTCCGGCAGAGTGGGGTGTCTGTATAAATATATTTTCCGGATGAGATTATGCTGGGCATTCCGGCAAGCCTCTGGGACATGGATTTTGTCAGCATGGGCTGCCAAAATCCATAGAGTCTTGCCTCCATAGCATACACTCATCCGGAAAATATATTTATACAGACACCCCGCGAACCGGAAATCCGGGAAAATAGGAGTGCAGAACATTAGGTTGTATACTTTATAATAAGCGTTTGGGGAATGTACTGTGAGGCACTTGGAAGGAAAGGAACTTGGTAAGTTTTTAGTTTTACATATATTATGGAAGGGAGAGGAAGATGGGAAAAGGGAAGGAAATGGAAGAGGAAAGAAGAAACGGAAAAGGGAAGCGTGGGATGTGGATTCCGGTTCTGGGGATTATTGTGCTGGGCGTGGCTTGTATCTGCTCAGTGCCCGTGTTGCGGGAAGAGTACATGGTAAAGAAGGAGAAGGATATGTTTGCGGAGACGAAGGTGGTTCTGTATGAAGGACCGAAGTCTCTGAGGGATGCCACTGAGGAGGATTTGGTGAGTGCGCCGGAGAATAAAAAGGATATGGCGCTTCTGCATTCCACGGACACTCAGGTGAGTGTAAATGGAGAGGAATGCTACGTCTATGAGACCAATGTCAATCATTCCAGAAACTGGAATGCGGCATATCTGCCTTCCATTGGAAGAACTCCCATTGCGTATTTTGATTTTGAGGGAATCGCGGAGATTACGGTCACGGTGCCTGCTGTGGAAATTGAGAGCGTGAAGATTAGTCCATTGTCTGCGGAAATTACGCCGGTTGTGGATAATGAGGCGCACACGGTCACTTTCCGGGTGACAACGCCGGACACTTATACATTACAGTTTAATGACAGTCCGGCAAGGGCGGTACATATTTTTGCCAATGCACTGGAAAAGGAAGAGGAAATACCGGATTTTGACGACCCTGATGTAATCTATATCGGGCCTGGGGAGTGGGATATCGAAACTATTTCCATGAAAAAAGGGCAGACTTTGTATCTGGCAGGCGGAGCAGTGGTGCATGGTGTGGTGAATGCAAGCTTTGTCAGTGATGTGAGAGTCTGCGGGCGCGGTATTATTGATGGTTCTGGCTTTGAGGGGTGGCAGGGTAAGACCGCATATATCCCTTTAAAGTTCGACCATTGCAGTAATGTGAAAATAGAGGATGTGATTGTACTGAACAGTAATGCGTGGTGCTGTCAGGCGTACGATTCCACCGATGGTGTAATTGACGGATTGAAAATTATTTCCGCCCGTCCCAATGGCGACGGCATCAGCCTGCAGTCCTGCCAGAATTATATGGTGGAAAACTGCTTTGTGCGAAGCTGGGATGATTCCCTGGTGGTAAAAAATTATGATGTGAACAGCATGGATGTCACGTTCCGTCATATGCAGCTCTGGACAGACCTGGCGCAGTCCATGGAAGTGGGATATGAGACCAATAAGGGCAGAAAAGCGGATTCCTCCATCACAAATATTTTATTTGAGGATATTACCGTACTGAATAATTTCCATAAGCCTGTCATTTCGGTACACAATGGAGATGATGCCCTGCTTGACAATATTGTATTCCGCGATGTTACCGTGGAGTACGAGGCAGTGGGCAGCGGGGATGGCAGTGAAATGCCTTATCTGATAGATATCAATATTATGCAGAGCAGTAACTGGTCCACTACGCTGGAGCGCGGACAGATTCGGGGTATCGTGCTGGAAAACATTAATTTCATGGATGGAAGGGAAAACCCATCCCGCATCAAAGGATATGATGCAGAGCACACGGTGGATGGTGTTACCATCAAAAATCTTACACTTTTTGGAAAAGAAATCAAAAGCGCAGAAGATGGAAATTTCCAGATTGATGAAAAGACGGTTTCCAATGTGACATTTCAGTAAAATTTTGGAGGATTGCAATGAGAAAAATATTGAATATAGTAGTAATTGTGATGGCTGTGCTTGCGGCGGGGCTGTGGGGAACGGTTTTTATCATGAAGGCAGGTGCGAAAGAGTCTGCACGAGGGCAAATCACAGTGATAGAGACAGCGGACAGAACCGAGAGCACACAGCATCCGGATTTTATAAAGGAAGTGTATGAGCCGATAATTCCTTCCGGTGTTAATGTTGCCCCCCAGGCTAAAATAGAGGATAACGGGCACAATGATGTATATGTGAAAAATAAGGTAAACGATGGCGACAAGATGGGAGCCTCCTATTGGGAAGGCGCAGTAGGGCAATATCCCAATATCCTGACGGCTGACTTTGGAGAAGAGCTTTCCATACATGCCATCAAAGTCTGCCTGTGCCCGCAGCCGGTATGGGGTGCCCGTACACAGACCTTTGCGGTGGAGAGCAGCAGTGATGGAGAAAATTTTACGGAATTGATAGCTGAAAAGGAATATCAGTTTGACCCTGATACCGCCAATGAAGTAGTTCTGGAATTTGATGAGGTGTCCTTACGGGCGGTGCGGCTGGTGTTTACTGCAAATACCGGGGCAGAGGCGGCACAGGTGGCGGAGCTTGAGATTTATAGTGAAGACTATAAGGAATCATATTTAGTGGACTGATTTGGGGCGGAGGCTTCTATATATAATATATAGGAGGCTTCCGTCCTTTTTTTGCATTATCTTGTTTGAATTGTATATTATGCCGAGAGAAAAAAGCGGTTTTGTCCACTATTTTGTATATTTTGTTGCAACAAAAAAAGCTTAAAAGAACAATATTAATCAAAAACTGCCATTTATAACAATACTGTTTTGGTATTTGGTGAGATATAATACTAATATCACAAGAAGTTAAGTAGTAATACATCATAGGAGTAGGAGTGAGGAAGATGGCACAGACAATAGCAAGGTCCAAGAGTAAAACCAAAAAGCGTTCCGGCACGATAACTGCCCAGAGAAAGAAAACCTTTATGCTGCTTACCATGGTAGCGCCCGGGGCGATTTGGCTGCTTTTGCTCCGGTATCTGCCCATGGCAGGTATTGTGATGGCATTCCAGAATTACAAAATCTATACAAAGGCACCGACTTTTGTCAACAATCTGATACATAGTAAGTTTGTAGGACTGAAAAATTTTCAATTTCTGTTTGCGACGAAGGACGCCACATGGCAGATGATTCGCAATACTATCGGATACAATGTAGTGTTTATTGTTCTGGGATTAATCGTTTCCGTGGCATTTGCAATTATGATGAGTGAGATTACCAAGAAGTTTGTGGCAAAAACTTATCAGACCCTGATGTTTTTCCCTTATTTCTTAAGCTGGGTGGTTGCCAGTTATTTCGTACAGGCGTTTCTGGACCCTACAAGAGGGCTTCTTGTACACCTGATGGCAGACTGGGGAATGCAGCCTATAGATTTTTACAATAACACGACACCGTGGCCCTACATACTGGTACTGTGTAATGTGTGGAAGAATACCGGATATTCCGCAATTCTCTATCTGGCGGCGATTACAGGTATTGACGCATCCCAGTACGAGGCTGCCTGCATTGACGGTGCAAGCAAATGGCAGCAGATGAAATATGTGACGCTGCCCCACTTAAGAACTATGATTATTATTCTTTTCATTATGAATGTGGGAAAGATTTTTTGCTCCGACTTTGGTCTGTTCTATTCCGTACCGATGGATGCGGGTCCTCTGTATCCGGTAACACAGGTTGTGGATACTTATGTGTACCGGGCAATGACGGCCACCGGCAATTATGGCATGACAACGGCGGCGGGACTGCTGCAGAACGTGATTGGATTTGTCTGTATTATGACGGCAAACACAATTGTGCGAAAAGTGGATGAGGACAGCGCATTGTTCTAGATAGGACATTTTGGGAAAGGAGTAAAGTGAAAATGGCTGGCAAAACAAAAAAGCAGAAAGAAGTAGTGGCACTGACATTGGACGGCAGGAAAAAAAGACCCTTTAATTCTGTCAATGTTCCCACGGAAATATTATTTAATATCATATTGATTTTGTTCTGTGCCTTGTGTATTGTACCATTTATTTTTGTAATCATTATATCCTTTACATCGGAGGACAGTATCCGGCATATAGGTTATTCCTTCCTGCCGGAGTCGTTATCGCTAAATGCCTATGAATATGCGGTAAAAATGGGTTCTGCACTGTGGAGGTCCTATTTTAACAGCTTCTTTATTACAGTGGTGGGGACAGTGCTCAGTGTACTGGTGTGTATGCTGTACTCCTATGCCTTGTTCCGCAAGGATTTTAAGTATAGAAGATTTTTCACCTTCTTCAGTTTTTTTACCACATTGTTCGGCGGTGGTCTGGTACCTACCTACATGGTGTGTAAGCAGTTTCTGGGATTGAGTGACAGCTACGCGGCGGTGATTGTTCCGATGATGGTAAATGTTTTCAACATCATTGTCATGAGAACCTTTTTCCAGAGTTCCGTGCCGGATGAACTGATAGAGGCAGCAGCTATTGACGGAAGCGGTGAATACAATACCTTGTTTAAAATCATTGTACCGATTTCGAAGCCCGGTATTGCAACCATTGGTCTGCTGAATGCACTGGCATACTGGAATGAATGGTATATTCCCATGCTGTATGTCAGAGAGGCAAAATATAAGCCGCTGCAGCAGTTACTGCAGGAGCTGCAGAGAAATGTGGATTACCTTGCCAAAAATGCCTCCTCCATGGGAGCGGAAGCATCCAAGGCGATGGCAAATACACCGACACAGAGTCTGAGAATGGCACTGGTTGTTATGGTGGTTGTACCCATTGCATGTGCGTATCCGTTCTTCCAGAGATATATTGTGGCTGGTCTCACCATTGGTTCCGTGAAAGGTTAAGTATGAAATGGCGGTTAGGTGGCTGCTGTTTACATAAATGTTGTTTATAATTTAAATTTTAAAATGGAGGATTATGTGATGAGAAAGAAAAAGTTATTAGCCCTTACACTTGTTGCAGTGATGGCATCCAGTATGCTGGCAGCATGTGGAAGCAAAGATGAACCCGCTAACACACCCAATCAGTCCGGCGACGATACCAATGTTGCAGATGATGGTGGGAGCGGAGCAGTTAAAGGAATTGATATTTCCACTCCTGTAACTCTGAAATGGTATCTGCATGGCAGTACGGTAACAGATGATGCCGCTGTTATGGAGAAAGTAAACGAGTATCTTGGCGAGAAGCTGAATGTAACTCTTGAGCCTATCTGGGGTACCTGGGCAGATTTTGATGACAATGCTACCATGGCTATCAACGGTGGTGATAATATTGATATCTACTTTACCTGCTCCTGGTCTGCTGATGAATACAACGCGTATGCAAAGAAGGGTGCATGGGTTCGTCTGGATGACCCTGAAAACAACCTGATTGAGCAGTATGGTTCTGATGTCTGGGCAATTCTTCCTGATGTAGTAAAAGAGGGTGCTGTTATTGAAGGCACAGACGGTGTGGGCGTGTATGCGGTTCCCGGTTTCAAGGATTTTGGTACCCAGAACACATGGGATGTAAATGTAACCCTGCTTAAGAAATACGGTTACAGTGTAGATGATATCAAAAACACGGATTACTATGGATTTGGCGAGATTATGCAGAAGGTAAAAGAGGGTGAAGAGGCTGAGACCGGCGAAACCTTCTATCCTCTGAATGTGGAGGGCGCTGTTCTTGAGAGAATGGTAACGAACTCCATCATCGTAAACGGTGATAACGGTCAGGTGAATATGTTGTCCTACTATATTGACCCTACTGATGTTTCCAAGGATATCGGAAGCAAAATTGAGAACAAATTTGCTACAGATGAGTATAAGAAATTCGTAGAGAAAACCCGTGAGTACTATCTGGCTGGATTTATTGACCCTGCTCTTGGCAATACCCAGAGTGCAAACGATACTTTGGTTGCAGCACAGAAAGCTGCTAAGTACCTGATTGGTACCCAGTCCTACTCCCTTGGTTATGAAGTACAGACTCAGGCAGAGCGTGGAATTGAGATTGCATATGTTCCCTGTACACCTCCTTACGTTGATAAGACAGCTACTCAGGGCGCTATGATGGCTATCTCCACCGCTTCCAAGAACCCTGAAAGAGCAATGGCATTCCTGAACTTACTGAATACAGACCCTTATCTGATGACTCTGTTAGAGTATGGTATCGAAGGCGTTCATTATACTCTGGACAGCGACGGCCTGGTAGAGTTTAACAAAGAAGCACGTGACACCTACTCTCCCTGGAGAAATGGTATGGGTAACATCACTCTGCTTCCTCCCCAGAAAGAAGAGGGTAAAGATTTCTTCACAAATACCTTTATTCCTTACTACACAAGCGCGAAAGGAATTCCTGCATTCGGTTATGCCTTTGACCCTTCTTCTGTTGAGACCGAGGTTGGCGCGCTGGCTAACGTAGGCGCCCAGTATGCACTGTCCTTAAGCACAGGTACTGTTGACCCTGCAACCGAGCTTCCTAAGTTCCTGGATGCACTTGAGACAGCAGGTATCCAGAAGGTTGTTGATGAAGCAAACGCTCAGTTGGATGCTTACTTTGAAGCGAACTAATTATAGCAACGAAAGACCTTACACTTTTAATCCCACGTCTTCGGGCGTGGGATTTTTTGGATAACAGTCCCGCCTTGCCCCAAGTCACACCGCCGGACTATAGGATAAAATGCTCTGTGGGGAATCATATATAAATTGATTGGTATAGGGAGTGCAACATATAGGATATGTTTACATAAGTTAGTAAAAAGAATGTGATTTGGAGAGTTCATGGACTGTAAAGAAATAGCGCTTTCCGAGAATACGTTCAGCTATATTACGGATTTTCCCTTACCTGCAACTTCCGGGATGGAAGAGTCCCTTTTCTGCTATACAAGTATAGAAGGGCTGTATAATATTCTATATATTCCCAGTGAATATGTGGGCAGTAAAAGTACTTTATTTGCTGAATATCAGAGTATGCCTAAACTTTATGGACTGATGCAGACATTTGATTCCAGCAGTTTTATTGTGAGTGGGATTACCCAGGTTCAGAGACCACCGTTAAATCTGACAGGAAGAGGAACTGTAATCTGCATTATTGATACGGGTATAGACTATAACAGCCCGGCTTTTCTGGATGCAGAAGGAAACAGCAGGATACTTGCCATATGGGACCAGACGATTCAGGATGGAACCCCGCCTGAGGGCTTCTGGTTTGGAACGGAATATACCAGAGAGGACATTAACAGGGCACTGAAGAGTGATGAGCCTTACAGTATTGTTCCCAGCAGAGATGAAATCGGACATGGGACTGCCATGGCCAGTGTTGCGGCGGGGAGTACCGTTACCGGGGAAAGATTGTTTAGAGGAGCAGCACCGGATGCAGAGATTGTTGTTGTAAAGCTAAAAGAATGTAAACAGTATTTGAGAGATTATTATCTGATAGCAGACGGGGCTGTGGCATTTCAGGAGGATGACATTATGCTGGGGGTGATGTATGCAGACTCTTTTGCCCGTACATTTGAACGTCCGGTTATCATCTGCTTAGGGCTGGGAACCAATAGTGGAGACCATTCCGGTAAATCCGGTCTGTCCAGATACCTGGATATTGTTGCCACCAAGAGAAGTCGTGGTGTTGTGGTTTGTGGAGGAAATGAGGGAAACGCATCCCATCATTATCTGGGGCAGTTGGAAAGAGGCAGTCTTAATGCATCTACAGAGGTGGAGGTACGGGTTGGAGAAAACAGCAGAGGATTCATACTTGAGACATGGGGCAATCTGCCGGACATCATCAGAGTGGTGGTGCGTTCTCCCAGTGGAGAAAGTATTCCGGTGGTGCGACTGACTACCAGACAGAGTGTCACCTATGGTTTTGTGTATGAGAGAAGCCGTGTTACAATTCAGAACATTCTGCTTGAGCCCACTTCCGGCGACCAGCTTGTGCTTTTCAGGCTGCAGGACCCCACGCCCGGAATCTGGACTTTTATTGTCAGCGCTGATGGGGAAGTGCACAGTGGTGCATTTAATATGTGGCTGCCTATTACCCAGTTTTTGGATACGGAAGTCTATTTCCTGAATCCTAACCCCTATACAACGCTGACAGAACCTTCCATGGCAATGAATGTCATAGGAGTTTCCACCTATAATGCCGAAAATAATAGTTTTTATATAGAATCCGGCAGGGGCTTCTGCCGTTCAGGCTCAATCCGCCCGGATTTAGCGGCGCCGGGAGTGAATGTGCCAACCATACTGGGCACCAGAACCGGAAGCAGTATGGCGGCTGCCATAACAGCAGGTGCAGTGGCACAACTGATGCAGTGGGCGGTAGTGGAACGGAACAATGCCTATGTGGAGAGTATCGAGATTAAGAATTATCTTATCCGCGGTGCCACCAGAAGCTCCGGTGTGGCGTATCCCAATAGAGAGTGGGGCTATGGGAGACTGAATATTGCAGGAGTATTTGAAGTATTGAGCGGCGTGTAGCGGAAATGAATTGACACCATTCCCTCACAATGATAAATTTAAAACCCAATATAAAACTGACATGATGCGGACGAAAAACAGATGAGGGGAAGGATATGGTAAAGTCTCTATGTGGGGACAGAAATGGATACACCAGACAATAGAGGATGCAAAAAACCAGAGAGCGGATTTTTGTGCAGAAGAGTACTGTAGGCTGTACTCTTCTGCATTTTACATAATTGCGATATTATATGACGATAACAACAAAAAAGAAAGGGATGTGCTTTTGTCTGCATTTCAGGAGATGGTGAAAAAAGCAGAATAGGAAACGGAATAGCTTAAAAGAAATAAAACTCACTTATTTGATACAAAGAATAGGAACAGAATACTTGAAAAACCGCAGAAATAAAGGCTTTCGGCACATTTGGCGTGACCGGAAGCCTTTTTCTTTTTATGACAGTTCATATTCCGACATGAAGCAGAAGTAAAAATGAACCCTCCCTACAGATATTTGAACCCACCCTGTCAATAAATTTGAACCCCTTTAAGGCAAAATCAAAAAGTATCAAATTGAAGATTTTTATGCCTTGTCTTTAATTCCACAGAAAAAATTGACTGCGGACGATATATCTTCATCATTTGGATGCCCTTTTGCAATGCCTCCAACGAGTTTAAAGGGACCAAATGTATCAAATCCGAGACAACCATA
>CAZRZM010000028.1:0-22931 GCA_964604575.1 uncultured Acetatifactor sp.
ATGACAGCAGGCTCAGGTATGCCTGTAAAATGTGCGGATTTGCAGAGAAAGGTGTAGTTATGGAAGAGTATAAGAGATTAAAGCGAGAGTTGATTGCAAGGGGTGCGATTATTGATTATTACCAGGATACCATGCAGATTCCCAACGGAAATGTGGCAAAGTGGGATTTGATAGACCATAAGGGTGCCGCCGCGGTAGTGGCAGTGCGGGAGGACGGTAAATTGTTGATGGTCCGCCAGTACCGCAATGCGCTGGAGCGTGAGACAATCGAACTTCCGGCAGGAGGGCGGGAGGGACGTGACGAGCCCACGGATATTGCAGCCATGAGAGAGCTGGAGGAAGAAACAGGATATGTGTGCGATAAGGTGGAACTTCTGACGGCTATCTATACAACGGTTGCCTTCTGCAATGAAAAGATTGACATTTATCTGGCAAAGGATTTACACACCGGAAAACAGCATCTGGACGAAGACGAGTTTATCAATGTGGAGGCATATTCTGTAGAAGAACTGAAAACAATGATACTGGAAGGCAGAATCCAGGATGCCAAGACCATATGCGGTGTGCTGGCTTATGCAGCAAAATATGGCTTATGAAAATGATAGAATTACAAATACCCCGCGTCAGACCTGATGCGGGGTATTTGATTGTGAAGAGATTAGGCATAGTCTGTCAGGGAATCCGCATATAATTACGCAAGGATGTACCAGACATCCCTATAGAATGCAGAAAATGGCGGGAAGATATATGCAGATGAAAGGATTTCCAATTAGAATGTCCCAGAAGCTTGGCAGAGTGACAATGGGGAAATTACCGATTGCCACTCTTTTTGCAGTGGGGATGCTTGCGGCTATTGTAACTGTGAATTTGGGAAAGAGCCGGTTGCTTGAAAATTCCACGCTGCTTGATGAATACACATTGTATAATATGAAATATATGACTGTGGATAGCAGTGTTCTTTTTTATTATATCTTAAAAACGCGTCTGTTCAGTGTTCTGGTGATAACAATTTTGTCCACCACATATCTGGGTATGATTGTCTGTGGGGGAGCATCACTGTGGTATGGTGTCTGTGCCGGGAGTTATCTTGCACTGGCAGTACTGCGCTATGGTGTAAAGGGAGTTCTGCTGGTTCTGGCGGGGGTGCTTCCACAGTTCTTTCTGTATGTGCCTGCCATGGTGTTATTGATTCGATGGTGTGAGGGCATATACAGGGGGATTTATCTGTACAAAGGAATAAAAAATGAGGCAGGAGGTTCGCTGCTCCTGCCCCGGCGCATACTACAGTATATCTGTATTATTGCGTTGATGCTGATAGGGTGTATTATGGAAAGTTTTGTAAACCCGCATATTATGATGGGGCTTTTGAAAATTTTTTAATCATATTCGGCAATGTCATAAATCAGTTTTTCACTGTCCTCCCAGCCCAGACAGGGGTCGGTAATGGATTTGCCGTAGACGCCACCGCCTACTTTCTGACAGCCTTCTTCAATATAACTTTCAATCATGACGCCTTTTACAAGCTGGTGGATATCGGAATTGAGCTTGCGGCTGTGCATAACTTCCTTGACAATTCTAATCTGCTGTTCAAACTGTTTGTTGGAATTGGAATGGTTTGCATCAATCACACAGGCGGGATTCACCAAATCCATTTTATCATACATATCCAGCAGACGGTTTAAGTCTTCGTAGTGATAATTGGCAATATTCTGCCCATGTTTATTGTTTGCACCGCGCAGTACTGTGTGTACAAGCTCGTTGCCGCTTGTTTTTACCTCATGGCTTCTATAAATAAAGGTGTGGTGGTGCTGTGCCGCATAGACGGAGTTCATCATAACGGAGAAGTCACCACTGGTAGGATTTTTCATACCTACAGGAATATCAAGACCGCTGACTGTGAGGCGGTGCTGCTGGTTTTCCACAGAGCGGGCACCGATTGCCACATAGGAGAGGATATCGGAAAGATAGCCCCAGTTTTCAGGATAAAGCATTTCGTCTGCGGAAGTAAGCCCGGTTTCCGCGACAGCGCGGATGTGCATTTTACGCATTGCGATTAATCCTGCAAGAAAATCCGGTTTTTTCTCAGGGTCGGGCTGGTGGAAAATGCCCTTATAGCCCTCGCCTGTGGTGCGGGGCTTGTTCGTATAGATTCTGGGAATCAGGATCAGCTTGTCCTTTACCTTGTCATTTATTTTGGCAAGGCGGTTTACATAATCACAGACGGAATCCTCATTGTCTGCGGAGCAGGGACCGATGATAACCAGAAATTTATTGCTTTTTCCAGTGATAACATCACGGATTTCAGCGTCTCTCTGTGCCTTGATTTTTGCCAGTTCTTCCGCAAAAGGATATTCTGCGCGGATTTCGTCCGGTGAAGGCAGCGTTCTAATAAATTCAAAACTCATTGTATCACACTCGCCTGATGGCGTCCTTTCATTTCATATTATTAATAACAATTCAGACAGAACGCAATTATTATAGTATAAGTTTTCAAATCGTGCAAGGGTACATATTTTAAATTTCAGCCCGGATACCCCACGTCCGCCGACAAGGCAAGATAATACATTTTTCTTCAAAGATATTACATTTCCATTTCTATCCAGACAGGATACACTTTATATGAGTTTTAGAAAAACTAAACCTCCCCTTTTTTAGACAACATCAACTCCCCGAAGATGTTGTCTTTTTTTGTCTTAAAATATCATGAGACAGGGAAATGCCGTGGCAAAATTTGTAACAGGCAATTTTTTTTCATTTTCATCTTTCCCAAAAATCTGTAATATGCTATACTGTTACGGAAGTACACAAAATTCCATAGTAAGATAGAATGTGAGGGAGTATGTCAGAGGATAGCAATCGTAACCCTGGAGACAGAAGAAGACGGGGCGGGCGGCTGGAAAGGATAATTATTCCGGCGCTGGCAACAGTTATCCTGATTCCTATTGTATGCTGTATGGTTCTGTTTAGGAGAGTAAATAATCTGGAACGGACTATGGAGACACTTGCAGGACAGTTAGAGCAACTGACAGGTCTGCTGGAAGCGCAGCAAAAACAGGCGGACACTGATGTGGATACAGCACAGCAGATTACGGTGGATGGCAGCGCAGAGCAGGAGATGCAGGGTGAGATACAGTCGGGGAATCAGGGTGTACAGGAGACATCGGGTGTCATGGAAAAAGAAGAACATGCACATCGGGTATATTTGACATTTGATGACGGACCGAGCAGGTATACGGATGATATTTTAGATATTTTGGACATGTACAATGTAAAAGCCACCTTTTTCGTGGTGGGCAAAGAGGATGACCATTCCAAGGAAATGATGCAGCGGATTGTGGAAGAGGGGCATTCTATAGGAATGCATTCCTACAGCCACAAATACAGTGAAGTTTATCAGTCTGAGGAAAGTTTTACAGAGGATTTTGTGAAGATTCAGGATTATGTGTATGATATCACCGGTGTCCGGAGTACCATTTATCGGTTTCCGGGGGGCAGTTCCAATACTGTCAGCGATACGCCGATGGAGCAGTTGACTGCTTATCTGGAATCGCAGGACGTAACGTATTATGACTGGAATATTTCATCGGGGGACGGTGGAAGCAGAATTCTGGAAGTGGAGGAACTGGTGGACAACTGTACACGGGATATCACAAAGCATAAGAATTCTGTTATTTTACTCCATGATTCGGCAGGCAAACACACTACAGTGGAGGCACTGCCTGCAATCATAGAAAGCATTATGGAATTGGAGGATACTGTAATTTTACCAATTACAGAGGACACAGAGCCGATTCAACATAGGAATACTTAAAGCCAAAAAGAATGGAGGGTTAAATTACCATGGGTTTTTTCTCAGATTTAAAAGAAGACTTGTCGCAGGCAGTAAATGAACTGATGCCGTCGGATAATACAGACGCAGCAGCTTCCGGTCTGCCGGAAAACAATGACAAGACAGATTTGACAGGCAGGGATTTTGGGAGAATGGCTACCAGGCCGGATGAAAAAGAATCTTTGGAAACAACAGCAGGAGCGGTAACAGAAGTGGAGAACGCAGAGGACAAACTGCCGCAAATAGGAACAGAAGGTGAGACCGGAGGACAGGAAACTGCGGGTGGAATGAGTCTGGCAGATATATTGCTGGATCCCATTGCAGACGAGTCCGAGGAGGAAGTGGAGATTATCGCTGTTGGACTGGAAACGTCAGAAGAGGACTGGGAGGAAAGCGAAGAGACAGAGGAAAGTGAGACATCCGGAGAAACGGTGGAAGATGACAAAGACTCATGGACACTGGAAGAGAAAAGTGAAATGCAGGAGAATCCGGCAGATTTAGTGGAAACAGAAGACATTCTGGTGGAAACAGAGGAACCGGAAGAGAATATAGCAGCAGACAATCAAAAAGAAGAGAAAACAGAAGAATATAAAGGAGTAAATGCGGACATGGAGACATATACAAACAAAGAGGCTGTAGACGAAACATCTGTTATCACCGGAGGGATGATGATTACAGGTGACATTACATCGGAAGGTTCTGTGGATATTATTGGCACCATAAATGGTAATATTGACGTACTGGGTAAGTTAAATATTACAGGACATATTAATGGTAATTCCAAAGCTGCGGAAGTTTTTGCAGACGGAGCCCAGATTAATGGTGAGATTGTCAGTGAAGGCGCCGTAAAGGTTGGGGCAAGTACTGTTATTATCGGTAACATCACTGCCACCAGCGCTGTCATTGCAGGCGCTGTTAAAGGTGATATTGATGTGAAAGGTCCGGTTATTCTGGATACTTCCGCTATTGTAATGGGTAATATTAAATCCAAATCGGTTCAGATTAATAACGGTGCGGTTATTGAAGGTATGTGTTCGCAGTGCTATGCAGATGTCAGCCCTACTTCTTTCTTTGACGAATATAAGCCTGATACAGTAACCAAGAAATCAAAATCCAAACAAAATTAACGTGTTCCACGCACAGGAAAGAGGATGGCTATGCAGAGAATTTTGTTGAAATTAAGTGGGGAAGCCCTGGCGGGAGATAAAAAAACAGGGTTTGACGAAGAGACAGTCAAAAAGGTAGCTGTGCAGGTGAAAGAGCTTGTGGACGACGGTATACAGGTGGGTATTGTGATTGGAGGCGGCAATTTCTGGAGAGGACGTTCCAGTGAGAATATTGACCGCACCAAGGCGGACCAGATTGGTATGCTGGCAACTGTCATGAACTGTATTTATGTTTCTGAAATTTTCCGCTCGGTGGGAATGATGACCAATATTTTGACACCCTTTGAATGCGGCTCTTTTACCAAGCTGTTTTCCAAGGACAGGGCAAACAAATATTTTGCAAAAGGAATGGTTGTCTTTTTTGCAGGGGGGACCGGCCACCCTTATTTTTCCACGGATACAGGTGTGGTGCTGCGGGCTGTTGAGGTGGATGCGGATGTAATTCTGCTGGCAAAATCTATTGACGGTGTATATGACGACGATCCGGCAAAGAATCCCAATGCCAAAAAATATACAGAGGTTACAATAGATGAAGTGATTGCCAAAAATCTTCAGGTGGTGGATATGACTGCATCCATACTGGCAAGGGATAACAAGATGCCCATGTGGGTATTTGGATTAAACGAGGAAAACAGTATTGTCAATACCGTAAGAGATAAATTTAACGGAACCAAGGTTCTGGTATAGGAGGATATATGGACGCAAGATTACAGCAGTATGATGACAAGATGAAAAAGGCATATGAGTATCTGGAAACAGATTATGCAGCCATTCGTGCAGGACGTGCCAACCCTCATGTATTGGATAAACTCAGAGTAGATTATTATGGGACGCCCACTCCTATACAGCAGGTGGGTAACGTCACGATTCCGGAGGCGCGTATTATTCAGATTGCACCATGGGAGAAATCTCTGATTCGTGAAATTGAGAAAGCAATACAGACATCTGATATCGGTATCAATCCTTCCAACGACGGCAGTGTAATCCGTCTTGTGTTCCCGGAACTGACGGAAGAGCGCAGAAAGGATTTGGTTAAGGAAGTAAAGAAAAAAGCTGAGGATGGCAAAGTTGCAATCCGTAACATCAGAAGAGATGGAAATGATTCTTTTAAAAAGCTGGCTAAAACAGAGGTTTCCGAAGACGAAATTAAGCAGTTGGAAGACCAGCTCCAGAAACTGACGGATAAATATATCAAGGACATTGATGCGTTGATGGATGCAAAATCCAAAGAGATTATGACTGTATAGTGGTACTGCGGGGGCGGTAATGCGTAAGCAAAGCCGCCCTTTTTTGCCATATGGGAGAGGGAAAATGGAAGAACAGTTAAAAATGCCAAATCATGTAGCGATTATTCTGGATGGCAACGGAAGATGGGCAAAAGCAAAAGGTATGCCGCGCAATTACGGACACGTGGAAGGCGCAAAAACCGTGGAGGTCATCTGTGAGGAAGCCTATAAAATGGGAATCCAATATTTGACAGTATATGCTTTTTCCACGGAAAACTGGAATCGCCCTAAGGATGAAGTAGATGCGCTGATGAAGCTTCTGCGCAATTACATGAAAACTTGTCTTAAAACGGCGGAGAAAAACCGCATGTGTGTGAGAGTGCTGGGAGATAAATCCGGTCTGGATGAAGATATCAGGACGCGCATTGCACAGTTGGAGGAAGCCACCCAGAATAACGATGGACTGCATTTTCAGATTGCCATTAACTATGGCGGCAGGGACGAGATTGTCCGGGCTGTGCGCGAGCTTGCAAGAAAAGTGGAGACGGGAGAACTGGGAGCAGATGCCATAGACGAGGATATTCTGGGTAATCATCTGGATACCAGAGGAATACCGGAACCGGATTTACTGATTCGCACCTGCAATGAACAGCGGATATCCAATTTCCTGTTATGGCAGCTTGCGTATACGGAATTTTATTTTACACCGGTTCCCTGGCCGGATTTTACAAAAGAAGAATTGATAAAAGCCGTAGAAGCATACAATCATAGAGACAGAAGATATGGTGGCTTAAAGGAGGAATAGCCTTATGTTTGGAATGCGGTTGGCAAGTGGAATTGTGCTGCTAATCATAGCACTGGCGATGATGGGGGTGGGGGGACTGCCTCTGGCGCTCACTTTGCTTTTTATTTCACTGGTTGCATATAGGGAGCTGACAAAAGCGCTGTTGTGTGCAACACAGGAGAAGAAGCTGAATGGAATGGAAGTCATTGGGCTGGCAGGTGTGGTTGCCTACTATGCGGCAGTGTATCTGGCGGAGAGCAGTATCTATCTGCTTATGTGTATTGTTGCACTTTTCCTGGCAGAAATGTTTCTATATGTGATAACTTTTCCAAAGTTTCAGGCATCCCAGGTGGTGGCGGCGGTCTTTTCCTTTTTGTATGCGCCGGTCATGCTTTCCTTTGTATATCTTACAAGGGCATATTCCATTGGTTTTTATGCCGTATGGATGATTTTAATCAGCTCCTGGGGATGCGATACCTGTGCTTATGTAGTGGGTAAATTGATTGGTAAAAAGAAAATATTTCCGATACTCAGTCCCCACAAATCTCTGGAGGGATGTATCGGTGGAGTGGCAGGAGCGGCGTTGATTGGCGGGATTTACGGATATTTTGTGCTGGAAGCGAAACTGCCCGGAGGGCATGTGACATTCATCATGGCGTTTATTTGTGCAGCAGGAGCTGTGATGAGCATGGTGGGAGATTTGGCGGCGTCTGCCATTAAACGCAATAACAATATTAAGGACTACGGGAAACTGATTCCGGGGCATGGTGGAATTATGGACCGTTTTGACAGTATGATAGTAACGGCGCCCATGGTGTACTTTTTGACAACGCTTCTGCTGCAGATTTAGTGGGAAAGGTATGATGACAGAATGAAAAAAATTGGAATATTGGGTTCCACCGGTTCCATTGGCACCCAGACTCTGGAAATTGTGAGGAGCAATCCGGAGCTTGAAGTAGTGGCGCTGGCGGCAGGAAGCAGTGTGGATAAAATGGAGCAGCAAATCCGGGAGTTTAAACCGCTGATTGCCGGAATGTGGAGTGAGGCTGCGGCAGCCGATTTGCGTGGCAGGGTTGCGGACATGAATGTGAAGATTGTGTCCGGTATGGACGGACTTCTGGAAATTGCAGTTATGTCCGATATGCAGGTATTAGTGACTGCCATTGTGGGAATGATTGGTATTAGACCAACGATAGCGGCTATCGAGGCGGGAAAAGATATTGCACTGGCAAACAAGGAAACTCTGGTGACGGCAGGACATATTATTATGCCGCTTGCCGGAAAATGCGGTGTTTCCATTCTTCCGGTGGACAGTGAACACAGTGCCATATTCCAGTCCATGAACGGTGAACCCAGAGAGAGGATATCCAGAATCCTGCTTACGGCATCCGGTGGGCCCTTCCGGGGAAAAACCAGGGAAGAGCTTGCCACGGTGCAGGTGGAGGATGCCTTAAAACATCCCAACTGGTCCATGGGAAGAAAGATTACCATTGATTCTTCCACACTGGTGAATAAGGGACTTGAAGTTATGGAGGCGAAATGGCTTTTTGATGTGGAACTGGAGCAGATTCAGGTGGTGGTACATCCCCAGAGCATTATTCATTCCATGGTGGAGTATGTGGATGGTGCGGTAATTGCACAGCTTGGTACGCCGGATATGAAACTGCCCATTCAATATGCCCTGTTTTATCCTGACAGAAGACCGATGGCGGGAAAAAGAGTGGATTTCGCTGAACTTGGCACAATTACATTTGAAAAACCGGATACGGATACTTTCAGGGGACTTGCGCTTGCATATGAAGCAGCCGGGGCGGGAGGCAGTATGCCTACTGTATACAATGCCGCCAACGAGAAGGCGGTGGGACTGTTTCTTGATAAGAAGATATCTTATCTACAGATTACAGAGCTGATTGAAGCATCCATGAGACAGCACAGGGTGATTGCAAATCCTACAGTAGAGGAGATTCTGCGCACAGAGCAGGAGATTTATGAATATATAACGGGAAAGGTGAATAAGTGAAATGGCGGCTACACTGATATTGTTTGTTCTTATCTTTGGGGTGGTGGTAGTCACACATGAATTTGGACATTTTCTCCTTGCCAAGTTAAACGGCATTCATGTAGTGGAATTTTCGATTGGCATGGGACCGGATATTTTTTCCTTTCGCAGGGGAGAAACGAAATACTCTTTAAAGTGGTTTCCTATCGGCGGCGCCTGTATGTTCGAGGGAGAAGACGGACTACAGACAAAAGAAGATGGGACGAGTGAAGGTTCTTTCTTGAATGCAAATGTCTGGTCGAGAATATCCACGGTTGTGGCAGGACCATTTTTTAACTTTATACTGGCATTTATCATTGCGCTGATTCTGGTTAATACGGTGGTTATCGTGAGGGACCCGGTGGTAAATACAGTGACCGGGGGCAGTGCGGCGGCGGATGCCGGACTGGCGGCGGGCGACCGTATTACCTCCTTAAATGGTGAGAAAATCCATATTTTTAAAGAGATATCACTTTTTATGCAGATATATAATGGTGGCGAAGTCACAGTGGGTTATGAGAGAGACGGTCAGAAATATCAGACAAAGCTCACACCCACATATGATGAAAGTGTGGGCACTTATCTGCTGGGAATCAGCAATGATGAGATTGTGGAATTGAAAGGACTGGATGGTATTAAATACGCATGGTATGAGATGCGTTTTAATATCAAGATGACCTACAAGAGTCTGGGAATGCTTCTGGGCGGCAGAGTCACAAGACAGGATGTGGCAGGACCGGTGGGTATTGCAGTGAATCTGGTGGGAAAGACCTATGAAGAGTCCAAGGACTATGGATGGACGATGGTTCTGGTCCAGATGCTGAACATTACCCTGATGCTGTCTGTGAATCTGGGGATTTTGAATCTTCTGCCACTTCCTGCACTGGATGGGGGAAGACTGGTATTTCTTCTGATTGAGGTGATACGCGGGAAACCTATAGCACCGGAAAAGGAAGGTATGGTACATTTTATCGGTATGATGTTCTTTATGATTTTAATGGTATTTTTATTTTTTAATGATTTGTCCAATATTTTTACACATGCAGCGTTTTAGCCCGGCAGGGGAAGCGTTCCCCTGCCACTATTTCTTATTTTCTGTGTTTTTCTGTGTTTTTCTGATTTTCAAGATATTTTCCATAACAATTCAACTTTGTACCAAATCATGCTGACAAGCAAACGTATGTCAACCAAAACATAAAATAACGAATGTTACAGAAATGAGGGAAATTATGAATTATCAAACTTCATATTATTGGCAGCAGGAGGGATTAAATGAAACCTCTCTTGTTCTGCAGCAGCTTAAAGAGAAAAAGGGGGGATTATCCATTGTATTTGTGGTAATGTGCAGAATGCGGGACATGCCGGCAGCAGGAGATTTTTTGCAGACGAGACTGCTGGACTGGTTTCGCTATAAGGGACTGGAGCTGTGTGCAAAGGGGAGGCAGCGGGATATGGAGCGGCTGCAGAATGCCCTGGAAGATGAAATATCACATGTTATTAATGAAGCGGCACAGGTGTGCTGTCCGGAAAAAATGGATTGTACCGGAATCATTGGAGTGGGAGAGAAGGCGGTATTATTTTCTTGTGGCAGGCAGCGGATTTACCTTATACATAGAGGATTCAGAATGGGGAAAATCAAGTGTCTGAATCCTGACAAGGAAAGGTTCTGGATACAGCAGGCGGATATGCAGCCCGGAATCGGAATTTTCATAGGGACAGAATCTTTTTTGGCGCCTTATAAGGAACAGACTTTGACAGAGAGTATGAATATTGCAGAACTGGGCCGGAAAGAAAATCGCGGAGAGCGGTGTGAGAAGAGACTTCGGGAACTGGGAATGCAGGCAGAGCGTCTGGGAGAGCAGAATGTGTGTGCCGTACTGCTTCTGACGGAAAATACACCGCATATGTTTAGCCGGGATACCATCCATGTGCATGGGCAGAAGCCCCATGGAAGGACTCATGTATCACAGAGGGCGATAAAAGGGCAAAGAGTCATAGACCAGCAAAAAGTCATAACGCAGCAGACAGCAGCAATGGGGCAGAGGACGGCAATACAACAGAAGGCTGTAAGGCAGCCGGAGATGACAGGAGAACCGCAGGAGCTCCAAATTCTGCAAAGAAAGGGATACCGGACGCCGCTTCTTGTGGGCGAGGGGGCTTTTTCCAGAGTATACCGTGCATGGGATGAGAAAAAAAGACGTATGGTGGCCTGTAAAGTCAGTGGAAAAAAAGCAATGCTGGAGCGGGAGGCAGAATATCTGTCCGGGATAAAGCATCCCCTTTTTGTCAGTTTTTTTGATTATTTTGAGGAGAATGATAAGGCCGTGCTGGTTATGGAGTATGTCTATGGCAGCAGTCTGAAAACACTCCTTGCCAGAAGAGGGAAAATGTCGGCAAGGCAGACTGTACGTATGGGTCTGGAGCTGGCGGACGGTCTTAAGTATCTTCACGAGAGGGATAGTGCAGTGATACACCGCGACATTAAGCCGGAACATATACTAATACGGGAGGACGGGGCAGTAAAGTTAATTGATATGGGATGTGCGGGAGCCGGGGGAAGTCTGGGAATTGCAGGAAGCAGAGGTTATGCAGCACCGGAACAGCTACTGGGAAATGCACCTGCAGACGCCGGCATGGACGTTTATGGGCTGGGTATGGTACTTTTACAGATGCTGCCTGCCGAAGCGCCCAAAGGATTATGGCAGATACTGGAGACATGTACGAGAGCCGAGAAGGCAGAGAGAGTCCCGGATATGCGGTTTCTGATGGGACTGCTTAAATCCTGTAATCTGAAAAGAAAGAAAAGGATACAGTATAATGCACTAACAAAATTCCAATACGAGCTGAATGTTTGTCTTTTATAACCAGCTTTTTTTTGAGGAAGATGTGCCTTTTTGTGAATATTTACTTGAAATAAGTTGAATATCAACTCTGTTTATGGTAAAATTTTTCATATATGTAGTCAATATATGGAAAAATACTTGGGGATGGAGTATATAAATAATGGAAAATAGCAGGGTATCTTTTACACAATTCCAAAATATTATTAGAATACTGAATACCAGCATGGATGATTATCTGTATGTATTGGACTGTGATGCAGACTGTTACTGCATTTCCGCCAATGCAGTTGAGCGGTTTAATCTTCCGGCAGAGAAGTTTGGCAATCTGGAGGTGGAGTTCCAGAAATTTGTATATCCGGAGGATTATTCCAGACTTATGGAAGACCTTGAACTTTTAAAAAAGGGGGAGAAGGAATTTCACAATATGGAGTACCGGTGGATGGACCGGAGCGGACATGCCGTGTGGATTAACTGCAGGGGAGTGATGCAGAAGGATGAAGATGGAAGACCGGCCCTGCTTGTTGGATGTATCAATGAGATTGGGAGAAAGCAGAAGGCTGATAATGTCAGTGGTCTTCTGGGAGAGTCAAGACTGCGTCAGGAGGCGATGGAACAGTCTGGGAAGAAGATGCAGGGATTTATGCTGCGTCTGGGAATAGATAGTTTTAAGGAAATCAACGAAAACCGCGGAATGGACTATGGTGATATGATACTTCGCAAGACTGCGGAATGTATCGAGGCAGTCATTGAGCCTGGACAGAAGCTGTACCGGATAGTGGCGGACGAGTTTATGATTCTGGATTACTCCGGCAGGAAGGTGGAGGATGCCACATGGCTGTACAAAAGAATACGGAGCACGATAGATTCTTTTATTGAGAGTAATTTTTATGAAGTGTTTTTTACAACCTCGGCGGGCATTCTGGAGCTGGATGGGCTGGACGACCAGAATTACACTAATTTAATGATGCTTTCGGAATTTGCTTTAAATGAGGCAAAAATCAGGGGGCGGAACCGCTGCTATATTTTTGAAGAAAAAGATTACAGTGCATTCTGCAGGAAAAGACAGATTATCAGGATTATGCGTCAGGCGGTGAATAATGGCTGTCAGGGATTTGAGGCACATTTTCAGCCGATTATGGACATTGAGGAGAACCGGATAACCAGTGCAGAGACACTGTTGCGTTTTCGGACAGAGGAGTTTGGTAATATTTCTCCGGTGGAATTTATACCGCTGCTTGAGGAGAGCAGTCTGATTATTCCGGTGGGGAAATGGGTGCTTGAGCAGGCAATGCAGGCATGCTGTGAGATACAGAAGACAATTCCGGATTTTAGAATATCAGTGAATCTGTCCTATATACAGGTACTCAAAAGTAACGTACTGATGGAGATTCTGGTGGGAGTGGAAAAATACCACCTCAGACCGGGCAGTATTGTAATTGAACTGACAGAAAGCGGTTTTCTGGAATCGAATGAGACTTTTATCAAATTCTGTGAAGGACTTAGGGAAAACGGTGTTTTACTGGCACTGGATGATTTTGGGACAGGATATTCCAATTTCCACTATTTATATAACTTAAATCCGGATTCTATTAAAATAGACAGAGGATTTACCATAAAAGCATTAAATAATGACTATGAGCACGGATTGCTGCGCCATATGGTTGACATGGTGCACAGTATTAATCTGAAGCTGTGTATTGAAGGAGTTGAAACGAAGGAAGAGCTTGCAAGAATCTGTGAGATTGAACCTGATTACATTCAGGGGTACTATTTCGGCAAGCCTTGTCCTTTTGAGCAGTTCCATGGGAAGTATATCAATAAGCAATAAAATATAAGCGAAATGAAAAAACGCAGCAGCATTTTGCGAATGGTTCTGAATCGTTACAAATATAAAAAGAGGATGTTCCTCCCGTGTTTTACATCAGGGGGAACATCCTCTTTTGCATTTAAGCAGTTTGTGTCAGCCTATCGGGCTTATTTCATCTGCTCTTCCTGCTTTTTAATCATACGACGAACCATCTCGCCACCGATACTTCCTGCTTCTTTGGAAGTCAAGTCACCATTGTAACCCTCTTTCAGGTTAACACCTAATTCAGATGCAACCTCAGTCTTAAAACGGTCCATTGCTGCCTTAGCTTCAGGAACTTCTACTCTATTACTTCTGCTTGCCATTTCATTCACCTCCAAATTAATGAATTTTTTTTCTTTTCTCTATTTTCAAGATAAGTACGGAAATACTTATCTTGAAATCAAGGTACTCCTTTGATTTGTCCGTTAAGTAATTTCCGGTGCTTATCTTGGTATTATTATTAGCGGTATGAAAAAAAATATAATGGTAACTTTTTCATTTTTCTGATATAGTATGTGCTGGGATAAAAAACAGGAGGATTATTAAAATGAATAAAAGTAAATTAAAAATATGGTATGTAGTATTAAGTTTATTACTCTTTTGCCAGGCATTTGCAGGATGCTCCCGGACGAAAGAGATGCCGGAGGATACAGTTTGCCGCATTGGTTCCCTGAAAGGGCCTACATCTCTGGGACTTTTATATCTGATGGAGGAAGCAGAAAACGGAAACAGTGAAAATAATTATGAGTTTCAGATGGCAGTTAGTGCGGATGAGCTGCTGCCCCTGATGATAAAGGGTGAGCTGGATATAGCACTGGTTCCTGCCAACGTGGCTTCTGTGCTTTATGCCAAAACAGAAGGTGGCGTCAGCGTAATTGATATCAATACGCTGGGTGTTCTCTATATGGTATCGGGTGATAGCAGTATCGGGGAAGTTTCCGATTTGGCAGGCAGAACCATTTATCTGACCGGAAAAGGTACGACGCCGGATTACTGTCTGCAATATATTTTGATGGGAAATGGGCTGGCGGATGCAAATATTACGCTGGAATACCGTTCGGAGGCAACAGAGGTGGCTGCTCTGCTTGCCAAAAATCCGGATGCAGTGGGGCTTCTGCCCCAGCCCTTCGTGACTGCTGCCTGTGCCCAGAATGAGAAACTGGCAGTAGTGCTTGATATGAACGAGGAATGGAAAGCACTGCAGGATGAAAATGGAAGTGGTATGGTTACCGGAGTAACCGTTGTGAGAAATGACTTTTTGGAGACACACGAAGATATGGTGCAGATTTTCCTGAAAGAACATGCGTGGAGCGCAGGACAGATTGTGGAAGATACTGACACAGGAGCCGCCTATGCGGTGGAAGCAGGGATTATTGCAAAAGAACCCATTGCCAGGCAGGCGATTCCCCAGTGTAATATCACCTGCATAACAGGGAATGAAATGAGACAGGCACTGGAGGGATATTTACAGATACTATATGACAATACGCCGGAAGCAGTGGGCGGCGCCATGCCGCAGGAGGATTTTTATTATATTCCCTGACAGATATCCCGATAAAGGTTTGGGATAAACTGTTTTCATACGGCAGGGGATTCTTTTCGGACTGTATATCGGACTGTATATAAGAAACAAGGTGGATACAAAAATCATGCAGAAAAGAGACTGGCAATGGAAAAATACGAAAAAAATACTGCTGCACAGGATACCGGTTATTGTATTCTGGCTGGCGGTATGGCAGCTTGCGGCAGTACTGGTGGATAATTCCATTTTGCTGGTGACACCTTTTCAGGCAGTGTGCGCCCTGACAGACAGAGTGGTGAAACTGGCATTCTGGAAAAATCTGCTGGTTTCCGTCGGGCATATTGGGGCTGGTTTCCTGCTGGGCCTTACTTTTGCTTTTTTTCTCGCAAGCCTCAGCTATCGGTTTCAATGGGTGGCGGAGCTTGCGGAGCCTCCTGTGCGGCTTGTGAAAACGGTTCCGGTGATTTCCTTCATTGTACTTTTACTGATTTGGTGGGGTTCCTCTGTGCTGGCGTCCATCATCTGTTTTCTGGTGGTTTTTTCTGCAATTTACGGTAATGTACTGGAAGGACTATACAGTACGGATACCAGACTGCTGGAAATGGCGGAGGTCTTTCAAATTTCAGGATGGAACCGTTTTCTATATATTTACCGTCCGGCATTGTATCCTTTTGTGAAAAGCGGACTGAAGCTGGCACTGGGCATGTGCTGGAAATCCGGTGTGGCGGCGGAGGTGGTGGGCATGTCTGCGGATTCCATCGGCGAACAGCTCTATTTGTCAAAAATCTATCTGGATACCGGCGGTGTGCTGGCATGGACCCTGGTGGTGGTGCTTCTCAGCGTGGGATTTGAGAAACTGGTTCTTGAGCTAATGGAGCGGTTTTTTGCCTGGATTCCGGACCTGCCACGCAGACAGAAAGAGAGTATGGACAATTTCACGCAGAAAAAATCCGGACAGAATAAAGCGGTACAAAAGAAACCCGGAAGCGGGGAAATGGCGGCAACAGGCTCCATTAACTGCATGAACGTGGTAAAGTGCTATGGGCAAAAGAAAGTTTACGGTAATTTCTCGGTCAGTTACCCATCCGGTGAAGTGACACATCTAAGAGGCGCTTCCGGCAGCGGCAAAACCACACTTCTGCGTATGATAAGTGGTTTAGAACAGCCGGATGGTGGAAGAATCTTATGTGGTGGAAGAGTCAGTATGCTGTTTCAGGAGGACCGTCTCTGTGAGGACTACAGTCCTGTCTGCAATGTGGCAATGGTGACAGCAAGCAGAGACAGTGCCAGGAGAGCTTTGGAGAAGATACTGGAAAAAGAGGCACTGGAGCGTCCCTGCAGGGAACTGAGCGGCGGCATGAAGCGGAGAGTGGCACTGGTACGCGCCATGGAGGCAGCGTCCGATATTGTACTTCTGGATGAACCCTTTACGGGGCTGGATGAGAAGAACAGGGAACGGACAGAAAAGTATATAGAAGAGAGACGTCAGGGAAGAACCATGGTCGTTGCATCCCATATATAAAAAATGTTTGTTTTTTATTAATTCTTGTGATATAATCGTAGAATGACTGTGATTGTGTCCATATGGGACAAGTAATATAGATTCGGCACAGGGTAATTAAGGAGGAAATGTAACAATGAGTTTACAGGTAGAAAAGTTAGAGAAGAATATGGCAAAGCTTACCATTGAAGTATCTGCTGAAGAGCTGGATAAAGCGCTTGACGGAGCATACAGGAAGAACAAAAACAAAATCAGCATTCCCGGTTTCCGTAAGGGTAAGGCAACCCGCAGGATGATTGAGCAGATGTACGGCAAAGAGGTATTTTATGAGGATGCTGCCAATGCACTGATTCCCGATGCTTATGAGAAAGCGCTGGATGAGTGTACAGAGGATATTGTGTCCGCACCCAAGATTGAAGTAACCCAGATTGAAGCAGGCAAGCCATTTATTTTCACCGCAGAAGTAGCATTGAAACCTGAGGTAACTCTTGGAACATATAAGGGTGTAAAGGTTGATAAGATTGAAGTTAAGGTTACAGACGAAGAGATAGACGCTGAAATCGATAAAGAGAGAGAGAGCAACGCGAGAACCATTACCATCGAGGACAGGGCTGTCAGGGACGGTGATATGACCGTTATTGATTTTGAAGGCTTTGTGGACGGTGTGGCATTTGAGGGCGGCAAGGGTGAGAACTATCCTCTTACCATCGGTTCCGGTGCCTTCATTCCCGGATTTGAGGAGGCTCTGATTGGCGCCGTATTGAATGAGGAGTGCGACGTAAATGTTACATTCCCTGAGGATTACCAGGCAGAAGAGCTTGCCGGCAAACCCGCAGTGTTTAAATGTACCGTCAAAGAAATCAAAGAAAAACAGCTTCCTGAGCTGGACGACGAGTTTGCAAGTGAAGTGTCTGAATTTGACACCCTGGCTGAGTATAAGGAGGATGTGAAGAAGAAACTGACTGCCAAAAAAGAGGCCGAAGCAAAGGATGCGAAAGAGGAAGCGGTTATCGACGCTATTATCGAGGGAGCTACGATGGAGCTTCCAGATGCGATGGTTGAGACCCAGCAGAGACAGATGGTGGAAGAGTTTGCACAGAGACTTCAGTCCCAGGGACTTTCCATGGAGCAGTATATGCAGTTTACCGGCATGACCCCGGCCGGATTAATCGAGCAGGTGAAACCCCAGGCACTTAAGCGAATCCAGTCCAGACTTGTTCTCGAAGCAGTTGTTGCAGCAGAGAAGATGGAAGCTTCCGAGGAAGAATTTGAAGAAGAAGTTAAGACCATGGCGGAGGCTTACCAGATGGAAGCTGACAAGGTAAAGGAACTTCTCGGTGAGAATGGAGCAAAGCAGGTAAAAGAAGATATCTGTATCAGAAAGGCTGTTGAGTTTGTAGTTGAAAATGCAAAAGAGGCAAAAACTACCAAATCCAAAAAGACAAAAGAGACATCTGAGACAGCCTAAAGAATAATCTGTTACGAAAGAATTTGAAAAGTTGTACCTGCACCGCGGGTATAACTTTTCCTTTATAGCGTATTAAGTTTTTATTAAATACGTATAATTTTCATTGAAAAGAGCTGTCGGTTGGGATAAAATAAAGTGAACTATTTTTATAGAAAGGTCAGGTAATGTATATGAGTTTAGTGCCTTATGTCATTGAACAGACAAGTAAGGGAGAGCGGTCCTATGATATTTATTCCAGACTGTTAAAAGACAGAATTATTTTTCTGGGTGAGGAAGTAAACGAAACCAGTGCAAGTATTGTAGTGGCACAGCTTCTTTTTCTGGAGGCAGAGGACCCGGAGAAAGATATTCATTTATATATTAACAGCCCTGGAGGCAGTGTGACCGCAGGTATGGCAATCTATGATACCATGCGCTATATAAAATGTGACGTGTCCACCGTATGTATCGGTATGGCAGCCAGCATGGGCGCTTTCCTGCTGGCAGGCGGCGCAAAAGGCAAAAGATTTGCCCTGCCCAACGCAGAAATCATGATTCACCAGCCTCTTGGCGGAACCCAGGGTCAGGCAACAGAGATTGAGATTGCTGCAAAGCATATTCTGCGTACCAAAGAGAAATTAAACCGTATGCTGGCAGAAAATACCGGCAGAGATTATGAGACGGTCTGCGCAGATACCGAGCGTGATAATTGGAAGAGCGCTGAAGAAGCATGTGAATATGGACTGATTGATAAGGTGATTACTTTTCATGATGTCAATGCTTAATAAGGCGTAACAAACTCCCAATAACAGGAGTTAAACTCAAAATAACAGGAGTATAGTAATGACAGGCAAGAATTCAGGTAACGATATAAGATGTTCGTTCTGTAACAAAGCCCAGAGCCAGGTGCGCAAACTGATTGCGGGTCCTGCCGGGGTGTATATCTGCGATGAGTGTATTGATATCTGTGCAGATATTCTGGAGGAGGAACTGGAAGATGATGAGATGGATGAAGTGGAACACGCAGACATCAATCTTCTGAAACCGAGAGAAATCAAAGATTTTCTGGACGAATATGTGATAGGACAGGAGGAAGCCAAGAAAGTGCTTTCAGTGGCTGTCTATAATCACTATAAGAGAGTGACTGCGCCAAAGGATTTGGATGATGTGGAACTGCAGAAGAGTAATATTATTATGGTAGGTCCCACTGGTTCCGGTAAAACCTATCTGGCACAGACCCTTGCCAAGATTATCAATGTGCCTTTTGCCATCGCAGATGCCACCACACTGACAGAGGCGGGATATGTAGGCGAAGATGTGGAGAATATTCTGCTCAAACTGATTCAGGCAGCGGATTATGATGTGGAGCGCGCGCAGTTTGGTATCATTTATATTGATGAAATTGACAAGATTACCAAAAAGGGCGAGAACGTTTCCATCACCCGCGATGTATCAGGCGAGGGTGTCCAGCAGGCACTTTTAAAAATTGTGGAGGGTACGGTTGCCAGTGTGCCGCCCCAGGGAGGAAGAAAGCATCCTCATCAGGAACTGATTCAGATTGACACTTCCAATATTCTCTTTATCTGTGGAGGTGCCTTTGACGGGTTAGACAAGATTGTGGAATCCCGACTGGACAGAAAATCCATTGGTTTTAACACGGAGGTTTCCCAGAAGTCAACCAAGGAGCTTGGTGATTTGCTGCAGGAAGTAACCGCCCAGGATTTGGTGAAGTATGGTCTGATTCCTGAGTTTGTGGGACGTGTTCCTATCTGTGTATCCCTGCGCGGACTGGACAAAGAAGCACTCATGAAGATATTGCAGGAGCCCAAAAATGCCCTGATTAAGCAATATCAGAAATTATTTGAAATGGATGAAGTGGAGCTTACGTTTGAGCAGGATGCAATAGAGGCTATTGCAGACAAAGCGTTTGAGAGAAAGACCGGAGCCAGAGGACTGCGCGCTATTATGGAAGGTGTCATGATGGATACCATGTATGAGATTCCTTCCGATGACAGTATCGAAGCCTGCGTGGTGACAAAAGAAGCAGTGAACGGTTCCAGTAAACCGCTGATGCTGCATGGAGAAAGCATAAGAAAAGCGAAGTAAGAGTATAAGCGCCGCCTATTAATTGGCGGCGTTTTTAATCACCATTGCAGGAGCCGTGTAAAGCGGCAGAATGAGAGGAAAGATGGTTATAAAAAACGTGAATTTGGAAACGGTGTGCGGAATTACCAGTAAGCTTCCGGTAAATACGCTTCCGGAAGTGGCATTTGCAGGTAAAAGCAATGTGGGAAAGTCCTCCCTGATTAATGCCCTGATGAACCGTAAATCACTGGCAAGAACCAGTTCCCAGCCCGGTAAAACCCAGACCATTAATTACTATAATATAAATGGAACCGTCTATTTTGTGGATTTGCCGGGATACGGATACGCAAAAGCGAATGAAAAAGTCAAAGCCCAGTGGGGCAAAATGGTAGAAAACTATCTACATAAATCAAAGCAGCTCAAAATAGTATTTCTGTTGATAGATATCCGTCACGCGCCTTCAGAGAATGACAGGATTATGTATGACTGGATTCGGAATATGGGGTTTCAGCCGGTCATAATTGCCACAAAGCTGGATAAGATTAAACGCAGCCAGTTACAGAAGCAGTTAAAGCTGATTCGCACCACTCTGAATGCGGTAAAAGATACGGTTATCATTCCCTTTTCTGCGGTGTCCAAGCAGGGCAGGGAGGAAATATATGAACTGATTGACCGTATGATAGAAGCAGGTATTCCGCAGGGGGCGGAAGAAGTGGAGTAGGGCATGAAGAAATATTTTAAGGCGGTAACCAATCTTGCCGTTGCATTAGTTGCTTTATTGCTGATTATTTTTCTGGTACCCAGACTGCTGGTGTTTTTTGCGCCTTTTGTGGTCGGGGGAGTCATTGCCTGGATAGCCAGTCCGCTGGTTGGTTTTTTTGAGGAAAAAATAAAGCTGAAACGGAAAGCGGGCAGTGTATTTGTGATAGTGGCGGTTATCAGTGCGGTGGTTCTGGTGCTGTATCTGGTAGGAGCCAAACTGATACAGCAGGGAATCGGACTGGTGGAGGAACTGCCCGCCTTGTGGGAGAATGCAGAATCTGATTTCAGCAATATAGCCAAGAATCTGAATGTAGTATATAGTAAGCTGCCCAGAGATGTACAGGACACCATTACCAATTTATCCCAGCAGATTGGAACTTATATGGGCGATTTACTGGGTAAAATCAGCACGCCCACCATTGCGGCAGTGGGCAATTTTGCAAAACAGCTTCCTTCCATACTTATCGGGGTGATTATGTCGCTTTTGTCGGCGTATTTCTTTGTGGCGGAGAGAAGTCAGGTGGGTGCGTGGTTTCGCAACACCATGCCCAGATTTATCCGTGTGCGTTATGTGATGATTAAACGCAGTCTGGTGAAGGCAGTGGGAGGTTATTTAAAGGCACAGTTAAAAATAGAAATCTGGATGTACCTGCTGCTGGTAATCGGGCTCAGTATCCTGCGGGTGGATTATGCACTGCTGATTGCACTGGGAATTGCATTTATGGATTTCCTGCCTTTTTTTGGAACGGGAACCATTATGGTGCCATGGGCGATTGTGAAAATACTCAGTTCTGATTATCCCATGGCGATAGGACTGCTGATTATCTGGGGTGTGGGGCAGTTGGCAAGACAGATTATCCAGCCCAAAATTGTAGGGGACTCCGTAGGAGTTCCGCCCATCCCCACACTGTTTCTGTTGTATGTGGGATTTAAACTCAGTGGTGTGATTGGAATGATTATCGCAGTGCCTCTGGGATTAATCGTATATACCATGTATGAGGAGGGAGCTTTTGATACTACCAGAAAGAGTATTCTGATTCTGGTAAATGGTATTAATCATTTTCGGAAGCTGAATAAAGAGGATTTGGCGGAAATAGAGGAAGGGCAGGAACAAGAGGATGCGTAATATCAGACTGTTGCTACAGTACGAAGGAACCAGATATCAGGGATGGCAGAAGCAGGTCTCCACTACAAATACCATACAGGGAAAACTGGAAACGCTGTTGTCCAAAATGTGCGGGGAGGAAATTGAACTGCAGGGAAGCGGAAGAACGGATGCCGGAGTTCATGCCCTGGGCCAGGTGGCAAATTTCCATACCAACAGTGATATGGCTGTGGAGGAAATGCTTGTCTATATCAACAGATACCTGCCGGAGGATATTGCGGTAATAGAAATTGGGGAAGCATCGCCCCGGTTTCACAGCAGACTCAATGCCTGTGGGAAGTATTACACTTACCGGGTTATCAACAGTGATATTCCCAATGTGTTCTGGAGACGCTACGCCTATGAAATGCCGGATAAGCTGGATATGGAAGCCATGAGAAAAGGAGCCGCCCTTCTTTGCGGTGAGCATGATTTTAAATCCTTTACCTCTGCGAAAAAAGGAAAAAAGTCCACGGTGAGACGTATTGATGAGATAAGTATTTCCAAAAAGCAGGATATCATTACCTTTTCTTTTAAGGGAGACGGATTTCTCTACCATATGGTTCGCATACTGGTGGGAACACTTCTGGAAATAGGCATGGGCAGCAGAACGCCGGAGAGTGTCACAGATACCATAAAGGCATGTAACCGTGAAAAGGCGGGATATCTTGTTCCTGCCAAAGGGCTTACACTGGAAAAAGTTTTTTACCATAATTAGAATAAAAATGAAACCTG
>CAZRZM010000028.1:22941-23286 GCA_964604575.1 uncultured Acetatifactor sp.
ACGGAAATACCTCTCTCCTTTTCTATTTCCATCCAGTCCGACACCGCATGACGTGCCGTAGCCTTTCCTTTGACACTTCCTGCCAGATTGATTGCTCCGCCATAAAGCAGAAATTTCTCCGTCAGCGTCGTTTTACCTGCATCCGGGTGCGATATAATCGCAAAAGTCCTGCGTCTGCTAATTTCTTCTGTATAATTACCCACTTCATTTTCCTCCAAATATTATATCTGTTTTTATGTAACAGTTTACTCATTCCTATTTCAGTTGGCAGACTACAGTTGTTCCTATGAAGACTGTATAAAAACGTCGGCACTTAGGCACCGTACTCTGGTGCCTTATGTGTCC
>CAZRZM010000029.1:0-23184 GCA_964604575.1 uncultured Acetatifactor sp.
GATCCCCCTCCTTTGATAAATCAAACCAATGATAAGAATAATACTTAATCCTCCCCTTAAAAAGGTTCCCGTATTTGCATGAAGCAGGTATGGGAACTTTTATTGCCATTTATAAGAAAAAATGATATACTTACAATACTATTCTATAGAAAGGCAATACACAAATGAGCGATACAACCAATACACAAAAACAGAATGCTTCCCCGAAGCAGACTGCCCCTGCAGGAAAGATTACCTCCAGACAGATTGTTGCCATTATCGGCATCGTTCTTCTGGTACTCATGTACCTTATCACACTGATTGCGGCACTCTTCGACAACTCCGCATCCGGCAAATTATTTGTCATGAGCCTGTTTGCAACCATGGTAATTCCCATCCTGATATGGATTTACACCTGGATGTACGGCAAACTCACCGGCAGACATACCATCGCTGATTTTGACGTCGACGAAAATTCAACCAACACCTAATCTGCGAAGTTCTTCCACTGCCTGCTCCCTGGACAAAAAGTGAATTCCATGGATGCCCAGCCTGCAGGCAGCTTCCACATTTGCAAGGGTATCGTCCAGAAAAACACTTTCACCCGCATTCAGCCCATACCGTTTCAGCAGTAATTGATAAATTGCCGGGTCCGGCTTGATAAGCTTATCCTTATAAGACAGAATGCCGCCGTCCATCAACGGCAGAAAAGCCAAGGAATCCGCGCATTCCACTTCCGCTTTGTGGGAAAAATTGGAAAGATACCACACATGGTATCCTTTTTCCTTTAACTCTTTCACCCAGGGAATGGCATATTCTCGCGGAGTAACCATTCCGCGGATATCGTCATAGGCTTCATGAAGCTGGGCTTCTATCTGTGGGTCATTGGCAATAAAAGCCTCCATCAGTTGCTCCTCGGTCCATTCTCCCCTGTCAAACTCCGCCCACTGGGGGCTTCTCACAGACGCATCCGCAATCCGTTCCACCATTCTCTCACTAAATCCTTTGTCCAAAAGGAAATCCCGCCACCGGAAATCAGTGAGTACATTTCCGATATCAAATATTATATTCTTAATCATTCTTCCTCTCATTCTCCAGTTCCATAATCTCCAATAATTTCTGCGCCGCCATGGACAGCGGATTCTTTTTATTCAACACCACACTGAAGTGACGTTTGGGTATAATTTTATTAAAACGCAGTTCAAACAGCATTCCCGACTCCACATACTGTCTGGCAAACTCCTTTACCACACATCCCACTCCCAGATTTTTCAGGGCAAACTGTACAATCATATCACTGGTCGCCAGCTCAAACTCCGGTTGAATCACCACCTGGTTACGTGCCAGAAAATCGTCCATATAGCTTCTGGTGCTGGTGTTTTTTTCCAGGGAAATAATGGGCAGATTCTCCAGCTCCTGCAAATCCAGAGTCCGGTTTTTATATGCTATAAACCGTCTTCCTGCAACGAATACATCCTCGATTTCCTTTACAGGTATTGCACATATCCCCTCATTTTCCGTAAAAGGGCTGCTGACAATTCCGAAGTCAATTCTCCCCTCCATGAGAAGCTGCAGGGTTTCCGGTGTAGGTGCATTGGTGACTGTCACCTTGATGTCCGGATACTTCTCGTGATACTGCTCTAGAAATGGCAGCAGATAAAACTGCAGCGTCATATCACTGGCGCCAATGCGTATTTCTCCCAGCTCCATGTTCTGCATCTGCCGCACCTTCTGCACACCCAGTTCCATCTGCTCATAGCCTTTTTCCACAAAATGAAACAAAAGCTCTCCCTCACCGGTAAGGCGCACTCCCCTGGAAACACGCCGGAACAAAACCACCTCCAACTGTTTTTCCAGTTGTTTAATGGACTGGCTCACAGCCGGCTGGGA
Source organism: uncultured Acetatifactor sp. (assembly GCA_964604575.1). Classification (GTDB taxonomy): domain Bacteria; phylum Bacillota; class Clostridia; order Lachnospirales; family Lachnospiraceae; genus Acetatifactor. The sequence goes on from CAZRZM010000029.1 coordinate 1,870, forward strand.
CAGTGCCAGACATTCCGCCGCCTTTGTCACACTGCCCAGCTTCGCCACATAGTAAAAGACCTTGAAATGCTCCAGATTTTCTACCATTTCCGCGTTCCCTTCTTCCCTCTGCAATACGCTGTTATTTTTTCAGAGGACTTTCCCTATAGATAATATCCTCTCTTCCAGGTCCGTTGCTCACCATGGTAATAGGATAACCAATCTGTTCCTCAATAAACTCTACATAATTTTTACAATTTTCCGGTAATTCCTCATAGGTTCTGATACCGCGGATATCACATTTCCAGCCGGGCAGGGTCTTTAAAACCGGTTTTGCCTTCTCCAGCTTACTGGTGACCGGAAAATCAGTGGTGACTTCGCCGTCAATCTCATAGCCCACACAAACCGGAATTTCATCCAGATATCCCAGCACATCCAATACCGTAAATGCCACATCCGTGGTTCCCTGGAGGCGGCATCCATATTTGGAAGCCACACAGTCAAACCATCCCATTCTTCTGGGACGTCCTGTGGTCGCACCATACTCTCCGCCGTCACCGCCGCGGCGTCTGAGTTCATCCGCCTCATCGCCGAAAATCTCGGACACACAAGCTCCTGCTCCCACTGCGGAGGAATAAGCCTTGCATACGGTGATAATCTCCTTGATTTCATAGGGAGGAAGCCCTGCTCCTATGGCGCCGTAAGCCGCCAGCGTGGAGGAAGACGTAACCATGGGATAAATTCCATGGTCCGGGTCTTTCAGGGTACCAAGCTGTCCCTCTAAAAGGATGGTTTTACCCTCTTTCAACGCTTTATCCAAAAATGCGGAGACATCACACACATAAGGCGCCACCATATCCCTGTATTCGTGAAGGGTTTTCAGCAGTTCTTTTGCATCAATCAAAGGCTTATGGTACAGATGCTCCAGCATAATATTTTTGGTCTGCACTACACGCTCCGTCTTTTCCGCAAGCAACTCATCATCAAACAGCTCGCTTACCTGAAAACCGATTTTTGCATATTTATCAGAATAAAAAGGCGCAATACCGGACTTGGTGGAACCGAAAGATTTGCCCCCCAGTCTCTCCTCCTCATACTGGTCGAACAGAATATGGTAGGGCATTACAATCTGCGCCCGGTCACTTACCAGAATCCTGGGCATGGGCACATCCCTGTCAATAATGGACTGTATCTCCTGAAACAGTACAGGAATATTTAATGCCACACCATTACCGATAATGCTGGTGGTGTGACTGTAAAATACACCGGAGGGTAATGTATGCAGTGCAAATTTACCAAAATTATTTACAATAGTATGACCTGCATTGGCACCGCCCTGAAAACGCACGATAATATCCGCTTTCTCCGCCATCATATCTGTTATCTTACCTTTTCCCTCATCGCCCCAGTTCGCACCTACTACCGCTTTAACCATTTTCTTACCTTACCTTTCTTCAACATGCTTTGTGCCACATAAAAATATTCTGCCAAAGATACGCTTTTATGCGTTCTCCGACAGAATATAGCATAACATATTTTTATACATAAGTAAAATTAATATATATTATATTTGATATAAGGTTTTATTATCTTAGTTTCGCCTTGCACCATCTCATGTTGCCTGACCATAGCCGTTCCTATTCAGACCCGTTCCCACTTGAATAAAAACGTAACGGACACATAAGGCACCAAAGTACGGTGCCTAAGTGCCGACGTTTTTATACAGTCTTCATAGGAACGGCTATGGTCAGGCAACATGAGATGGTGCAAGGCTGGACTAATGCCATTTCATCAAAATATATTTTGCGGAAACCGAGGTGCTGCGACAGAAGCCTTGTCATGGCACCGACTCCACAAAACAAAATCCTATTCCCTTCCATCCCAGCAGTAAGTGCAAAGCTTGCTCTTATCAATTCCCACGGAGGCAATCATATCATCCAGTCTGTTAAAACGCAGGGAAGTAAAGTTCAACTGCTTTCCGATTCTCTCTACCATCTCATTGTACTCTTGGGTATCCGGGTCCACATAGCATTTTAAGTCAATCTCACGCCCTTCCTTCTCCATATCCTTCAGCACTCTTCTGGTAATCAAATCCATCTCCGAGGAAGAACGTGAGAAATTCAGATATTTACAGCCGAACAGAAGAGGCGGACACGCGGGGCGGATATGCACCTCTTTTGCGCCGCTCTGGTACAGAAACTCTGTGGTTTCCCGAAGCTGTGTTCCACGCACAATGGAATCGTCAATAAGAAGCAGACTCTTGTCCTGAATCAAATCGTGCACCGGAATCAGTTTCATCTTGGCAATCAGATTACGCTGGGTCTGAATCGTGGGCATAAAGGAACGGGGCCATGTGGGAGTATACTTGATAAAGGGTCTGGAAAAAGGGATTCCGGAACGGTTGGCATATCCTATGGCATGGGCCGTGCCGGAATCCGGCACTCCGGCTACAATATCCGGCTCCACATTATCTCTCTCTGCCAGCAGGGAACCACAGTTATAACGCATCTGTTCCACGCTGATTCCCTCATAGGAAGAAGAGGGATACCCGTAATACACCCAGAGGAAGGTACAGATTTTCATATCTTTTCCCGGCTGCACCATGGTATGCACACCCTCCGGCGTCACCACCGCTATCTCTCCGGGTCCCAGTTCCCGGACATCCGAATATCCCAGATTCAGATAAGCAAAGCTTTCAAAGGACACACAGTAACCATCCTCCTTCTTTCCTACGGCAATGGGAGTACGTCCCAGTCTGTCCCTGGCTGCATAAATCCCCTTTGGCGTCATGATAAGAATAGTCATGGAACCCTCAATAATCTCCTGGGCATACTGAATGCCCTCCACCAGATTATCCCTCTGGTTCACAATAGCCGCCACCAGCTCTGTGGCATTGATATCTCCGCCGCTCATCTCCAGAAAATGGGAATGCCCTCTGGAAAACAGTTCCTTTACAATGGCATCCATATTGTTAATCTTGCCAACCGTGGCAATGGCGTATGTTCCATGATGGGAACGCACCATCAGCGGCTGGGGTTCATAATCGGAAATACAGCCAATACCGATATTGCCCTGCATCTCATTTACATCCTTATCGAATTTGGTCCGAAAAGGCGCATTTTCAATATTATGAATGGCTCTGTCATAGCCTTTCTCTTTGCTGTAAACTGCCATTCCTGCACGTCTGGTACCCAGATGCGAATGATAATCCGTTCCGAAAAACAAATCAAACAAACAATCCTTTTTTGATGCTACTCCAAAAAATCCACCCATGCTAATCTCCCCTAAACTGTAATCTCTGCCTTCATTCCCAGCAGTTCCCTGTTCTCCTCCAGAATCGGGTTGATGACATTTGCGAGAAACGCCTCAACCTGCTCTTTGCTTCTTCCGATATATCTGGACGGCTCCATACATTTCTGTAAATCCTCCAGCCTCATGTGAAACGCAGGGTCTTGGGCAATCAGCTCTAACAGATTGTTGTCTTTTCCCTCCACTTTCACATTGCGTCCTGCTTCCATGGAGAGCTCGCGGATACGCTCATGCAGCTCCTGCCGGTTGCCTCCCATTTTAACCGCATCCATCATGATATTTTCGGTTGCCATGAATGGAAGCTCGCTCATCAGACGTTTTTCAATCACCTTGGGATATACCACCAGTCCATCCACCACATTCAGGCACAAATCCAGAATGCCGTCAATGGCAAGAAAGCCTTCGGGTATGGACAGTCTCTTGTTGGCAGAATCATCCAGTGTTCTCTCAAACCACTGTGTCGCCGAAGTGATGGCAGGATTCAGCGCATCAATCATCACATACCGGGACAAGGAAGCAATACGCTCACTTCTCATGGGATTACGTTTGTATGCCATTGCAGAGGAACCAATCTGGCTCTTTTCAAAAGGCTCCTCCACCTCTTTTAAATGCTGTAACAGACGGATATCATTGCTCATCTTATGGGCAGAAGCCGCAATACCAGCCAGAACATTAGCCACGCGGGTATCCACTTTGCGGGAATACGTCTGTCCCGACACCGGATAGCACTCCTTGAAGCCCATCTTGGCAGCAATCATGGGGTCAATTTTATCAATAGTCTCCTGGTCTCCGTCAAACAGCTCCAGAAAAGAAGCCTGGGTTCCGGTGGTGCCCTTGGAGCCAAGCAGCTTCATATTATCCAGCACATGATTTAAATCCTCTAAATCCAGCGCAAATTCCTGCAGCCACAGGGTCGCTCTTTTCCCCACGCTGGTGGGCTGTGCCGGCTGGAAATGGGTAAATGCAAGGGTGGGCTGCGCCTTATATTTTTCGGCAAAATCAGCCAGCTCCTTCATCACATTAACCAGCTTTTTTTTCACCAGCTTCAAAGCTTCCGTCATAACAATAATATCGGTGTTGTCTCCCACATAGCAGGAGGTTGCACCCAGATGTATAATGCCTGCCGCCTTGGGACACTGTTTGCCGTAAGCATATACATGGCTCATCACATCATGGCGCACTTCCTTTTCACGCGCCTTCGCCACCTCGTAATTGATGTCCTCCGCATGTTCTTTTAATTCTGCAATCTGCTCGTCCGTAATCACAGGCTGTCCATTCTGGGAAAGTCCCAGTTCCTTCTCTGTCTCAGCCAGCGCAATCCACAGTTTTCTCCAGGTACGGAATTTCATATCCGGGGAAAAAATATACTGCATCTCCTTGCTGGCATAACGCTCTGATAAGGGACTCTGATATCTGTCTGTACTCATTGCTATAATCTCCTCTCCTATTTGCACAAATCTGCAACTACCTGATTGATAACCTTGCCGTCTGCTTTGCCTTTCAGTTCTGCCATAACAGTCTTCATAATCAATCCCTTATTCCCCGACGCAATGACCTCCGCAAACTTTTCCTGAAGACACTGCTTTACTTCCTCTTCGCTCATAAGCTGCGGAGCATAGGAAGCAACCACATCATATACAAACTGGTACTCTTCTTTCAAATCCGCTCTCTCATCCGGACAGGTATCCAACTGCTCTTTTACGGTCTTTAATTCCTTTAAGATAACCTGGTCCACCATATCCGCAGGGATATTATCTCTGCATCCCGCATCAATTCCGGCTTTTTTTACCGCTGCCACCAGAGAAGAAATCGCCTCTTTTCTGGGCTTGTCCTTTGCCTTCATCGCTGCAATCATGTCTTTTTGTAAGGTTTCTAATTCCATCGCCACTGCTCCTTCACATTTACTCAACAACTGACTATAATCGTTTTAATTATAACATTTTTTTCTTAAGAAGCAATATGAAATAAAATATAGGATTTCATCAATAAGATAAATCATTGTTTGAGCTTATTATTTCTCCAATAACCGCTTATATAAATTATCTACACATACAGCGCCAAATGGAGCCGTAATCAAAATTGACAACACCGCAACTGTTACAACTATATTTCCACAATCCAGTCCCATTGACAACGGTATTGCACCGATAGCCGCCTGGACTGTTGCTTTGGGCGTATATGCTATCATACAGAAAAATCTTTCTTTTTTTGATAAATCCGTTTTTACTAACGATAATGCCACGCCACACATTCTAAACAGTAATGCCCCGACAATAAGCAATACGGCAAATATACCTGCTGATTCCACATATTTCAAATCAACAGTTGTACCAACTGACACAAATAAAAATACCTCTGCCCCAAGCCATAGTTTATTATATTTTACAGACAGTCGTGAAGCTAAGACACTATATTTCTGCCGCAGCATGATACCCATACTCATAATGGCAAGTAAACCGGAAACAGGAATGCTTCCTTCTAATCTATTCTGTACTTCCAAAAGCAGGAAAGAAATACTAAGTATTATCAATATTTTCACGGAATCTCTCATATGATTCTTTTTGAAGAATAACACCAGTAACATTCCTGTACCACTTCCGAGAATCACACCTAAAATAATGGATATTGGAATCTGAACAAAACTTATCACAGACAATTCACCAGTAGACGCCAGTGCAGTGAATGTTGTAAAAACCACGATAACAAATACATCATCTACCGAAGCCCCTGCTAAAATCAATTGTGGAATGCCTTTGTTTTTCCCATATCCTTCATCCATCAGTCGAATCATTCTGGGCACAATAACAGCAGGGGACACAGCCGCAATTACACTCCCCATAACAGCCGCGTCCAACACAGATACTTTAAGCAAAATTGGCGCTAAAACAACCGTCCCCAATATTTCCGCACAGGCAGGAACAAAACACATAAGTACTGCCGGTCTGCCAACTCTCCTTAAATCTGAAATATCGAGGGACAGCCCTGCCCTTGTAAGAATGATTACCAGAGCTATCTGCCTCAAATCCGCTGAAATCATAAGTATGGATTCATCAATTAAATTCAACGCATGGGGACTGAGTATCATCCCTACAATAATCATTCCAAGTAAACTTGGTAATCTTAATTTTGAAAAAATCCAACCTGCCAAAAGTCCAAATAATAAAATCACTGCAATACTGTTTAACATATAAACCTCCTAAGGCGCAGAAATCAAAAAGCTGATAATTCCTGCGTAATAATTCGCAGAAGTCATCAGCATTTAATGCGGTTTAGGGATTCGTACCCATGGGAGAACCTCATTCCCAACAAAATATAATACTTGAATGTTGTCAACAATTATGCTATATTATAGGCATAAAGGAAGCAACCGCCCACAAAGTGGTTGGCCTCGTAAGTAAGTTATAAGCCTACCTGCATCTGCCAAGAAACAAGGTAGGCTTATTTATTTTCGCTTGTTGTTCCTATCTATGTAGGCAAGCAGCGCAACGAAAAACATTCTTATTTCCGACAACTTCTATCTGATTTTTTCATATGAAATTTATATAAAACCACTGCCCGCCTATTTATCAAATTCCCCTCTGATATCCTCCACCGGAGGCTCCATGGGGTATTTACCGGTAAAACATCCTCTGCAGATACCCAGTCCGTTCACAATCTCCTCCAGTCTTTCCAGACGAAGGTACTCCAGAGTGTCCGTACCTATCATACTGCTGATTTCCGGTACAGTGCGCCTATAAGCAATCAACTGCTCCCTTGCAGGTACATCCGTGCCAAAATAACAGGGCCATAAAAAGGGCGGGGAACTGACTCTCATATGTACCTCTTTCGCTCCTGCCTCTCTAAGCATACGCACAATGCGGTCTGAGGTGGTACCGCGGACAATGGAATCATCAATCATGATAATGCGCTTGCCCTCCACTGCCTCTCTTATAGGATTCAGCTTCACCTGGACACTGCTCTCCCTGCTCTTCTGCCCCGGTTTGATAAAGGTTCTGCCCACATAGGCATTTTTCATAAAAGCAATACCGTAAGGAATACCTGACTGCAGCGCATATCCCATGGCTGCACAGTTGCCGGATTCCGGAACACCCACCACCAAATCAGCATCCACCGGGGAATCCATCGCCAGGAACTTACCTGCCATAATTCTGGAATGATATACACTGACATTATCAATAATACTGTCCGGTCTTGCAAAATAAATATATTCAAACACACATCTTGCATGTTCTGACGGCTTAAGGGCATGACTCATGTCAGACTCAATACCCGCACCGGGAGAAATGGTTACAATCTCTCCGGGCAGCACATCTCTCACAAACTCCGCTCCGATGGTATCCAGCGCACAGCTTTCCGATGCCAGTATATAAGTATTGTCACGTCTGCCGATACAAAGAGGTCTGAAACCATATGGGTCTCTGGCGCCAATCAGCTTTCTGGGAGACATCACCACCAGGGAATAGGCGCCTTTCAACCTGCCCATGGCACGTCCCACTGCCTCTTCCACCGTTTGGGAATTGAGACGTTCTCTGGCAATGTGATAGGCAATGACCTCCGAATCTATGGTTGTCTGAAAAATCGCACCAGTATATTCCAGTTCTCTTCTAAGCTCCGGCGCATTAATCAGATTACCGTTATGCGCCATTCCCAGCGTACCTTTTACATAATTAAGCACCAGCGGCTGGGCATTTTCCCTTGTGGAACTGCCCGCAGTGGAATACCGTACATGTCCCACGCCGATATCACCTTTGAGTTTTTCCAGATGCTCCGAAGTGAATGCCTCGTTCACCAGTCCCATGTCCTTGGAAGAAAGCACTTTTCCTTTGGGGCCATTGGTGTCACTCACCGCGATACCGCAGCTCTCCTGCCCTCTGTGCTGCAGCGCCAGCAGTCCATAGTAAATGGTGGATGCCACGTCTTTGCCGTCAAAATCATAGGCTCCGAAGACGCCGCATTCCTCCCTCAGCTTATCGTTTTCTTCTGTCTGTATATAAATGTTTTCTGTCATTCTTTGTCTCCATGCCGCCACAAAGGAATTGTTAAAAATTGTTTTTTACAATTCCTTAGACATTTTCCAGCTTTTTGCCCGTAAGCAGTTCATATCCCTGCAGATATTTGTCAATGGTCTTGTTCACAATATCCTCCGGCAGAGTCCAGTCGTTACCGGGATTGGCTTTCAGCCAGTCTCTTGCAAACTGTTTGTCAAAGGAAGGCTGCGCATGTCCCGGCTCATAACCGTCAGCAGGCCAGAAACGGGAGCTGTCCGGGGTCAGCATTTCGTCGCCCAGAACAATATTGCCGTCCTCGTCCAGTCCAAACTCAAACTTGGTATCTGCAATAATAATGCCCTTTGTCAGTGCATAATCAGCACATTTTTTGTACAGAGCAATGGTATAATCGCGAAGCTTGGAAGCGTACTCTTCTCCTTTGCCGGGGAAACGCTTTTCCAGATATTCCACGCTTGCTTCATAGGAGATATTTTCGTCATGGTCGCCAATCTCAGCTTTCGTGGACGGTGTGTAAATAGGCTCCGGCAGTTTGTCGGATTCCTTTAAACCTTCCGGCAGACGGATGCCGCATACAGTCCCGTTCTCCTGATAGCTTGCCCAGCCGCTTCCTGTAATGTAACCGCGTACGATACATTCCACCGGAAGCATTTCCAGCTTTCTGCACATCATACTGTTGCCGTCAAACTCCTGTCTTCTGAAAAATTCAGGCATATCATTGACATCCACGGAAATCATGTGGTTGGAAATAATATCCCGGGTCATATCAAACCAGAATCTGGACATCTGGGTCAAAACAGTGCCCTTTTTGGTTACCACATTATTCAAAATCACATCAAAGCAACTGATACGGTCAGTCGCAACCATAATCAGACTGTCGCCGTTGTCATAAATTTCACGGACCTTTCCTTCTTTAATCGGTTTCATATCCTGTGCACTCATTTTCTTCCTCCATTCTGAAGCATTTACCTCACATATTATTTTATCCAAAAACTCAATAGACAAAATCCAGTTTTCCTATAAATTCTTTGACACGCGGATTCTCCGTTGCAAACAATTCCTCCGGCGCGCCCTCTTCCACAATAACACCGTTTTCCATAAAGACAACACGGTCTGACACCTCTCTTGCAAACTGCATCTCATGGGTCACTATAATCATTGTCATATGTTCTTTCGCCAGTTCTTTGATAACCTTAAGCACCTCCACCGTCAGCTCCGGGTCAAGGGCGGATGTAGGCTCATCGAAAAACAGTATCTTAGGCTGCAGTGCCAGTGCCCTTGCAATGGAAACCCTCTGCTGCTGTCCTCCGGAAAGCTGGTAAGGATAATTATCCGCTTTGTCCGACAGTCCAAGCTGTGCAAGCAGCTTTTCGGCGCGCTCCACCGCTTCCCTGCGGCTGACCTTGTCCACCTGCATGGGGGCATCAATAATATTTTTCAGTACACTGTAGTGGGGAAACAAATGAAAACTCTGGAACACCAGCCCAAAGCTTTTACGAATCTCTTTCAGCTCGCTTCTGGACGCATAGACACAATGGGTATTTCCCTTTTTGTCCGTCTTTTCCGAAGCCGCCCTTTTCCCCAGATAGACCAGTTCTCCGCCATCCATACGCTCCAGCAGGGTGGCGCAGCGCAGAAGAGTGGATTTTCCTGAACCGGAAGGTCCGATAATGGAAACCACTTCCCCCTCTTTTATCTGAAGGGAGATATCCTCCAGCACTCCGTTGCCGTCAAAGCTTTTTTTCACATGATTCATTTCCAAAAGCACATTGTTATCATTCATACTCTTTCCATCCATTTATCCACAGTTCCATGGACACTGTCTGCCCGTCCACTACTTCTCTCTATCTGTTCCCATACAGAACATTAACGGTAATAGCTTAATTTTTTCTCCAAAAGCTCCATAACTGTGGCGACTATCAGATTAAAAATATAATAAAAGACACCTGCTGCCATCAGCGGCATAACGCTGGTCTGTGCCGCGCCAATCTGCTTGGCAATGGTAAACATCTCCGCAATGGATATGGTAAATGCAAGAGAGGTATCCTTTACCAGTGTGATTGTCTCATTGGTAATGGGCGGCAGCACTCTCTTAAACACCTGGGGCAGAATAATTCTAACAAAGGTCTGGGTTTTGCTGTAGCCCAGCACCTGGGCCGCCTCATACTGCCCCGCCGGCATGGATTCAATGCCCGCGCGGTAAATCTCCGCGAAGTAGGCGGCATAATTAATGACAAATGCCAGCACCACCGCCGGAAAACGGTAGCCCCCTCCCACCCGCAGCCGGAACACATAATATGGCGCAAAGTATACCACTATTATCTGAAGCATCAGGGGAGTGCCACGCATAATAGATATGTATACTTTAGCTATAATCTGTATTATTTTTATCTTTGACATTCTCCCGAATGCCACCAGAAGCCCCAGTGGCAGGGAGAAAAACAAGGTCAGGACAAATATTTCCACCGTTACCAGAAAGCCGCCTGCTAACTGCGTTATCATTGATACAAAATTCATATGTAGGAATCCTTTTCTTTTACTTGCCTAAGCATACACTGTCAGTCAATCCCCATTTTTCAGCAATGGCTGTAAAGGTTCCGTCTGCTGCCATCTCATCCAGTGTTTTCTGAACCGTATCTCTTAAGCTTTCATTGCCCAGATAAAAACCAACTCCATACTGCTCGGTAGCCAGCTTTTCCTCCAGCATAATATAAGCGCCCGCTTCTCTTTTATCAATCTGGTATGCCGCCACACCGATATCAATGGCAACAGCATCCACGGCGCCCTGCTCCAAATCCATGAAAGCAGTATTATAATCCGCATATTCAATCAGCCCCGCAAAAGAATTTTTAAGGGCAATATTGTCCTCATTCTCCTCATCTGTCAAAGCAGCCAGCGCGGAGGAATCCTTCTGTACTGCCACACTTTTGCCCGCCAGATCGGACAGCGCCGCAATCCCTGACTGGGAGGACACTACAACCACCTGGCTGTTGTCCACATAAGGAGCAGACCACGTATACTTGTCTTCCCTTCCATTCATGGTAAAACCATTCCAGATACAGTCAATGGTACCGGAGGACAGCTCAGAATCCTTTTCATCCCAGTCAATCGGCTGTTTTACCAGTGTCCATTCATTTCTCTTACATACTTCCGCTGCAAGGTCCAAATCAAATCCCACATACTCACCGCTGTCGTCGCGATATCCGTAAGGCGGGAATTCCGCATCAAATCCTACCGTAAAGGTTTTCTCTTCTTTGCCACAGCCTGCAAGCATGGCTGCCGCCATGATAATGGTACACAATACTGCCAGTGCTTTTTTCATAATGTTCATCCTCTCTCTTCTCTTGGCACTTTAGTGTGCTAATTCGTTAATACGGTCTCATATTAGCACGTAGACAGTGTCATTGTCAACTTTTGTGTAAGATTTGATGGTTGTTACACTTCCGAAGCGTCATATCGTTCCACCATATTTATGATTTCCCGGGCATAGGCGGGGTATTTCTCCACCACATCCATAATCTCCTCTCTTGCCGTCTGTTCCACATCATTATTGTAATCAATATTTTTACGCAGGGACTGTCTCCGCAGGATAAGTTCGTGACGTATTTCCACCATTTCACGCTTGTCAAGCAGCGCTCCCGTCTGATAAATCCATCTGGAAGGGTCTGTCACGCGATAGTTGGACAACTGGCTCACCAGCAGCTTCTGGTAGTATTCTACTTTCGCCTCCGCTTCCGCATACTGCGTTCTGTCTTCTTTCTCCTGCTGGTAACGCTTCCATAACTTCTCCAGCTCGGAGGCAGAAGTAGTATTATATTTTATATAGAGATAGTCCAGAAGATTTCTATTATTGACATAACGGATTTTTACTTTATTCTGTAACTGAATCAGTCGGTTAATGGAATTTTCCACTCCTCTCAGTTCCCTGTCGGCATTCATATATTTGATGCAGAGCACTGTAACGGATATGGCAACTGCCATCACCGCCAGAAAAGCACCCAGAAAAGTGTTCATCTCAAACACAAACTGCAATATCAGAAGCAGCGCGATACAGACTACAAATGCCGTTAAAAAAATAACAGCCATGCCGCGCAGATTGGAAAGCATGGTATCCAGCTCTTCCCTTCTGAATTCGTAGGCATGCCGTTCTGCGTCCAGCCGCTGCAGGTCCTGCTTTACCAGTCCCTGATACTGCTCTTCCTTTTTGATTTTCTGTATTCCCTCCGCAATCTCATTTTCCAGCTTACGCACCCGGTAATAGTCCCCATCGTTCATGCGGTTTTTTCTGCCATTTAGTTTTTCTCTCTCTGCCTCCAGCACACGCAGCTTGCCCGCAATGCGGTTTACTTCTTCCCTCTCCTGTTCCGGCAGGGCTTCTATCTCCTCTATATCTGTCAGATATGCAGTAACCAGGGAATATTCTCCGGTCAGATGGTCAATTTCTTTGGATGCTTCCGCCATCTGTTCCAGACAGTTTGTGATATATCTGCTTCTCTGTTCCTCCTTGTCAAAGTCCACATCATCCCTGGCATATACCACCTTCTCCCAGTCGTCCTGACTCTGCTGTTCTTTTTTTCTTGTTCTAAATAACTTACGCCATAATCCCATTCGGACACTCCTACTCACTAACACTGTTGCGGTAACTGCTTCTCAGCTTCTTTGTGATACGTTCGCCTTCATCGTAATATTTCTGCCTATTACCATCATGGCGGTATTCTTTGCGCATCTGAAGCATTTTACCGGATTCCTGTTCCTCAAATTCAGCCAGAATCCGTTCCATATTTTTCTCCAGCTCCATGGAAATATCATAACTTCCCGGCAAATCTGCAATAAATGCAATATAGTCACTTTCGTCCAGTTCTATTCTCTTTGCTGCAAGATAAGCCTCGTAATATTCTTTACTGGCATCCGTCTCATATGCCTGCAGAAAGCACTGCGCCGCCGGTCCATATTCCATCATGCCTGCCAGTGCCACTCCCTTATTATGCAGTATGGCTGCCATGACCTTCCCTGCGGGTACTCCTTCTTCCTGCTTCTCCATCCTGTCCCATTTGTACAATAACTCATCATAACGATGAATTGCCGCCGGATATTTTTTCTTTTTCACAAGGTAGTCTATCTGATTCTTGCGTTTCTCGATGTTGCTCAAACCCGAACCATTTTTAACTGTCTCACCTATTTCACGAATGGTCTCCTTGTCATACAGCATCACATATTCCAGAATAAACATCACAAAGGAACCAAGCGTCACCTGCCTGTTTAACATGGAGCGCAGTTCTCCGGCAAGCTCCGGCAGTCCACACTCCTCCTCAATCCAGTCCGCCAGACCATCATCCAGAAAAGAATTGTCCAGCAGAAAAGCATTTTCCCTCAGACAATAGCAGAGTTCTTCCATACAATATACAGAAAGCTCCAACTCCGGCATACTATATGGATTTGCTGCATAATCCCCGACACACACACTTACCTGCATGTCCACTTCCTCCTTCGTAATATCATTAACAAACAATACTAACTATACACTTAACTGTCCGCCAGCGCCCATTCCAGCCACCAGCTCCAATTCAGCCGCCAGCCTATAGTCGTTCCTATTCAGACTGTATAAAAACGTCGGCACTTAGGCACCGTACTCTGGTGCCTTATGTGTCCGCTACGTTTTTGTTCAAGCGGAAGCGCGTCTGAATAGGAATGACTATAGGCTGGCGGCGTGACTTGGTGCCATCCCACTCTATTACCCATAAACCTCAATCTCTTCCCTCCATGTTTTTCCACTGGGAGGTCTGAACTCGCCAAATCCCAAATCCTCCACTTCAATCACCAGACAGCCCTCATTTTTCAGATACGCATGAATCCGCAGTCTGCTGACGCCCTCCTGCAGTTCGCCCAGTATCATATTAATCTGTCTTACATTCTTGCCAATCAGGGGCGTGATTACAAATTCCAGCAGATTTTCATCCTTGATGTAGCATTCGCAGGTTTCCTCCGCCTCAAACCAGTTGGTTCCCGCATCCAGCAGGGCATAATAGGACTCTTCTCCTTTGCGCAGTATTTTCATGCCGATATTCGCCTTGAGCTTGTCACTCCCCAGAAACACATGGGAACGTCCCACTTCACTGCTCTCCAGCCGCTCCATCATACCGTAGCAGGCGCCCTTGCTGAACAGATTATTACCCTGAAATACTCTTTTGTTCTTACAGAGAAAGCGCAGCGAATCCTTAAGCCACTCTTCTGTAAAGCCTTCTCCAATCAGATAGACTGCCGATACAATTTTACCCTGACAGAACTCTGTTGCCAAATCAAGAAACTCTCTGTCCATGCGCTCCATTTTTTCCCGGCGCAGTCTGTCCGCATCCGGCATGGGTTCGTATGGAGTAAAGTCATACTCCTTATTTTCCATAAATGCCACAACCGGTGTTGTGCGCTTATTGCATTCCATGCAGTATACATTCATTTTATCCTGTCTGTAATCACATAGTATTGTCTGGAAACTCCACAATTCTTCGGGCTGATGAATCACATAATTATAAAAACTCTCCATATGTCCCTGAAAATACACACGGTCTGTTTTCAGCTTAAGCCCCGCCACCACCTGGGACAGTACTTCCAGCAGTCTGGAATCCAGATGGCTGCAAGTAATCATTAGAGCGTCGATTTTACCAGCGCCTGCCACCTGGGAAAGCAGACCAAGACTCCGCTTGAAAAATAAGGTCAAAAGCGCCACCGGGTCAAAGGTTCTGTCCTCAATGCGCACTTCCTCACCGTCCACTGCCAGCCGCAGCAGATTATCCACCAGAACCCCCTGGTTTTCCTGCACATAGCGGAGTGCCTCTTTTCCAAAAAACCACTGATTGACCTTTTCCCGCTTGCACAATACAGTGGGAATACTGAACACTTCAGCGCCTGCCACCAGAGACAGCGTTTCCACCTTGTCATCTCCCGCCATACAATAGCTAATCTGTGAATAATCATTGCCCAAATCATATCCCACAATCAGCCTGTCCTGACCCAGCAGCTTATGCAAAACGTCCGCCTCCTTTCCCAAATCCGGCAGCCCGCCGGCTATAACAGTTTAAATAATTTCTCATTCAGATAATCCTTACGGAAATATTCCTCCATAAGGCCATCCAGCGTATCGTAATCCTGCAGGGTCTTGCTGATAATCATATCGTTAATCAAATCGTAACGATTACCGCCGTTTCCGTTTACAATATCGCTCTTTTGTATATTGCCGCTCTCCGTAAGCTGTTCTCCGTTTTCATCCTCTTCCATGATATAATACTGTAAATTCTCACCGAAAAACAGAATAAACTCCTTGAAAAACACCCCTGCATATACTTCTCTCATGTACTCAGACATGTATTCATCCGACTCCCCGTTTTCATGAAGCATTACATAATGGATACGTGCTTTCACACCCGGACGGGCGCGGTATTCAATAATCGTTCTGTCATCCATCACTCTTGTCATATGGCGGAATGCTTTCAAATCCCTGAAAAAGTTCAAATGGATTCCCTTCCGCAGCATTTCACCCAGAAAATCCTCAATCAGATATACATCTTCATCCGTTATCTCATCCGGATTTTCCGCATAATATTTCAGATAAGCAAGCCTGCACACCACGGATGTTTCTTCCCCGCGCAGATAAGCAAGGCGTATCTCGTGGAAAATATAGCTTTCCGTCAGCTTCTCCCTCACGAAATAATCATATGCACACTGTGCAAGAAAAGCTTCCTCCACCTTCTGCTTGGCTCCCTGGGACACATAATAGCGGAAAATGTCCATCTTTTCTCCCACAAATGCCCCTGAATAGAGCATCTGCATAATCATTCTCTCCGCCAAATCATAGCATTCCACATCAAAGGACCTGGCTGCTTTCCAGATATCCCGCATGTCTTTTGTCATGCCTGTAAAGTGCATGGCAAGATACCGCATGATAAGGCTGTTATATTTGCCTCTGTCAAAGGCATAACGGGACGCAGCCATAAGCAGGGCGTCTTCCTCCATATCCCTTTGCTGCATGATTTCACTGATAAGCCGCATCAGTGTTTTGGCATCCGCAAAATAAGGACCGAACCGCTCCAGCCACTGGTATGCCGTCTCGTACCTGCCCCGCAGCACCATGTATTTTAAAACATCGCCTTTTTCCCGGATATTCAACTCTTCCATGGGAATCTGTTCCAGATATTCATCCAGCGCGTCCATATAATCTTCGTCATAATAGTACTGTAAAATACGCAGATACATATCCCGCCTGATGTGCGTTTCAATATCACGGGAATCCGCCACTCTCAGCGCCCTGTCTATCATATCAGGATGCAGTTCCCTGTGTTCCATCTCACACAAGTATAAATCCAGTGGAATAGAATCTGTCACATACTGGCTGGCCTGTTTTAAGTATTTCCCCGGAATCATAAGCTTTTCCAGTGTATATTCCACATTTTTGATAAAACGGTTGCCATAGGCATCCTCAAACGCTATGGTATAATCATTGCCATAGAGCGCCACGCAGGCAGTATTGTCCTGTAATAAATACTCCTGGGGACGACGGTTGCCCGGCTGATAAACATATACCTTGTGGAGCCTGCCATCCTCCACCGTAATCTGGTGGGCAAACAACAGCTTCTCTATGATGCCTGCCGTTTCTTCATTAATCATCGCGGGCGTCAGAAAATGCTGGTAGAGTACCGCCAGATGTCTGTTGATACGCTGTTTCTGTATCTGGTCTATACAAAAGTGCTCCATGCGGATGCGGTAACTGTCATATAACTCCGGCATTTCATCCCTATGCTGTAAAACATATTGATACAGATAGGCATTATGCTCATAATCCAGACTGCTCTGGTAAGCAAAATACATTAACAGCATCTTGGGCAGGGGCTGGGAAGCAGACAAATCAAGAGACATACAGAAATATTCATACAGATTCGTAATCCGAAGCTGTGCCTCCACACCTCTTTTGTACCATATAAAATAACGGGAACCTACTTTATTTCCCTTAATCAGCAGGGAACAGATTTCCTGCAGGACTCTGACATCATGCTTTTTCTCATACAGTCCCTGTAAAATTTGAAACAGTACCCTGGAATACTCCCGCACTTTGCCGAACAGATAAAGCATCTGTTCTATAACCTCATCCGAAACCGACTGCTGTCTGACTCCATAATATAGTACCTGCTGCTCATACGTATCCAGCTTCCGCAGCAGGGCTGGATTATTATTCAACAGATACAATGCCTCTATGTAGAAGACCGGACTGGTACATCCGTTGACAAACTGTTTCTCCAAAAACATCCATTTACCGGATGCGGATTTATTGTATTCCTCCGACAGATACAGAAGCAGCCATGCCACACGCCACTGGGAGCGGTCCCTGCGGTAGATGCGCTCCACCTCTTCCGTTATCTGGTTGACATAACTCTCTTCTCTGTTAACCAATGTAGTCAAATATAAGTAATATGCCCACAGTACATTATCTTCATTATAGTATTTTTCCAGTAAATCTGCCGAATGGTCCAGAAGCCATCCCGCCTCATTATATCGCTCCTCTGAAATCAGAAGCTGCGCCTGAAAAAGTCTTACCTCCACATCTTTGTCGTCTATCACCGCAAACTGCTCCACAATGGCAGTACTTTCTTTATACCAGGTGGCAGAACTGATTTTTTTGAGACGGAATGCCTGATAAAACTCCATCAGTTGTACCATCATACGCTTTCTGGGCATCTCGGTATGGGCAGTGATTCCATCCCCTCCCACCTTCACAACAACGGGTATCACGATATCCACATAGGAATTGTAAAGCACAACCT
The DNA here is from genome assembly GCA_964604575.1 of uncultured Acetatifactor sp. Classification (GTDB taxonomy): domain Bacteria; phylum Bacillota; class Clostridia; order Lachnospirales; family Lachnospiraceae; genus Acetatifactor. Next base: position 19,970 of record CAZRZM010000029.1, read on the forward strand.
GTCCGAAATTTTTACCCGGTCTATACCGGCTGCTGTCCAGAAAAACCGGCAGTCTGCAGCGGTTTCCGAGGAAATCATCATCGGTAATCAGCTCCTTTTCCACAAAAAGAAAATCTCCGTCACATTCCACCTGCAGTGCCGTATATCCCCACCCATTGCGTACAATCGTGACTTCCTGCTCCGAAACTACTAAAGGTGCATCAGGTACTGTCATCTCCACCATCAGTTCAGGCTGTTCCACAATATACTCTATTTTCTGTTTTTTATTGATTTGTATGAGAAATTCTTCCACATTCTGTTCGTTGCCCGGACAAGAACATAACGCCCGGTAACAGTCATATATCTTTTCGTCCGCTCCAATAAATAAATGGGAAAAATCAGGTGAATAAAATAATTGGACTGCCTCCTGCCAGTTACTCTTTGCAAGATTGGTAAAATGAAAAAGATTCTTAATCGTCCCCATGGAGGACTGTAATGCCGTATGTCTGACAGTCACCAGAAAAGGAAGATAATATTCTCCCTGACTGCTGATGACGTTAAAGGTTCCTTTGAGTACATCTCCCTCTTCCATATTTTCTCCATGAAAACAAAAAGATATCTCTTCATCATTTCCTGAAAAATAAGGGACGAAACACTCCATTCTATAGTCGGATGTGGTGATATATCCATTAGTCAGTTTTCCCGGGGTAGAAACAATGCGAAATGCCCCTTCACAAGTTCCACCTGCATCCAGGGTAAGTTCCAGTTTTGTGCACGAAAAATCAAGAGAACCATTCTCATAATCGAAGTTTCCCCCTAAAATCTGCTCAATAATTTCCTGCATCATACTCACCCACTCTTCATCAAACGTATGTAGCAATTATATCATAGCCTGTACCTTTAGAGCAAATGGTTTTATGCAAGTGTGAAATATTTTTGTGGGAGTCGGTACTGTGAGGGGGCTGCCGCATAGTCTTGCACAAAGTCACACTGCCGGACCATAGTCGTTCCTATTCAGACTGTATAAAAACGTCGGCACTTAGGCACCGTACTCTGGTGCCTTATGTGTCCGTTACGTTTTTATTCGTGCCAATTTTATATTGGCACTGGGGAAACGGGTCTGAATAGGAATGACTATGGTCCGGCAGTGTGACTTTGTGCTACTTATCCTATTTATTCCATATTCAATTTTTTGCTGTCGATATGACATGCCACACAGTATAAGGCTACCGCGATTACCAGGGTCACTGCCCAGTTAAGATAAATCTGTGGTGACGTATCGCTCATAGTCACGACATATCCATTCATTTCTTCCTGTATGGATAAGAATGTAGTACTTATAATGGATATCAGCATGGCAATGATTCCGGTAACAAACTTTACTCCCATATAGCAGAGAATTGCCATAATTCCCCTGTGTCTGTGGAACAACTGTCCTAAAGTAATGGAACCATACAGAGTTGCCACTGACACAAAGGTTCCCACCACCAGTGTCATAGGCATACTTATCAGAATCCTAAACGTTTCCGCATCCATTCCGCCCTCAAACAGTCTTTTTATCTCTCTCACCAGTTCTGTTATTTCTGCGGTGCCACCAAACACCATCGCGATGAAAGCCGTCGCTATGGCTACAACCGAAAGAGAAATTGCCAGCATGGTAATCAGCATCCAGCTTCCGCCTACCAGAATCTTACTGAGAAACAGTTGATTGGATGTGACGGGAAGCGTATGGACCAGATACCCTTCATCGCCATACATACTTTTGTAAAAATGTACACCCAGATAAATCAGAATACCATAACTGATGCCTACCAGTCCAAATACAAATACCAAAAACCCAAACACAGATATGACTCCCATGGTAATATCCAATGCTTCACTCCGTCCCCATATAAGAGTTGGAACCAATGCCGAAATGCAGCCAATCACTGTAACCAGCAATATACACAACAGTATAAGACTGCCCATTTTATAAGTATCTTTCCATTCATGCTTAATCAATTTTCCTAACATGCAAACACCTCCCTGAAATACGCATCCACCGATTTACCCTGCTTCTCCCTGATATTATCCACAGAAGTATAGAGCACCACCTGCCCGCTGCGCAGGAAAATCACCTCATCCAGAACCTGCTCAATGTCTCCAATCAGATGGGTGGAGATAAGCACTGTAGCCTCCGGATTATAATTGTTGATAATGGTTTTCAAAATATAATCTCTGGCTGCCGGGTCCACGCCTGCAATAGGCTCATCCAGAACATACAAATCTGCATTGCGGCTCATCACCAGAATAAGCTGTACCTTCTCCCTGGTTCCCTTGGACAAGGTTTTGAGCTTGGAAGCAGGGTCAATATTCAGACTCTTCAACATTTCCATCGCCTTATCCACCCGGAAATCCGCATAAAAATCACTAAAGTACTTTATAATGTCGCTTATCCTTTTATACTCTGCCAGACACGTTCTGTCCGGCAGGTAAGCCACACAGGCTTTCGTCTCAGGACCTACGCATCTGCCGTTAATTTTAAGACTTCCCAAAGTGGGTATCAGCAGACCGTTTATCATTTTAATCAATGTGGTCTTGCCGCTGCCATTAGGACCAAGCAGTCCGATTATCTTACCTTTCGGAAGTGTCAGTGTAAGATTATTCACTGCCATACTTTTTTCATCATAGGATTTTGTCAGTCCCATTATCTCAACTAATTCATTCATACACCCGCCGCCTCCTTCTCTGTGCTCTGCTCTATCAGTGCCACAATCTCCTTTTTGGAAAATCCTAACTCTTTCATCTTGCTAAAAAACTGAATGATATGTTCTTCCGCAAGCTTCTGTTTCAGTTGATAAATCAATTCCTCGTCCTCCGTCACTAATCTTCCGTTGGTCCTCTGCGTTACAATAAGACCACCCCGCTCAAGTTCTGCAAACGCCTTCTGCATCGTATTGGGATTCACTGCCGCCTCCATCGCCAGTTCCCTGACACTGGGCAGTTTTCCGCCCGGAGGATAAAACCCTGAAACTATCTGTACCTGAATGCGTTCAACCAACTGAGTATAAATCGGTCTGTCAGAATCAAGTTCCCACGCCATATATATTCTCCTTTCTTCATTACTGTACTAATCATCTAATACAATAATACGACTTTCCTGTATATATGTCAATATTTTTTTAATTCTTTTTTCAGGAAACTTGTAACAGACAATATGTAATGACCCCGCATTTGTAATCTCGTGGATTTACCTG
>CAZRZM010000030.1:0-23121 GCA_964604575.1 uncultured Acetatifactor sp.
AAGTCAGCATTTCAACACTCCCCATTTCAAGAAAATACTTTGTCGACTTACCATTCCCCTCCCTTTTTATCATGTGTCTGTCCTCTACCAAAGAAACAATCGCTTTTCTGACTCTATACTCAGTGATTCCAAGTATCGGTGCAAGTTTGCGTAGCGACTTATCTGCGCCATTCTTTACAATATATCGAAGAACAATCTTTTCATCATCTGATAAATCCGGATAAGAGTCTGCCAAATCAATATTCCATATTTTTAGTTCTGTATGTTCTATATCCGTAACTATCTCTGGTCTTCTAAAATCATTGGATATTGCTGTTTTATAAATTAACGGTCCACCAAATCCCTGTCTTTCGGAAGCCCCAAGTAACCGAAATTGCTTCATAATTATTTCATTCCTCGGTCTGGAATCTCCGCCCATTATAAACTGCCTTTTTGAAATAAGCATCTTACCAGGATTAACGAAATTAAACCAACCATCAAATACTTCTATTTTTATTGAAGGATAACCTTGTTCATAATCAGCATGAGCCAAACAATTTACTAAACACTCTCTTATAGTTTCATCAAAATCAGAAAACGGTATTCTCAATTGATACTGATCTAATTCAAACGATTCCTTTAGCAGAATTGTAAGCTTTCCATATACAATAGAATAAAAATTGTATAAGTTCATCTGATATTCACCCGGTTCATCATCTGTAACCCGATCGGACCATCTTGGATTATTACCTCTGCGATTAAAATAGTCTACATGATAATGTGGATAAACTTCCCTGATTGCATTCACCTTTCCAAGAAACAATAACGTTCCTCTTTTAATTTTAAATTTACCAGATACCCTATCTAAAACACCGGCACCTATTTCTGTGATAAACTCTTCATTCGTCATTTCCAAATACTTCTGTTTCGGATATCTTTTATTTACTCTCTCCTTAAACGCCAATACAGAATCTAAATCCAAATCATCCATGCTAAAATTATCTAATACAAGGTCGTCCTGACTTGGCTGAGCATTACGCATAAATGCTGCAACTTCTTCCTTGGTAGCTTTACGGTCCCCATCACCAGTACGAACCCATGTATTTTCCAACTTATCATTAATATACACTGGTTTCATTCCTTCTGGCGCTTCCTTTACATTAACCAAAATAATCGTCGTATTTTCATCTATTTTATGCTCAGTGACATCCTCATTGCTAACATTTCTGAAGCTAACTTTGGTCTTGTTAGAAAACTGGTCCCACAGACTTGTTAAAGTCTTTTCGACATTCCCAACTCCTTGAATGTCATTATAAGGATGACCTTCCACAACACCCAATACTATAACTCCACCAGATGTATTACAAAATGAAGAGTATGTTTCCCAAAAAGAATTCGGTAATTCCTGCGCTTTTTTCAATTCTATATAGTATTTCTCATGCACATTTAGTATCCATTCTTTCAACTCTTCATTATTTGAAAAGATTGGTTGCATATCTGTCATAACCGCTTTTTCTCCTTTTTTCTCAGATTCATGTTAAATCCAAATTATCACAATTTAATACTATTATGTATGATTTTTATTGAAAATGCAATTAAATTCAGTAAAAGAAGAACCCACACATACCAAAATCCCGGAGAGCCAAAAACGCTCTCCGGGACCACAAAGGGGGAATGAACAAATATATGAAAAAATTATCTGCTGTTTGTAGGTCTGCTGCCCAGAGTAACTTCAAGCTGGTATTCCACATACTCTCCGTTCTCAGGACGCATAATGGTTGCCTTGGCGGTAACTCCCGCCGGACAATATCTCAATACTTCCTGAAGGTCTTCGTAGGAAGTGATTTTCTGTCCGTCAAATTTAGTGATAATATCACCGGGCAGGATACCTGCATTCTGTGCTGCGCTGTTCTCTTCCGTAGAAACCACATAGATGCCCATCGGCATATTATATGCCTGGGAAATATAGCTGTCCACCGCCTGCAGAGAAATGCCCAGATAACCGCCCTGACCCTCCTCCACCTGAGTTCTTGTGCGATGCTCCATCAAATCAGCGATGATAGGGCTTGCGGAACTGATGGGAATGGCATATCCCATACCTTCCACCATGCTGCCGCCAATCTTGGCAGAGTTGATTCCGATAACTTCACCTTTTACATTTAAAAGAGCGCCGCCGGAGTTACCGCCATTGATTGCCGCATTGGTCTGAATATAAATGGCTGTTCCGCCGTCCTCCAGAGTAAGTTCTCTGTTCAGGGCACTGATAATACCGTTTGTCACAGACTGTCCATAGCCAAGCGCATTACCGATTGCCACAACCGGCTCTCCCAGTCTCAGAGTATCGCTGTTACCCAGCGTCGCTACGGTAACCGCATTCCGGGTTGATTCATCGATGGCACTTAAAGGTACTGCAATCACTGCCAAATCCATATCCTCATCCAGTCCCTTTATCTGTGCTTCCACAGTGGCATCGTCAATAAAGGTCACTTCCAGTTTATCTGCGCCTTCCACCACATGATAGTTGGTTGCAATCAGAAGCTCCTCGTCAGTCTCTCCCACAATAATACCGGAACCGCTGTAAGGAGTGCTCTGGGTTAATTTCTGTCCGAAAAACTGCATTTCCGTAGTGGTGGTGTTAAGTACGGAAACCATTGCGGGCATCACTTCTTCCACCATCTGTGAAATATCCGATTCCACCACAGTAATATTATTGGCATTCACATACCGGGCATCCTGGTTTACGGTATCCAAAAAGTTGTTTCCCATGGATTCCACTCCCTTGTTTTTGGAAGCAGTTTCCTGGTTCACCAGTCCCATTGCCTGCCCGCCTGCATAAAATCCAATTCCGGCAAACAATCCAAAGAGCAGTCCCAGACTCACACTGAGAACAGCCTTGCGGAAAAATCCACCCGGTTTTTTCTGTTTTTCCGGCTTCTCCTGCTTCATCTGTGGAGGATTGACTTCTACAGCAGGATTCGGTCCCATAGCAGGACCAGGTTCTATAGCAGGACCCTGTCCGGAGGACTGCTCCGGCTGATATTGGTTCAAATCGCGATATTCGCTGTTGCTGTTATTGGGAAATAAATTATCTTCGTACATATCAGGCTCCACCTTTCTGTTTTGTTTATGAACACAGTATAACTGCAATTTGTGTCCGAATTGTGATGAAATCATGAAAAAAATGTTATTTCCAAAAATCTTTATTGGAAGTAAGTGCCAAAATTATTTTTTTAGGCAGCTTACGGTAATGTTTTCCCAGAAGATATCCCATATATTTTCCGGCACACTGCATATAAAAATAAGGAATCCGGAATATCTGCCCCTGTTTCCACAATTTGCGGGTTGTCTCTGCCACCATCCTTTTCCCCTCCGATTCGGAGCGCACTCCTGCAAAAACCTGGGGATTCTGCGCCTGGGATACTCCCAAATCAAAGTTTCTGTGAAGCTGTTGCCTGACGGTATAGTTATGGGAATGCAACACGCAGGCATCTGCCGCATAGGCGATGCCATAACCTGCCTCTATGGCTCCGGCTGCATATATCATATCTTCGTTAAAAATTGCACTATGGGCAAATCCCCCCAGCTTATCATAAATATCCCTGCGGTATGCTGCGCACACGTTAGAACAAAAGTATGTTTTAATTCCCAGTCTTTCCTTATCTGCCAGTGTTTTGACGAAAGACTCCGGCGGATAGTTGAACTCCCTGGCAGTCCTTTCCGCCACACTGCAGTCCTGTTTTGGCAGTTGTCTGGCATAAGCTGCTGCCACCTCCTGCCCAAGTGCCGCTGTCAGTCGTTCTATCAGCAGGCAGTCCATAGGCATGGCATCCTGGGTCATCATCACAAAAATATCCGCTTTGGACTTTTTCACTCCCAGCCGTCTTGTTCTTCCATGGTCAAACTCTCTTTTAGAAACATGATTAACCTCTATGATTTGCGAGAACCGTTCATAAAAATCCGTTCCATATACCAATTCCTCAAAATATTTTTCTTCTGTATTCATCAAAATCACCCTGTGAACCGGCACACTCTGCTTCTGCAGCATGGAAAGCAGCGTAAACAACTCTTTCCCCGGCTTATACAAAGGAATAATTACATCTATCGTCATACTTCCTCTCATTCTGCCCCCTCAGTGGCATAAATACGTGGTCAGGACAGTCATAAAACTTGAGGAGGCACTGCGCCTCCCCAAGTTTTCTTTTCCATACCTTATTATATTCGCTTATTGGTTGTTCTTATTAATATACGGTGTGGTATCAGAAGCAATCTTCTGACTGTATTCCCTTACACTGTCCGTAACCTTATAGTCTTTATCTTCAAAAAGGAACTGATGAAGCCATACCACATTATCCTCCAGATTTAAGGGGATAACGCTGCTGCCCTTGGAACCGATATTGGCAGTTGTTCTCATATTTTCCTCAGGGAATCCTGCTTCCTCTACAATACGGTAATCCGCAATCTTGCCAAGCAGTTCCAAAATATCCTTGGAGTCCAGACTGGTATAAATATCGTCGATGGCATTGTTAAATGCTTTGGTTAATGCAGCAGGACTTGCCTTCTTTGCCTGGGCTTCAATCGCCTTTAATACTTCTCTCTGACGGGCTGCACGTTTAAAGTCATCACCGGCAGTATACCGGATACGACAGTATGCAGTTGCCTGGATACCGTTTAAAAGCTGATATCCGGTCTCTCTTACAGGTACATAATCACATTTTAACTTCTCGGCAATATCAATCTGATAATTGTTAATATGCTTTAACTCCTCAGAATCTACATCAATATATACACCGCCCAGTTCATCAATTACTTCACTTAAGCCCTGATAGCCTACGGTTACAAAATTCTTGATGTCCATATCCAGATTCATGTTCAGCATCTTAACAGCCTGCTCTGCACCGCCGTAGGAATACGCATGGTTACATTTAATATATTCGTCCGTGCCAATATTCAGATAGGTGTCACGGTATACACTGACAAGCTTAATATCACCGGTATCCATATTGATACTTGCAATCATGATACTGTCACTCCGGCTCTTACTGTACAACTGGCTGTCCGTAGAGGCATCCACACCAAACAATGCTATATTCATATAACCCTGCATGGTTTCATTCTCTGCCACCTGGTCCGGAATCTCCAGTTTCTCCGGCTCCAGCACTGTATACTTTGGTCCCTCGTCATTGGTCTGGGTCATAACTACATAGAGCCCGGCAAGCATAAGAATAATTACAATGATTTCCACTGTAAAAATAATAATTTTTTTTCTCTTCTTTGCCTCACGCTGCTTTGCTGTCATTTTCCTGCCGGAATCGGCTCCTGTTGTACCTCTCTGATTGGAATTTGTTGCCATTTTTTCCTTCTCCTTACTCTGCATATTCTGGTGCACTGACAATGCCAGTACACTAGTATGCGTTTTTGTTAATAAATCCTGTGAAAAAAGTCATGAAAATAATTTTAATGTCAAATCCAAGCGTCCAGTTTTCAATATAATATATATCATACTCGATACGCTTCTTGATAGAGCTGTCGCCCCTGAGCCCATTTACCTGCGCCCAGCCGGTCAGCCCCGGCCTGACCTGATGTTTCACCATATACCGGGGAATCTCCTCTTTGAACTTCTCTACAAAGAAAGGTCTCTCCGGTCTGGGTCCCACCAGACTCATATCGCCCTTTAGAATATTGAACAACTGTGGCAGTTCATCCAGACTTGTGCGCCTGAGGAATTTGCCAATTCCGGTAACGCGGGGGTCGTCCTTCACTGTCCAGGCCTTTTTCTCCTCTCTGGGGCTTTGTATTTCCATGCTTCGGAATTTATACATGTAAAAGGGCTTATTATGAAGCCCTACACGTTCCTGTTTAAATATAATGGGTCCGGGACTGCTTGCTTTCACCAATACCGCCGCCATAAACATGAGCGGCGATGTAATCAAAATTCCAAACAGCGAACCTAAAATATCAACCACACGTTTTATCAGCATATTGCCGGTATTTGTCAATGGTACATAACGGATATTGATAACCGGAAGTCCCAGCAAATCCTCCGTATAGGGCTTAGTAGGTATCAGACTGTTATAATCCGGTATGAATTTGGTATGCACTCCGGATTTCTCACAGATATCTACAATACTCTCCAGCATATCATAATCCTGCAGGGAAAGTGTGATGGCTATTTCATCCATTTTGTTCTCCGGCAGAATAATTTCCAGATTACCGATGCTGCCCAGTACTTTTACACCCTTAAAGGTGGTTCCTCTGGGAATGTGATTGTCCAGCACACCACATACCACATATCCCCACTGGGGATTATCAAGAATACGGCTGATATATTCCTCCGCCGCCCTGGAATATCCCACCAGTAAAATGTGTTTTAAATTATATCCTTTTCTCCGCAGATTGCGGAGCCCGTCTCTCAGAATTACCCGGAAACCGGATGTAAGAACGATATTTACCACATAAAAAATAACCATGACAGAACGGGAATAGTTAATTTCTTTGACTATCATATATAATATAATAATCAGCGAAGCAATACCGACAGTGTTTGCCTGCACAATTCCATATATCTCGAACCTCTTACGCACTGTCCGCTTTGGCGAATATACATTGCACCGGTAATACAACAGTATATAGCCGGGAACAATGAACAGCAGAAGCCTGATATAGTCAGTCAGGGGCAGGACACCTCCACCGGGCCCGTTCTGCAGAATATAAAATTTAATAATATAAGATAGTATAAAGGAAACTGCCGTAATGGATGCGTCCAGCAGGACCAGCAGTCTGTTAAATACTTTCTGGTTATCTTTTATCATAAGCTCACCCGGTTGATATGAGTTCCCTTGAAACTGTTATCAGTTTACAATATTCTTGTTTCTTCTGCAACTTAAGAATTTATGAAGTTAATTCTTAAGCTTTCATAATAATTCGGACGGTATTGACATATAATTGCACCTGTATCCGCAAATATTCCCCCAAATGCCGTATGCGAAAGGGCACTTTTGCCTTTCTTCCCCGGGAAGAAAAGCTTTTTTGCAATCCATCTCCCAGTCCTTTCAGATATAGTATTCCCATTCTCTTCCCACAGAAAAATAGGAATTTTATGCAAAAACCTGCCAGCAGAAACGGAAGGTTCCATATCAGTTGTAAAACTGGCATATTTTTCCAGATAACATAGACACTGTTTGCCGCCGCCATCCGGGTTTTCCACGCATTGTAGCGGGAACCTGTGGAGGCGCTGCCATAGTGAAGCACCCCTGCCCGCGGCTCATAAACACTGCGGTACCCATATATCCGGGCACGGTAACCAATGTCAATATCTTCCAGATACGCAAAATGCTGCTCATCAAACAGACCAATTCTTTCCAGTAATTCTTTGCGGTAGATTGCGGCTCCGCCACAGGCAGCAAAAATTTCCACCGGAGCATTATAGTTTTCCGCCGGCTTTCCTTTTCCTCTTCCATATGCCCATCCAAGTACACAGTAACGGTCTCCCGCATCATCTATCAGGTCCGGTCTGTCCCACATAAGCATCCGGGCACTGACGGAAAAAATTTTTTCATCTCTACAAACTGCCTCATACAGTGCTTTCACAAACTCCGGTTCCACTTTGGTATCGTTATTGAGAAGTATCACATAAGGAGTCTGTGCCTGTCGGATTCCCACATTTACCGCATGGCAGAATCCGGTGTTTTCGGAAAGCTTTATCAGGGACACCTCCGGAAATTTCTCTTCCACTATTCGGTCACTGGAATCCGTGGAACCGTTATCCACCACTATAATATGAAACGGAGGCGTCCGGGGAACCTGGTTCTTCAGGGACAGCAGGCATTCTTCCATATATTTGATTCCATTATAGTTTGGTATCACCACAGTGATATGGTTCATGATGACCTCTTTCCTATCCGTGCGGATACAGAAGGCTGCCAGAGGATGCGGTATCCCGCCTTCCGCAGAGCCTGTCCCAGTTTTAAGCTGGCCGCAGCCACATCTGTCCCTCCGGGCAGTGTGTCCGCATCAAAAATATCCCGGTCTCCCCTGGTAATATAGGGCACACCCACTATTTTTTCAAACAAGGCATGGCATTCCTTTCGTACCCGGATACAGCGCAAATCCACGGCATCCGCATCCTGCTGTAGTACGGCGCGGTTTAAATATCCGCTGTATGCTTCATGCAGTCCGGCATACATAAGCCTGCCATCGGCAGTGTATCTGCCACCCACTATCTTTTTATGCAAGAGAACCCTGCCTCCCACAGCGCCTACATCCTTCCGGCAGACAAAAAGGGGTTCCGTATATTCCAGTGTATAAAATCCCATATGCTTTAAATCGCAGGCTTCCACCTTCCAGCCCCTCCGGTCAGCAAAGTCCTGCAGTGCCCTTTTGCCCGCAGTATAAGCGTACTGCTTGCTCATGGGATTAAGGGCTGTGGATGCCTCGTGGCATCTCCAATGGTACAGCACTCTGGGAATGTGAATAATTCTGTTCTCTAACGGAATGTCGTTCTCCATCAGCCTGCCCACTGCCCGCAGAACCAGGTCATAATCCTGGGCGCCGTCATATGCTTTTCTCAATCCCAGTTCCTTTATCAGTCCGCTTTCCATCACCAGAAAATGGCAGATATAGTTATTGCTCAAAAGTAAATCAAGGTTAAAATCTTCTTTATGATTAGGCTCATAATATCTGCTCCTGTCACTGCTGCATTTATCTTCATCCGAATAGAGAAATCCCGGAGTCACTCCCATTTTCAGCGCATTGTCTATCTGCACTGCCATCTCATATAAGGCATCGGGAGTCAGCACGTCGTCATGGTCCAGCAGTCCGATATAATCCCCCTTAGCCAGTCTGAGTGCCTGGTTGGTATTTTCGGAAATTCCGGCATTTTCTGCCAGCCGGATATAACGGATTCGTTCATCCGTATACTGCTCTACAATCCTCTGTACACTGTCATCCTCTGTGGCATCCGCCAGTATCAGTTCCCAGTGGAGATAAGTCTGCTGCTGCACAGAAGCAATCATTTCCCGAAGATACTGTTCGGGAGTGGCATAGGTGGGAACCACAATACTGATAACCCCCTGCCAGGACAAGGGTGTCTCTTTTTGCCGCGCCAGTTCTTCTCCGGCAGGCGCTTCATACCGGTAAGAATCACTTTCCGACTTCCCGCTGCGCTCTCTTACCGCATACCAGGTGTCTGAAAGTCCATTGCGCTTTAAGTAATATATTGCTTTTTTCAGATTCGCCCCATTCCATTTGCCCATATCAAACAAACCCTATTTTCCTATTCACAAAAGGAAATCGCCCAATAGAGAGCGATTTCCAAATTATCTTAATCTAAACCAATGCTTTCAAATCTTCTGTGAGTTTATTCACTTTTGTCTGGGCATCCTCAAGGCTGTTACCTTTTACACCCATGTAGAATTTAATCTTAGGCTCCGTTCCGGAAGGACGCGCACAGCACCAGTTGTCATCCGGCAGCTCAAAATACAGAACATTGGACTTAGGCAATCCGGTTGTGGTTTTCTCTCCGGTATTCATATCCAGCACTACATCATTCTGGTAATCTCTGAATTTGAGTACTTTCAAATCACCGAATGCTGTGGGCGGATTCTGGCGAAGCTTATCCATAATCTCCGCAATCTGTCTGGAACCGTCGATACCCTTTAAGGTAATTGTATACTGGGTTTCTTTGAAATAACCATATTTTTCATATGTCTCAAGCATCATATCCCACAGAGTCTTACCCTGCTTCTTGCAGTACGCTGCCACTTCACACAGGCACATAACCGCAACAATGGCGTCCTTGTCTCTTGCATGGGTACCAGCCAGACATCCATAACTCTCTTCCAGACCAAACACATAATGATTGCTTCCGGTCTGCTCAAACAGTTTTATCTGCTCACCGATAAACTTGAATCCGGTAAGGACTTCGATAAGTTTTACCCCATAAGCCTCTGTGATGGGACGGGTCATGTTGGTGGTTACAATGGTAGTAACCAGCGCAGGGTTCTCTGGCATGGTTTTGGTTGCTGTTTTTTCCCGCAGGATATACTCTGCAATCAGCATACCTGACATATTACCGGTAAAGGACACATATTCTCCGGTCTTGGTATCTTTGGCGTAAACACCCAGGCGGTCTGCATCCGGGTCAGTTGCCAGCACGATATCCGCATCTTTTTCCTTTGCCAGACGAAGGGCATAGGTAAATGCCTTCGGGTCTTCAGGATTGGGATAATCCAGTGTGGTAAAGTCGGGGTCGGGATTCTCCTGCTCCGGCACCACATATACATTTTTGAAGCCCAGTTCTGCCAGAACACGTTTTACAGGCACATTGCCTGTTCCGCAGAGAGGGGTATACACAATCTTGATATCATCTGCCATTTCGGCAATGACATCGGGATGGATAATCTGTTTTTTCAGTTCCACCATGTAAGCATCATCAATCTCTTTACCGATGACTTCATACAGACCTGCCGCAATGGCTGCATCCTTATCCATGGTCTTCACATCCTGATAATCTGTGATGTTCTGGACCTCTGTGATAATCTCTTTATCCTTGGGCGCCGTCACCTGGGCACCATCATCCCAGTACGCCTTGTATCCATTATATTCAGGAGGATTATGGCTTGCCGTCACCACAATACCTGCCGTACATCCCAGCTTACGGACTGCAAAGGACAGTTCCGGGGTGGGTCTTAAAGAATCAAAAATATATGCCTTGATACCATTGGCTGCCAGGCACAGTGCCGCTTCGTTTGCAAACTCCGGTGACATGCGGCGGCAGTCATATGCGATAGCCACACCTTTTGCCTGGGTGCCCTGTTTGATAATAAAGTTGGCAAGTCCCTGGGTCGCCTTGCGGACAGTGTAAATATTCATACGGTTGGTACCTGCACCGATAATACCTCTTAAACCTCCGGTGCCAAACTCCAGCTCCTTATAGAAACGTTCTTCAATTTCACTCTCATTATTGCGTATAGACAGCAATTCGTTCTTGGTATTCTGGTCAAAATAATCATCTGTCAACCATTTATTGAATTCTTCCATAAAACCCATCTTAACATCCTCCTATACTCTACACTCTGTTGGCAGAACCTGGAAATTCATTTTCTGCCTAACGAATATTTTAACATAAAATTCTCTGTATGAAAAGTGGCATTCGTCAATCATCCGTATTGATTTTTAGGGAGTAGTCGCTTCTGTCCAGGGAGAAGTTTATGTTGTAGTAGGGGTCGCCCTGGGCGAGCTGTTTTTTCCAGCGATTGCGGAACTGTTCGGATTCCTTGTTATAGCGCTGGGCTTTTTCGCCCTCATCATCCAGTCCTCTGGAAATGGATTCGTAGTGGAAGAGTTCTGCAAAGGGGGTAAAGACATTTAGCAGTCCTTTTTCTCTTAATTTCAGGCAGAAATCCACATCATTTAAAGAAACCGCGAAGCTTTCATCCAATCCGCCCACTTCCTCATAAAGGCTCCTTTTCACCAGCAGACATGCTCCGGTCACTGCGCTGACATTCTGGGCGTAACAGAGTCTTCCCATGTAACCCAGATTCTGTCTGTGCTGTTTATAGTGGGTATGTCCTGCCGTTCTGTGGGCACCCAGACCGATAACCACGCCTGCGTGCTGGATGGTGCGGTCACCATAGTAAAGCTTTGCACCCACTGCGCCCACATCCGCTCGCTGGGCATACATCAGAAGCTCCTCCATCCAGTTGACGGTGATAACCTCTGTGTCGTTGTTCAACAGCAGGATATATTCTCCTTTTGCATGGCTGACACCCAGATTGTTCACAGCGGAATAATTGAAGGCTCCGCGGTAGGTGACTATGGCGATTCTGCCGTCTTCGCTGTGCAGGATACCAGCAGAGTGTTCTTCATAGGGAATACCCAGCAGTTCACTATAGTATTCCCTGATTTCCGGGGTAGTACTATTGTTTTCCACAATAATAATCTCATAGTTATCATAGGTGGATTTCTCCAGAATGGAGGTCACACAGCGTCTCAAATCCTCCACATGGTCCTTATTGGCAATCACAATAGATATTTTGGGCGTTCCGATAATCTCATAGCGGATACGGAAAATGGTTTCAAATGCCCTGGTGGAGCTGATACGGAAGTTGCGCATACCGTGCTTCTCCAGATGCTCTGCCACCGCACCTTTCGCCGCCTGAATGGCGTAAGGTTTGGCATCAATACCGGAGGCAACGCTGCCCGCATGGCTTCTCCAGTAGTACATCAGTCTGGGCACATGGACAATTTTCTGCGCATTGTCCGTCAGCCGCAGAATCATATCATGGTCCTGACTGCCGTCAAATTTGGAACGGAACAGTTCATTGCCATCCAGCAGGTCTCTGGAAAACACACTGAAATGACAGATATAATTGTTGGCGCGCAGATTATCCGGCGCAAAATCCGGCTTAAAGTGCATCGTCAGCATTTTGTTGATGTCACCACTCTTAAAAGTGGTCTCGTCGCAGTAGAGATAGTCTGCCCCCTGCTCGTTGATTGCCTTGGCATATTCATATAACACCGATGGATGCAGAATATCATCCTGGTCGAAGAGACCTATATATTCTCCGGTGGCAAGCTTCAGGCATTCATTGGTATTGCCCGCAATGCCGCCGTTTTTTTCCAGTTTTTTGTATACAATGCGTCCTCTGGCCCTCCTGGCATACTCCTGGCAGATTTCACCGATATAGGCATGTTCCGCGTCTGAGCCGTCTGCCAGACAAAGCTCCCAGTTTTCATAGGTCTGGTTCATGACAGAATCCAGCATTTCTATCTGAAACTCTCTCTTATTATTCCAAAGGGGCACCAGAATACTGAATTTTACCATATTAGGGAAAACAGTGGCGCGCTCTGCCGCCGCCTGCTCCGGGCCTGGAAAGCTTTCCGTTCCAAACTGCTTCATGGCTTCCCTTTCTCTTTTTTTATAGCCCAGCTTATGGATAACTCCCCTGACACCGCCACAGTTCTTTAATCTGTCTTTCTGGCGGATTGCCCAGTGCATTACATTGCGGGCAGGAAGAGAACATTTCCAGAGAGGATTGTTTTTGATACGGTTCAGTTTCCACTCAAGCTCCTCGCTTTTGGCTTCCAAATCTGCCACTCTGCCTGCCAGGTCGGCACATTTGATATGCTCCGCCTCATAAAGCTCCTGCCAGGAGGGCTGCCCGGCATCTGCCGCAGCCGTCCTGATACTGTTTGTTATTACCTCTTTTTCTCTATCGGACATACTTTTTCTCCAAATTTATATTGTAACATCATATCAGCTTCTTCACCGCCCCCGCCATATCCTCTGCAATATTCAGGGGAATGCGTACAATGTCCATCTGTACACGAAGCACATTTTCAGCCTGTCTGTCAAGCTGTGTCAAGTCAATATTGATATTGGGGTCCGTTGTGGGAAACACCATGCTGGGGCAGTATTTTTCTGTCTCTTTATCCGACGGCTTTACAATGCGTCCATTCACTATAAGAAGCTTCCTCTTTTCCATGGGAACCCTGACTCCGTTAAAAGTCATCTCCCGGATTTTCACCATGCAGGAATCCATGGCAGGGTCAATACGAAGCATCCGCACATCCCCGCTTACAGAAAGCTCCAGTTCAATACGGTTATCTCCCTGATACGCCTCCCGGACAAAATAGGATTTCTCCTCACTGTAACCCTCTCCCGTAGTGTCCTCATAAATCTGTACCCGGTTACCATCACCGTCCCCATAATGTTCCATCCAGTTCTGGGGCACCATCAGTCTGCATCCAATCAAATCCCGCATCTGTGCCATGGACATGCGTTCCCCTTTGATAAATAACTGAAAAGCTTTTTCCTGCTCCCAATACTGGTCTGCCTGGGCTTCGGTGATACCAAGCTCCGTATATATCCAGTCTGTAGAGATTTTGCCACGCTTTGCATCATCCCGCAGATAGTAGGATACTGCGCGGAATGCCAGTTCCCTGGTTTCCAGGGGTTTTCCGAAAGTCCACTCATAATCAATCAGGGTCCAGATATCACCCTGCACCAGAATATTGCCGAAAATCATATCAAAATCAGATACCGGACTATCGCTGTTGTATCCAATCCGCTCCACATATTCCTTAAAAAGCTTCCGGAATCCCTCGATGTCCTCCCTCTGCATACATTCATCCATGCACTCCAGCAGGGACATTCCTTCCACAAACTCAAACTCTGCGTACAGCAGGTCCCCGTCTTCCACCAGATTACATTTATTAATTTCCAGCCTGCCACCCTCATACCTCTGTTTCAGATTCTCATAGGCAAGCTCCATACCGCGCACATGCTCACGGGCAGCCTCCGACATGGGATATTTGCGCACCTTTTTCACACCATTTTCCTGCAAAATCTCTGTTTTGATGGCGTATTCAAGTGCACGGTCATTGGAATATTTCACATATTTGATATCAAAAGCCCCGCCGATAACTGCCACATAGGAGTTGGAAAACACGGAAAAAAGTCCGTCTTCCACCATACCGTCAAAAGCATTTTTCTCGTCAAAGAGCACCATACGGTCTCCGTCAAAATTCCGCATATTATCGGATAATTCCCCTTTCCGGGGTAGATATTCATCACTGTAAAGGGTGTGCATGAATTTGTAATCGGGATAAGGATAATAAAAATGATACTCCCCTACATTGCATTTCCGAAAAATACGCTCCAGTCCTTTTCTACTGAAGGTACGCACACCACCGCCGTCGGCATAGTTCTCAATGCCGCCAAAATAAGTTCCCAGATGGTCCTCTTTACATCCCGCAAAATATTTCAGTCCATATTTATTTTCAATGGCAATCACAATTCTGCCGTCTTTCTTCATATGGGGCATCAGGATATTCAGAAAATCTTCAAAGGGGGTGTTGCCTCCGATATAACTTTGTCCGTATTCAAACACACCAATCAGACAGATATAATCATAATCATCTGAAAGGGCAGGTTCTATATCTTTAAAATTGCCCACATGAATGGTGATATTATCACTTTCTCTGTGACGGTACGCATTAATCATGCTCCGCTTTCTGGACAAATCCACGCAGGTGACACTGCCTGCTTTGCGCGCAAGCGCACCGGTAATGGCACCGCACCCGCTGCCCACTTCCAGCACCTTCGCGGTCTTGTCCATGGGAATCCAGTCCACAATATTTTCCCGCAGTGGGGACAAATGATACAAAACGGGCCAGTTCTTCTTCTCACCGATTACCCGTTCAAATTCTGCCGGTGACATATCCTTTGCGATGGAAAGCAGTTCATCCTCCACTGCACCGTCACAGTAAAAATCTTCTCCGGGATATTTTGTATAATCCAGTAAAACCCTGCCGATATATTCTATCTTTTCCATGCTTCCTCTCATTCTAATCTCCATGGTTTTGCTCCGCGGAATCTCAAATCCGGATGAAGAATGCCCATACTTTGGGCATTCTTCGGTGTGAAGCTTTAGAAGTTCTTTGCGAAGCAGCCTTTGCTGCGAGCAAAAACTGCCAGAGGCAGTTAGAACTTCTCTTCACACTACATCCTTCACCACCACAGTGGACTCCATATCATAAAATCCTACGGTGTTTTTATCCGACACAACTGTCACATTAATCACATCATATAATCTGTGGTACACTTCAAAGGTATCCCCCCGATATCCTGTTACTCCCAGGGAAATCAAATATTCCCCTCCCTGCAGAGTCATTCTCTGGGTAAAGGTAATCTCTTTTTTCTGCCCCGGCTCCCCACAGTCCAGAAAAGCCCTCTCAATCATGGAATTGGTTCCGGTAATCTCCGTTCCCTGCACGTTTTTCAGGGAAAGGGCAAAAATAGGCGCCGGAATATGGTCGGTAAACTCCACCGTCATGTGCATGGTATACTCACTGCCCTTTAACACTGCCAGTGTGCGCAGTCCCTTATCGTCTGTAAGATAATAATCCACAATACGCGCCTGCATTGTGCCGTATTCCTGAACATCGGGGTTCTGTCCATGTGCCGCCGCCTGCACACCCGCATCCTCCAGCAAATCCATATCCGGGGAAGTCTCCGGCAGCTCATACTGTCCCACCAGCACACGCTTATAGGCGTCAATCATATCCTTGGGGCTGCCCTCTCCCAGAAGATTTCCTTTGTTCAAGAGAAATACTCTGTCACAGTATTTGCTGATACTGTTTAAATCATGACTTACAAATACGATGGTCTTGCCCATCTCTTTAAATTCCTCAAATTTATGGTAACATTTCGCCTGAAAAAATACATCGCCCACGGATAATGCCTCATCCACAATCAGAATTTCAGGCTCAATATTAATTGCCACTGCAAAAGCCAGTCGTACAAACATACCACTGGAATAAGTTTTCACCGGCTGATAGACATAATCCCCGATATCCGCAAACTCCAAAATGGAAGGCAGCTTCACCTCAATCTCTTTTTCCGAAAAGCCCATCATAGTTCCGTTGAGATAAATATTTTCGATTCCGTTATACTCCTGGTTAAATCCTGCCCCCAGCTCCAGAAGCGCTGAGATACGCCCGTTAACGTGAACCTCTCCCGATGTGGGAGTCAATACACCGGTAATAATTTTTAGAATCGTGGATTTCCCGGAACCATTGGTTCCAATAATTCCCACCGTCTCTCCCTTGTAAATACTCAGATTCACGCCATTTAAGGCATAATGTAACTTGTGGACTTTTTTGCCAATTCCGAAAGCTTCCTTCATACGGTCCCGCAGACGGTCATAAAGCTTATAAACCTTCTGGACATCCTTCACCTCAATGGCAATCTCACGCTCTGCATTTTTTTCTTCTGTTATCTTCTTTTCGCCTGCTTCCACAACAACCTCCGTGCTGACTTAGAAAATCTTCATTCCTTTTTAGAGTACATCCGCAAAATGCACTTTCAGTCTCTTAAACACCAGTGCTCCTATTCCAAACAAGACTATGGTGGCAATCCAGAAATACATGGTGGAGAAAAAGTCCTGGAAAAACCACTCCTGCTTGTAAATGGCACTGCGGTATCCATTGACAATATATACCAGGGGATTGATTTTCACAATCACCTGCCAGGTGGGAGAAAGTGCACTCATATCCCAGAGAATCGGCGTTGCCCACATACCAATCTGGAGACCAATATTGATAATCTGTGATAAATCCTTAAAAAATACCACCACTGCACAAGTGGTATAACTAAGCGCCAGCACAAATATAAACAGACAGATGCTGTAGTACACCAACTGGATAGTATAGATAGTGGGATAATAACCATAAATGGCCGCCACCACCAAAAGAATCGCCACAAAGAAAACATGAATAAAGGTTGCCGCAATAATCTTGATAATGGGCAGAATACTTATCTTAAATACCACTTTTTTCACCAGATAGTCGTATTCCCTGAGCGCATTCGTACCATTGTTCAGTGCCTCGTTAAAGAAAAACCAGGGAACCAGTCCCGCTGTGAGAAACAGCACAAAGGGGGCTTCCTCGGTACGGGACACATTGCCCATAATTCTATCGAACACAATATAGTACATGCCCACCGTCACCACTGGCTGTGCCAGTGCCCATACAACACCCATATAGGAGCCTGCATATCGTTTCTTGAAATCATTTTTGGCAAGCTTCCATATTAAATGACGGTTCTGGAACAATTCCACTGGAAGCGCGGTGAATTTATCATACCATTTTGCAAAAATCAGGCAGGAACACACAATCATCACGCAGGACAGCACTTTTTTTAACAATTCCTCCTGCGCGTCCGCTCCCGGATTGTCATGCGCCACAATGACTACCGCCATCAACAGTGCAAGCAGGACAAACAAAGCGATGCCGCCCTTTTTACTTATTTTCATAATCAGATGCCTCTCTCTTGTTTATAAGCCTCAAGTCCGCCCCATTTGGTGTCCCTGTCCGCCAGAATTACTTCCATTCCTTCGGGAATGGGCCATTCCACACCGATATCGGGAGCATTGTAGAGCAGACCGCCCTCATCACCAGGATGATAAAACTCCGTACATTTATAGCAAAATTCTGCATAGTCCGACAACACTAAAAAGCCATGGGCAAATCCCTTGGGAACAAAAAACTGTTTCTTGTTCTCCTCGGAAAGCAATACTCCATGCCACTTTCCAAAGGTGGGGGAGCCTTCCCGCAAATCCACAGCCACATCAAACACCTCTCCCCTGATGGCTCTTACCAGCTTGTCCTGGGGAAACTCCTTCTGAAAATGCAGTCCTCTTAGAACCCCTTTTCTGGAAGCAGACTGATTATCCTGCACAAATACCTCCGGGATACCCGCCTCCTTGAAATCATTGTAATTATAAGTCTCCATAAAATATCCTCTGGCGTCCCCAAAGACGGTAGGCGTAATAATTTTCAGTCCCTCTATCTCACATGTTTCTACTGTAATCTTTCCCATATTATCATTCCTTTCTTATATTTTCACGCTAACCCTATGTTACAGCCTAACTGCGACTCAAATAAGAATGAAAAACGCTGTTTTTTGCGTTTTTCGGCGTGAAACTTAGATTTTCTTGGCGAGGTACTTTCGAGCCTTAGAAAATCTTTTCACGCTATTCATAACTGATATTAATATCCACGTTACCCTTAATACCATCAATCTTGCCCTTGGAAGTATACTGCCACATCTTATAGTATCCCTGATACAGCGGCACACTGCGGTACTCTGCCAGCCAGATACTGTATTTCTCCAGACGGCTTGTAACCAGATTATTATTATACCAGTTGCGGCTGGCATAAACACCCGCCGTATATCCTGCATTTTCAATGGTACGGCAGAAAGCCTCACAGACCAGTGTCCGTGTCTCCACATCCAGACCGTCCGCTCTTCCATTGCCTCCGGCACCCTCCGTATCTATGTAAATCGGATAATCCAGATGATAGTCGGCAATGAGATTGAGCACTGCGGACGCCTCTTCCACTGCTTCCACTTCGTTTGTCGCCTGGGTGAAGAAATACACACCCGTCTTCACATCAGAAGCGGCGGCAGCATGCATATTCGTCCGAAAATATGGGTCTTCTACAATGACACCCGTCTGGGAGCCTCGGTATCCTGCGCGGACAATGGCAAATTCCACTCCGGTATTTTTGACCTTATCCCAGTCGATATCTCCATTCCATTTGGAGACATCAATGCCAATTTTACTACTGCCGCTGATTGCCTGCAACCTTTTAATCTCTGATTTATCGGCATCCTCTAAAGCACCTTGTATTCCGGTATCCTCCGCCTCGGCATCCACCTCGTCCTCGGTTTTAATCAGAAGGGAAATGTCCTCAATGGCAAGATACTCCACCTTGTCCTTAACCCGTATTCTGGTTTCATTCACCGGAACCCGGTATCCTTCTATGGGCAGCAGCTCCACATAATACTCGCCTGCTTCCAAATCCCCAATGTAAATAATACCGTCCTTGTCCAAATCTTTGTACTCGCCTTTACCGTCCAGAGATACAAAAAAACTCTCTCCCTCCACCGGAACTCCTTCCGTATCCACAATCTGGATACGCAAATCCTTCTCCACGGAAGTCATCAGCAAAGAAAGACGGTTACTGTTATTTTTCGCCGCCTCCAGAATAGGATTTACCTCTTCATCAAAAAAAGTGTTATCCTTCAAAAAAGCGGACAAATCATTACCAATCTGCGCATTCTCTATTTCATTTTCCTCTTCGGACGAAAGTCCGTCGAATTCCTGTCCATTCTGACTCTCCTGGGCAGAATTTGCCTGATTGTTCTTGCCGGACTCCTGCTGATTACGCATATTGGGAACCAGCACCAGAAGCGCCACCAGAAGAATCACCGCCATGGAAGCCAGAATTGCCATTTTACGCAATTTATAATCCATCTGCTACCTCTACCAGATATTTACCATAGTTTGTTTTCATCAAAGGCTCTGCCAGCTTCAAAAGCTGCTCTCTGTCTATAAAGCCTCTCTTAAAGGCAATCTCCTCAATACAGGAAATGTATAAGCCCTGTCTCTTCTGAAAAGCTGCCACAAAATCGGAAGCGTCCAGAAGCGCATCGTGATTACCCGTATCCAGCCATGCAAAACCACGTCCCAGAGTCTCCACATGCAGGGTTCCTCTTCGGAGGTACTCATTGTTAATGCTGGTAATTTCAATCTCACCTCTTGCGGAGGGTTTGACATTCTTTGCAATCTCCACCACATTATTATCATAGAAATAAAGTCCCGGCACGGCATAATTGCTTTTGGGATTCTCCGGTTTTTCCTCAATGGACAATGCCTTTCCGTTTTCGTCAAATTCCACCACGCCGTACTCTCTGGGGTCACGCACATAGTAGCCGAAAATAGTAGCGCCTTTCTCTCTGGCTGCCACTTCCCTGAGCACTCTGGAAAAGCTCTGCCCATAAAAAATATTATCTCCCAGAACCAGTGCCACGCGGTCGCTGCCGATAAAATCCGCACCAATGATAAAGGCATCTGCCAGTCCTCTGGGATACTCCTGGACAGCGTAGACAATCTCCATGCCAAGCTGTTTTCCATCTCCCAGCAGCTCCTGAAACACCGGAAGGTCCCTGGGTGTGGAAATAATCAATACTTCCTTTATGCCTGCAAGCATCAGGGTGGACAGCGGATAATAAATCATCGGCTTGTCATACACCGGCATAATCTGCTTGCTGATTGCCTTTGTCAGAGGATAAAGTCTGGTTCCCGAACCTCCCGCTAAAATAATTCCTTTCATCTGTCTTCTCTCCCATCTTTCCTAATCTATTTCTACTTCTATCTTTTTGTCACCATTCAGAATCAGATACACGAACAGCGGCGCCAGTACCACAAGACAATAAACATACCGCAGTGCCACCGTAGGACCCAGAAAACAAGTACCCAGATACAACAGCGGGATAACCGCCACTTTCCCGATGGCTCTCTGCTTTCTGTACACCGCCCAGCCTATAAGATAAATAAGCAGCCAGACGTAAGAATCCGCCCGGAACAGATAACCCAGAAGCGGTGTCTTTTTATAATTTTCTTCATGGAAAAAGTAATTATATATTTTCTCTGCCGCCGGAAAGTAAGAATGCTTTACAATCTCTTCCTCCGTTCCTATCAGGGTGTGATACAATGAAATTCCCATCACAACATAATCGCCCCTGTCCAGCGGATACCAGTATCCCATGGTGTTGGTAATAATACTCTCCAGATACTCTCCCGGAAACTGAAGCCCCACCTTTGCCCACAGCTTGAAAAAGTTCACAGTATTGGAACGCAGGGCAGCCTCGTCGGCATTATTTTTTATCAAATCCGCATTGTACGGATTGTAATTGCTAATATCCTCTTCCTGAATATAGGAACAGATTTCCCCATAATCCTCCTCATTCATCTCCTGCCTGTGGTAACACGCCACTCTGGCAAGACACTGCAGAGGTACGCTCATGGTCTCCCGATATGTGTCACTGCTTCCTGCCCTGGTGGCTTTAATAAACAACTGATTGCCGATATGACAGCCACAGAACATAGCCGTCACCAGTCCGATAAGCAGCAGCCTCTTCTTCCATCCCTTTGTGAGTACAGCAATCAAAATTCCACCTGCCACAATGGCATATACGCCATTGTTCCGAAAGAGCATGGACAGGATACCGCTTCCAAGGAGTCCCACATAACTATGCCAGCAAAACTGCTCTTTGTCAAATACAAGCCGCACCAGAAATACCATCATATATAGAAAAAATGCCGCAAACAGCACATCTTTGGTGGCTGTGATGGCAAACATGCCATGTATGGGGAACAGCGCAAACCACAAAAGTGTTCCCACCCGGATACACCGGGACACTCTTTTCTGATAGAAATAATACACCAAAAATGCAAATGCACTGGAGAGAACCAGCATCTGAAAAAGCGTGTAAAACTGGAAACCTGCCGACACATTTCCCATACGCTGTCCCAGCTTATAGGCTCCACTCATTAACAGTGTGTGTATCAACGGATGATGAGTAGAATAGTCGCCAGTCAGACTTTCGCTGATTTGGTATTTCGCATCATATATAAAATTTCCCGGCCAGTTTGCCAGAAACATAGGAATCCAGAATAAGAAAAGAACTGCCCAGACAAACAGAAAATAAAGAAAAGGCTTTGGGGCAATCTCCGTTTTCCGCCCACACCAGTTGTTTACTCTGTCAAAAAAAAGAAAAAGTTCTTCCGACAAAGGGGCTGTTGCCAGTGCAATCCCCAGAATCAGTCCGAACTGCAAAAACACCGTGCCCGCATCCGTAAAAATATCGTTGACAAAGTGGGCATAGGTTCCATATACAACAGCCGCCGCAGCCAGTACTCCCATCACACCTGACACCACATGCAGCCTTCTGTCTTTTCTCTGCAAAACTCTCTTCCACAGAACAAGCAGCACCATATAGCCCGCTGCCGCCCAGATATTGTACCCAAACAGCCCCACTCCATAGAAAGGATGGGTGTTTCCCACAAGAAAACTCAGCTTATTTACAGAAAGCAGGCATACATATGCCATGATAAAAATACTAATTCTTTTTATCCATACATATTTTTGCCTGCTCTGTTCCATTTACTTATTTCTCCTGCTGTTTCAGATGCGTGTTACTGCTCATACATCTCATTATAATATTTCTGGTAATCACCGCTGGTAACATTTTTCATCCAGTCCTCGTTCTCAAAAAACCAGGCTATGGTTTTGCGGATACCTTCTTTAAACATAGTCTCCGGATACCAGCCAATCTCTGCCTTAATCTTGTCCGGTGCAATGGCATACCTGCGGTCATGCCCCTTGCGGTCCTCCACATAAGTGATTAAGTCCTTGCTTACCAGTGCTTTTCTGGGGTCGTCATCGGAAAGCATCTCCTGTAAAGTTTCTATAATAATGTTGATAATCTCAATATTCTGTTTTTCATTGTGTCCGCCGATATTGTAGGTTTCAAACAGCTTTCCCTGCTCCTGCACCATATCAATCGCTTTTGCGTGGTCCTCCACAAACAGCCAGTCACGCACATTTTTGCCGTCACCATATACCGGAAGCTTCTTTCCCTGCAATGCGTTGTTGATAATCAGCGGAATCAGCTTCTCCGGGAACTGGTAAGGTCCGTAGTTGTTGGAGCAGTTAGTGATGTTCGCCGGGAACTTATAGGTGTCCATATATGCTTTCACCAGCATGTCCGAACTTGCCTTGCTGGCAGAG
>CAZRZM010000031.1:0-22097 GCA_964604575.1 uncultured Acetatifactor sp.
AATGAAGCGGATTTAATTATTATGGTGGGGGCGCGCGTGGCAGACAGAGCCATCAGCCAGCCGGATTTGATAACCAGAGGCAAGGTTTTGGTTCATATTGATGTGGACCCTGCGGAGATTGGCAAGAATGCAGGTCCTACCATTCCTCTGGTAGGAGATGCGAAATATATTTTCCAGGATTTAGCCAAAGAAGAATTTGTATGTAACTGTGAGGAATGGCTGGACACCCTGGGCACTTATCGGGATACCATGGAGAAGAAACGTGTGCCCAATCCTGAGTATGTGGACCCGGCAGCGTTTATCACAAAACTTTCTGAAAAGATGGAAGAGGACGGCATCTATGTTGCAGATGTGGGGCAGAACCAGATTTGGTCCTGCGGATACCACATTGTAAAACAGGGAAGATTTTTGACCTCCGGCGGCATGGGAACCATGGGATATTCCATTCCTGCGGCAATGGGCGCGAAGCTTGCGGCACCCGCAAAGCAGGTTATCGCCGTATGTGGAGACGGCTCTTTCCAGATGTCCATGATGGAGCTTGCAACCATCAGACAGCACAATGTTCCGGTAAAAATTATTGTACTTAAGAATAATTATCTGGGCATGGTGCGGGAGTATCAGCATTTTACATATAAGGACAATTATTCTGTGGTTGACCTGTCGGGAAGCCCTGATTTGGAAAAATTGTCAGCCGCATACGACATTCCTTTTCTGCGGCTGCATGATATGGAAAAATGTGATGAAATCATTGACACTTTCCTGAAAGAAGACAAGTCTGTTTTGTTAGAGTGTCTGATTGACCCCATGGACCTTGTAAAGTAAAAAATGCACAAAAAACGTGTGCGCATGGAGGTAAACATGAAAAAAAGAATTTATTCCGTATTAGTGGAGAACCGTTCCGGTGTACTCTGTAAGGTTGCCGGACTTTTTTCCAGAAGATGTTATAATATTGACAGCCTTGCCGTTGGCGAGACGGACGATGCCAGCGTTTCCTGCATGACAATTGTGTCCGGTGGTGATGAGCGTACCATTGAGCAGATTGAGAAGCAGTTGAACAAAAAGCTGGATGTCATCAAAGTAAAAACTTACGAGGAGCAGCAGTGTATCACCAGAGAGCTGATGCTGGTAAAAGTAAAATACAACAAAAACAACCGCCGGGATATCATGGAAGTATGTGAACTGATGAATGCGGATATGGTGGATATGTCCAGGCATTACATGATGCTGCAGATATGTGATACACCGGAGCGTACCAGACTCTTAATCACTATGTTACAGTCGGTAAGCATTGTGGAAGTGGCGAGAACAGGAACGCTGGCGCTTGCCAAATGTATGGAGAACGACAGTTGACAAGTCGGAATGGAATTGCTATATTTAGTAGTTAGAGGATATGAAGTGAAAGGTATGTATAAATATGCAGAAGAAAGTATTTCAGGTATTGGCAGATAATACTGCCGGTGTACTCAGCAGGGTTTCAGGTCTGTTTTCCAGACGTGGCTATAATATTGAAAGTATCACAGCAGGTGTTACGGCTGACCCCAGATACTCCAGAATTACCATTGTCGCTTCCGGTGATGATGAGATTTTAGAGCAGATTGAGAAGCAGCTTGGCAAACTGGTGGATGTCCGTGATATCAAGGAACTGAAACCGGAGTCAAGTGTGTACCGTGAGCTTGTGATGATTAAAGTGAAGGTAGAGGCAGACAGACGTCAGGGAATTATTTCCATGGCAGATATTTTCCGTGCCAGCATCATTGATGTGGCGCCGGAGAGTCTGATTATTGAGCTTATCGGTGACCAGAATAAGATTGATGCGTTTATTGCACTTCTGGATGGGTATGAGATTCTGGAGCTTGCCAGAACCGGTATCGCAGGTCTGGGACGCGGCGCCCAGAACATTACCATGCTATAAAATTTGTTAGCTCTAGGGTAACCTATCAGTTATAAAAAAACAATGTGGAGGAAAAGAAAAATGGCTAAAATTTTTTATCAGGAAGACTGTAATCTTTCTATGTTAGAGGGCAAGACGATTGCTATAGTAGGATACGGCAGCCAGGGTCATGCTCATGCACTGAATTTGAAGGATTCCGGTTGTCACGTTATTATCGGTCTGTATGAAGGCTCCAGGTCATGGGCGAAGGCTGAGGCACAGGGCTTTGAAGTTTATACAGCAGCAGAGGCTGCAAAGCGCGCTGATATCATTATGATTCTGATTAACGACGAGAAACAGGCAGAGCTTTACAAGAATGATATTGAACCCAATCTGGAAGCAGGCAATATGCTGATGTTTGCACATGGTTTCAATATCCATTTCGGATGTATTGTACCTCCTGCTGATGTAGATGTTACCATGATTGCACCCAAAGGCCCCGGACATACTGTAAGAAGCGAGTACCAGGCAGGAAAAGGTGTTCCTTGTCTGATTGCAGTGGAGCAGGATGCTACCGGTAAGGCACAGGATATTGCGCTTGCATATGCACTTGGTATCGGCGGAGCAAGAGCAGGTGTACTGGAAACTACTTTCCGTACCGAGACCGAGACTGACCTTTTTGGTGAGCAGGCAGTTCTGTGTGGTGGTGTCTGTGCACTGATGCAGGCTGGTTTTGAGACTCTGGTTGAGGCAGGCTATGATGAGAGAAACGCATACTTTGAGTGTATTCATGAGATGAAGCTGATTGTTGATTTGATTTATCAGAGCGGTTTTGCAGGAATGAGATATTCTATTTACAATACCGCTGAGTATGGTGATTATATCACCGGGCCCAAGCTTATCACTGAGGATACCAAGAAAGCCATGAAGAAGATATTAAGCGATATCCAGGATGGTACTTTTGCAAAAGAATTCCTGCTGGATATGTCTCCTGCAGGCAAACAGGTACATTTCAAGGCTATGAGAAAGCTTGCTTCCGAGCATCCTGCTGAGAAGGTAGGCGAAGAGATTCGTAAGCTCTATAGCTGGAACAATGAAGAAGATAAGTTGATTAACAACTAATTTCTGTATAATATCTATAAAAAGGGAAGAGGCTTTGGGTCTCTTCCCTTTTTTCTTACCCACTTTTTAGATTTTCTTAGGTTTTTTAAGTGTATTTCATTTATTTTTACCGGATATAATTGTAGAAAATAGAAACGAAAAGGACCAAAGGACGGTGTTGGTGGAATGGATATTACAATCTTGACTGAGTTTTTTACAAAGTATGGTGCAGTTGCCATTTTTATAATCGTGTTACTGGAATATATGAATCTGCCCGGTTTTCCGGCGGGAGTGATTATGCCCCTGTCCGGGGTTATGGCGGCGAACGGTAAAATCAGTTTTTTCTGGGTGATGGTGATTACTGTCCTTGCCGGACTCTCCGGAAGTCTGATTTTGTATGCAGTGGGCAAAAAAGGTGGACAAGTCTTTTTGAAGGCATATATCAGACGCTTTCCCAGGCAGGAAGAAGCAGTCAGGCGAAATATCCGGTGGGTTCAGGAAAAAGGCTGTATCGGGGTGTTTGTGGCAAAACTGTTACCTGTGCTTAGAACCCTGATATCCATTCCGGCAGGAGTACTGCAGATGCAGCTTGGGAAATACATTGTCAGTTCCACTCTGGGCATTATTGTCTGGAATTTTGTATTTGTAGGTGCAGGTTATATGATGGGGGACAAAGTGTTTGCATTATTAAAGAGTATTCCATTATAAGTTGCACAATGGGCAGTTCATTTATATAATGTAACTATTCAGAACTATTAAATACTGCCAAACAAAATGAGAAAGATGAGGACTTGAGATGGAAGGGAATATAAATATACTGATTGTAGAGGATGACAAGGAAATCAGGGAAGGAGTGGAAATTTATTTAAAAAATCAGGGATATGAGGTATTCCAGGCTGCAAATGGAAAGCAGGGACTGGAAGTGATAGAAAAGCAGGAAATCCATCTGGCAATCGTGGATATCATGATGCCTGTTATGGATGGCGTCACCATGCTGATGAAGCTGCGCATGATGAACTATGAGTTTCCGGTGATTATGCTGTCCGCAAAATCAGAAGAGGTAGATAAAATCATGGGATTAAATATGGGGGCGGACGATTATGTGACAAAGCCCTTCACGCCGCTGGAACTGCTGGCAAGGGTAAATTCCCATCTGCGCAGATATTCCAAATATCTGTCAGCAGTGCATAATGACGCAGGGGAAGAACATATTTATACCATCGGAGGACTGGAGTTAAATGAAGATACGGTGGAAGTGAGTGTGGACGGAGAGCCTGTGAAGCTTACGCCCATGGAGTTTAAAATTGTACAGCTTCTGATAAAAAGTCCGGGAAGGGTATTTTCAGCCGATGAGATTTATGAGCGCATCTGGAATGAAAAGGCGGTAAATACCGATACCATTATGGTACATGTGAGAAATATCCGTGAAAAAATCGAAATTGACCCCAAAAATCCGAAGTATTTAAAAGTGGTATGGGGTGTCGGATATAAAATTGAAAAGCAATAGTCCAACAAAGAAATGAGGAAAAGTGTGAAAAGAAAAGAGACTTTGGAACCCAAAAAATATCGCTGGATACGGTGGGGAATTATTATTTCCTTAATTGCCGCCTGTATTTATACCGCAACCTATGGATATTTTCAAAATAAGGTGGAGCTGATTCAGGATTCCCCTTTAGAAAATGAAATGACAATTAAGTGGTTGTGTGAAAGTAATTATCTGTTATACCGGGACTTGTATGTCCGGGATAATCCGGAAGTCCTCACATATGCCCAGCTTTATCTGGAGCCCAGGGAAGGAAAGGAATGGATAGAGACACTGGGGCTTTTGGAGGAAACCACCGACAGTGGAATAGATGAAAGCTACTGGGATGAATCGAACCATGAGAATGTGTCTTATGATGAATGGAGTAACATATCCGAGGATATTGGCAGGTTTAATGAGTATTTTTCCGAATTAGAGAGTAATTTCACGAATTTAAACAAGACATTTGACTACCGGATAGAGGATTTGACAACCGGCGAGGTGGTTTCTAATTATACGGAGGAAGAAGACCCGCAGAATCTGGTATTTCTGCTGACCTACCGGTATGATGAACTGGGTAACTTTTCTGTTGACGGGCATGTTGTGGGAAAGGATACCTTTAAAATACGCAAGAATGCCAATGAGGCGGGTAGAGACAATCATCTGTTACAGCTTTGTCCTTTTCTGGATAATAACTTTTTTTCAGTGAAAACACCTAAAAACTGTCTGATTACTTATCGTGTGACAGATACGGAATGGGAAAAAATTGTAACCGAAGGCTGGCTTCCTCTGAGAGATGCTGCTTACCATGTTAATAGTTACGACTATTTTGCTTATGCGGACGCAGGAGTGGGTGTATTGTTTTTTGCACTGTTTTTCCTTGTTCTGGCAGGAGGATTTTTCCTGTCACCTGGAAGTAAAATATTATCCGGAAGCAAGCTGCTTCATATGGTTTTGGAAGTAACAGTGGCACTGGCTTTTGTCTGGGTCTGTGGCTCATGTGAGCTGTCTGTGATGCTGATGTCATCCGTAGCGGAGGAAACGGCTGCGCAGGCATTGAGACAATGGTTTACCGGAAGCGACGCACAATTTCTTGTTGTGCTGTTGAATATTGCGGCATTGACATTGATGTTTTTCGGCGGCTGGTTTATAGGGATTAATCTGCGGGATATCCGCACCATAGGTATCAAAGAATATATCAAAACCCGCAGCCTTATTTATCGGTTTTTCCCCTTTATCAAAGCCAAAGTAATGGGGGTTTATGACAGTGTAAGCCATTTTGATGTGACCCGCAACGCCCATAAACTGATTATCAAGGTGGTTCTGATAAATGCAGTAGT
Source organism: uncultured Acetatifactor sp. (assembly GCA_964604575.1). Taxonomy (GTDB): domain Bacteria; phylum Bacillota; class Clostridia; order Lachnospirales; family Lachnospiraceae; genus Acetatifactor. The sequence continues at coordinate 5,834 of CAZRZM010000031.1, forward strand.
TCTGTTTTTTATCAGCAGCCTGTGGTTTGGTGGTTTTGGTATAGTGATGGTTTATTCCATATTGCTTTATTTTATACTCCGAAAATATATCAGTGACTTACAGAGAAAATATGGTCTGTTACTGGCGGCAACCAATGAGATGGCACAGGGTAATCTGAATGTGACGATTACCGATGATTTGGGTGTGTTTGAGCCGTTCAAGCCACAACTGCTACGCATACAGAACGGTTTCAAGACAGCAGTGGAAGAGGAGGTCAAAAGCCAACGTATGAAAGCGGAATTGATTACCAACGTATCCCATGATTTGAAGACGCCCCTGACAGCAATTATCACTTATATTGATTTGCTTAAAAGTGAGAATTTGTCTGAAGAGAAAAGAAAGGAATATCTCAATACTCTGGAACGCAAATCCCTGCGCCTGAAAGTATTAATTGAGGATTTGTTTGAAGTGAGCAAGGCAAATTCCCACAACATGACATTAAATCTGATGGATGTGGATATCATAAATCTCATTAAACAGGTTTCTTTCGAGATGACAGACAAACTGGAAGCTTCCAATCTGGATTTGCGAATGAACCTTCCTGAGGAGAAAGTGATACTGTCCCTGGACAGCCAGAGAACATACCGCATTTACGAGAATCTCTTTGGAAATATTGCAAAATACGCCCTGCCCGGAACCAGAGTATATGTGGCGGGGAGTGTGGAAGCGGATAAAGTAATTATCACCCTGAAAAATATTACAGCGGATGAAATTTATGTCAATGCAGAAGAACTGACTGACCGCTTCGTCAGAGGAGATACCTCCCGCAATACCGAGGGAAGCGGTCTGGGACTGGCGATAGCCAAGAGCTTCACAGAACTGCAGGGCGGCAAAATGACCGTGGAAATTGACGGTGACCTCTTCAAAGTCACTACCATCTGGTACGATACAGAGTTTTAACGGTAACAATAAAAACAGGATAAAAAATATCTGTTTCAAAATGTTTTAATCTGTGATATGATTAAAAATAGTTTTGAGACAGATTTTTTTTGGAGGATATTAGCATGGGAATGACAATGACACAGAAGATTTTGGCTGCGGCTGCCGGTCTGGACAAGGTAGAAGCAGGACAGTTAATTGAAGCAAATCTTGACCTTGTGCTGGGCAACGATATTACCAGCCCCGTGGCAATTAAGGAAATGGACAAGATGAAAGTGGATGGTGTATTTGATAAAGATAAAATCGCGCTGGTTCCCGACCATTTTGTACCCAATAAGGATATTAAATCTGCAGAGCACTGTAAATGTGTGAGAGAATTTGCAAAACGCAATGAGATTACCAATTACTTTGAAGTAGGTGAGATGGGAATTGAACATGCACTGCTTCCTGAGAAAGGTCTGACGGTGGCAGGCGACGTGATTATCGGAGCAGATTCCCATACCTGTACCTATGGCGCTCTCGGTGCTTTTTCCACTGGTGTGGGCAGTACGGATATGGCAGCCGGAATGGCTACCGGAAAGGCATGGTTTAAAGTGCCCTCCGCCATCCGTTTTCATATTGTGGGCAAGCCGTCCGAATGGGTCAGCGGCAAGGATGTGATTCTGCATATCATCGGCATGATTGGCGTGGACGGTGCATTATATAAATCCATGGAGTTTGTGGGAGAAGGCATTCAATATCTCACTATGGATGACAGATTCACCATTGCCAATATGGCAATCGAGGCGGGCGGCAAGAACGGTATTTTCCCAGTGGATGCCCTGGCCGAAGAGTATATGAAAGAGCATTCCAGCCGTTCCTATAAGATTTATGAGGCAGATGAGGACGCTGTTTATGATGAGGAGTACACCATTGATTTAAGTACCCTGCGTCCTACCGTTTCTTTCCCTCATCTGCCGGAAAATACACATACCATTGATGAGATTCGCGAGATGGATGATATCGCCATTGACCAGGTGGTAATCGGTTCCTGCACTAACGGACGTTTAGACGACCTGCGCACTGCGGCAAAAGTATTAAAGGGCAGACATATCGCAAAGGGAATGCGCTGTATCATAATTCCTGCAACCCAGGCAATTTATATGCAGGCAATGGAAGAGGGACTGCTTAAGATTTTTATTGAGGCAGGCGCCATTGTCAGCACTCCTACCTGCGGCCCTTGTCTGGGAGGCTATATGGGTATTCTCGCTGAAGGTGAGCGGTGCGTATCCACTACAAACCGTAATTTCGTAGGACGTATGGGACATGTAAAATCCGAGATTTATCTGGCAAGCCCTGCTGTTGCGGCAGCAAGCGCTGTTACAGGCAAAATTTCCTGCCCCTGTGATTTATAAAGATTATAACGATTCAGAACCATTCGCAAAAAAATAGAAATGAGGATAACATTATGAACGCAAAAGGAACCGTTTTTAAATATGGTGATAATGTGGATACCGACGTTATCATTCCTGCAAGATATCTGAATTCATCCGACCCGGCAGAGCTTGCAACGCACTGCATGGAGGATATTGATGAGAACTTTGTGAAAAAAGTAAATAAGGGTGATATCATTGTGGCTGACAAGAATTTTGGCTGTGGCTCCTCAAGGGAACACGCCCCCATCGCTATCAAAGCCGCAGGTATCAGTTGTGTCATTGCAGAAACCTTTGCCCGTATTTTCTACCGCAATGCCATTAATATCGGACTTCCCATTATTGAGTGTCCGGAAGCGGCAAAAGGAATTTCCGCGGGGGATGAAGTGGAAGTGGACTTTGATTCCGGTGTGATAACCAATCTTACAAAAGGAACCTCCTTCAAAGGGCAGGCTTTCCCTGAGTTTATGCAGAAAATTATTGCAGCAGAGGGACTTGTAAATTACATTAACAGTAATCAGTAAGCATTAAGGGCTGCAGGAAACTGTGGCTCTTTTTGATTCCACGAGGAAAAGATAGGATGTGTAGAAAATGAGTGCAAATGCAAAAAAGTATGAAATAGATATGTGTAACGGTCCTTTGTTTGGCAAAATCGTTATATTTACTATTCCGGTTATGCTCTCCGGCATTCTGCAGCTTCTGTTTAATGCGGCGGATATTGTGGTAGTAGGACGTTTTGCCGGAAATGAAGCCCTTGCGGCTGTGGGGGCAACCAGTTCCCTGATTAATCTTTTGGTGAATCTGTTTATCGGGCTTTCTGTGGGAACCAATGTACTGGTATCCAGATTTTATGGTGCCAATCAGAAGAAAGAATTGTCCGATATGGTACATACAGCAATTCTCACCTCCCTGGTGAGCGGCTGTGTTCTGATTGTGCTTGGTATCATAGCGGCGCGGCCTGCACTCCGGCTGATGGATACACCGGAGGATGTATTAGGTCAGGCAGTCATGTATATGTGCATTTATTTTGTGGGTATGCCGGCGATGATGTCCTTTAATTTCGGAAGTGCTATCCTCCGTGCAGTGGGTGATACCAGACGCCCCCTTTATTTTTTAAGCCTTGCAGGTGTTGTGAATGTGGCGCTGAATCTGGTCTTTGTCATTGTATTACATATGGGGGTGGCAGGAGTTGCGCTTGCAACAACGATTTCCCAGATAATTTCCGCACTTTTGGTGCTGCGGTGTCTGATGCGGGCAGATGGGGACTATCGTCTGGATTTGCGTGCACTGCGTATTGACAAGGACAAGTTCTGGAAGATGGTTCAGATTGGCATTCCCGCAGGACTTCAGGGGGCGTTATTTTCCATATCCAATGTGTTGATTCAGTCCTCTGTCAATTCCTTTGGTTATGTGGCCATGGCGGGAAATACCGCAGCCGCCAATATTGAAGGTTTTGTCTATACTGCCATGAATGCCCTCTATCAGACGGCGATTAGTTTCACCGGACAGAATTTCGGGGCGAGAAACTATAAGAGAATCGGAAAAATTCTTCTTATCTGTCAGGGACTGGTGATGGCGGTGGGGATTATCATGGGAAATGCGGCATATTTGTCTGCCGATGTACTGCTGAGGCTTTATACATCTGATTCGGAAGTGGTGGCTTACGGCGTTGTCCGTCTGGGTATTATCTGTACCATTTACTGTCTGTGCGGAATGATGGAGGTAGTGGTGGGGGTTCTGAGAGGAATGGGTTATTCCATTATGCCGATGCTGGTTTCCCTCACCGGGGCATGTCTGTTTCGGATAGTCTGGATTTATACCATTTTCCAGTGGTATCATACGCTGGAATGTCTCTACTGGTCTTATCCCATCAGTTGGGCACTCACATTTGCGGTACACTTATTGTGTTTTGCGGTAATTTATCATAAAACACTTAGGGGGATGAACAGTCAGAACTCGTAACAGTTCAACCCTCAATTATTCTTTTGTGGAGTCGGTGCTGTGTCAGGGCTTCTGTCAGCAGGCAGAAGTTCCGGATGGGAATTTTCTAACCGGGCAGAGAAGGTTGTGGCATGTTACGGTCGGTGACAAGAGGCATCCATGCCTCGTGTCACCTAAATTGCGCATCCGTGCGCAATTTCCCTTGTTTCGTGACTGCCCGGTAAGAAAAATCACCATCCTTCACCATGCCTGCTGACAGAAGCCCTGACACAGCACCTCGATTTCCGCAAAAAGATATTGGAAAATGGAGGGCTGAATTGTCACTAAAACTCTGGTAACAAATTAAGAAAATAGTTGAAACATATGTTCGACTGTGCTATGATTAATAAGGCTGACAAGAAGCAGAATTGTTCTGGAAAGTCAGCAGATAATGGAAAGGAACAGACTTTTGCCATGATAGCATATGTAAACGGAATGATAGAAGATATTACCGCTGACAATGTGGTGGTTGACATTAATGGTCTGGGGTATAATGTGAAGATTTCTCCCGACACTGCCATGCGTCTTCCGGGAATCGGAGAGCGGATTAAGCTTTATACTTATACTTGTGTCAGGGAAGATGCCTTTATTTTATATGGATTTTTGAGCCGCAATGAGCTGGATATTTTCAAGAAATGTATTACGGTAAATGGCATCGGACCCAAGGGAGCGCAGGCGATTCTTTCGGTTATGGATGCGGATTCCCTCCGGTATGCCATTATGTCCGGTGATACAAAAGCAATCTCCAAAGCTCCCGGTATCGGAGCGAGAACAGCAGAACGTCTGATTCTGGACTTAAAGGATAAGATTAAGATAGACGATGATATGATTCGCAGGGAGATTGCAGATGGCGCACAGCAGCAGACAGCGGCCGCGTCCCCGCATATTGCAGAGGCTGTGGAGGCACTGGTGTCCCTGGGTTATGGAAGAACGGAGAGCCTGAAGGCAGTGAATGCTGTGGAAGAACCGGACAGCATGGATGCAGGTGCGCTGTTGAAGGCAGCGCTTAAGAAGATGTTTTAGGGAATGGAGGGAATCATGCCAAGAAGAATGATAGAGACGAATATCACAGAGGAAGATGTGAAGATAGAAGGCTCTCTTCGTCCCCAGACACTGAATGACTATATCGGTCAATCCAAGGTAAAGGAAAATCTCAAGGTCTATATTGAGGCGGCAAAACAACGTGGGGATGCGTTGGACCATGTGCTGTTTTACGGACCGCCCGGACTGGGCAAGACCACGCTGGCAGGAATTATTGCCAATGAGATGGGCGTGAATATTAAAGTCACCAGTGGACCTGCCATTGAGAAGCCGGGGGAAATGGCGGCAATATTGAATAATCTGGATGAAGGCGACTTGCTGTTTGTGGACGAAATACACCGTCTGAACAGACAGGTGGAGGAAGTATTGTATCCTGCCATGGAGGATTACTGTATCGATATTATGATTGGAAAGGGTCAGACTGCGCGTTCCATAAGACTGGACCTTCCCCGGTTTACGCTGGTGGGAGCCACCACCAGGGCAGGACTGCTGACAGCTCCCCTCAGGGACCGTTTCGGAATGATTCATCATCTGGAGTTTTATACCGTGGATGAGTTACAGTTGATTATCATGCACTCGGCAAGGGTTCTGAATGTGGAGCTGGAACCTGCCGGAGCCAGGGAGATGGCAAAGAGAAGCCGTGGTACACCGCGTCTGGCAAACCGCATTTTAAAAAGAGTCCGGGATTTTGCCCAGGTCAAATATGACGGTATCATTACAGAGGAAGTGGCAGGAGTCGCTCTGGATTTGATGGATGTAGACAAGCTGGGACTGGACCATATCGACCGTAATATGCTTCTTACCATGATTGACAAATTCGAGGGCGGTCCGGTGGGACTGGACACACTGGCAGCCGCAATCGGAGAAGATGCAGGTACCATTGAGGATGTATATGAACCCTATCTGATAAAGAATGGATTTATCAACCGGACGCCCAGAGGCAGAATTGTGACGGAGCTTGCATACAGACATCTGGGACTGTAGCCTGTCTGGGTGGTACTATGCACGACAGTATAGGGATTATTTGGTTACAGTTCAGCTCTGCACCCTGTCACGCCGCCGGACCATAGTTGTTCCTATGAAGGCTGTATAAAAACGTCGGCACTTAGGCACCGTACTTTGGTGCCTTATGTGTCCGTTACGTTTTTATTCAAGCGGGAGCGCGCCTGAATAGGAATGGCTATGGTCCGGCGGCGTGACAGGGTGCAGAGCTAAACTGTTACGACTATTGTCACAAATATATGAAAAGTGCTTGCTTGTACAAGTATTCTGATATATAATATATGTTGTGTTTCATACATTGCTGTCAGGCACATTTAGTGCTTTCCGGGGTTTTATGCAAGAAGGGGTGCGTTATGTCTTCCAAAACAGATACAGAAGTGATTATTGGTGGTAAAGTGTTCACTTTAAGCGGATATGAAAGTGAAGAATATCTGCAGAAGGTGGCGTCTTATATTAATAATAAGAGAAATGAATATGCCAAGGTCGATAGTTTCAGACGCCAGCCCCTGGAAACCCAGAGTGTACTTCTGGAGCTGAATATTGCGGATGATTATTTCAAAGCCAAAAATCAGATAACTGTTTTAGAGGATGAAATCCGTGCAAAGGAAAAGGAATTATACGATTTGAAGCATGAACTTATTTCTGCGCAGATTAAGCTGGAAAACTCTGAACAGCAGGCGAAGGAATATCAGGCAGAATTGAATGAGAATGCGAAGAAAATGGTTCGCATGGAGATGAAGCTGAAAGATAAATAACAGGGGCTGTCCGATTGCGGGCAGCTTTTTTAGCATATGGGGCTGTTGATAATGCGGGCTGTGGCAGGGTACGCCAGTATATAGAAGAGGATATTTATGAATTTAAAGGAAAGACGAGTGGAGCTGCTGGCACCGGCAGGAAATAGGGAAGGATTTTATGGCGCTGTCTGTGCCGGCGCTGATGCGGTTTATTTAGGTGGGGATAAATATGGAGCCAGGGCTTATGCGGATAATTTTACAGCAAAAGAGCTGGTAGAGTGTATCCGTTATGCACATATCCGGAGCAGAAAAGTATATCTTACTGTCAACACGCTGGTAAAGGAAGCGGAAATGGCAGAATTGTATGAGTATCTGTGTCCCTTTTATGAAGCGGGACTGGATGGGGTTATTGTGCAGGATATCGGGGTGCTGGCTTTTATCCGGGAGCAGTTTCCTGATATGGAGCTTCATGCCAGCACACAGATGACCATAACGGGCAGATATGGGGCACAGCTCGTCAAAGATATGGGGGTATGCCGGATTGTTCCGGCGAGGGAGTTAAGTCTTTCAGAAATTACAGATATCAAAGAGAATACCGGGCTTGCCATAGAGACATTTATACACGGAGCCATGTGTTACAGTTATTCCGGGCAGTGTCTTTTCAGCAGTATTTTGGGTGGCAGAAGCGGCAACCGGGGCAGGTGCGCCCAGCCCTGCAGGCTTCCCTTTACGGTACACTGCGGAAAGGAAACGACAGAAGAATGTTACCCCTTAAGTTTAAAGGATATGTGCACCATAGAACATATCCCCGACCTGATTGCCGCAGGAATTGATTCCTTTAAGATAGAGGGGCGTATGAAAAAGCCGGAATATACAGCGGGAGTTACAGCCATTTACCGCAAATATATAGATTGTTATTATAACCATGAAGCATTTTTCGTCGAAGAAGAGGATTTGAGAGCATTGTCAAAGCTTTATATCCGCAGTGAAAGGCAGGATGGTTATTATTATAAACAAAACGGTGCGGATATGGTAACCCTGCAAAGTCCCGCTTACAACGGAAGCGATGAGACGCTGTTACAGCAGATAAGGGAGAAGTATCTGCTCACCAGACCGGCCATACCACTGCAGATAATGGCAGGGTTTCCTGTCGGGGAGAAACCGTGGATTACTCTGGTCTGTGGGGATACTTCTGTTTATGTAACGGCGCAGGAAGCGGTGGAGAAAGCGGTGAAACAGCCTGTTACCAGGGAAAATATAGCAAAACAGTTGGGAAAGCTGGGCGATACCTTTTTTATGGCAGACCAGATAGATATTTCCATGGATGAGGAAGTTTTTTATCCTCTGAAATCCATCAATGAACTGCGCAGGCAGGCAGTTGCTGCTCTGGAGGATGCCCTGATTGCAGACAATCATTTTCCGGTTCACAGACAGGTGCCGCCTCCCCTGCCATGGTCCATGACAGTGCCAAAAACCACAGCACCGCAAAGAAATATGGCATTGCCGAAAACTATCACGCCGCAGATACAGGAATTTTCCGTTTCCGTTGCCACAAAGGAGCAGCTTGGGGCTTATAAACAATGGTATGAGAAGCATTCTGAAGTCCCTGTCTCCAGACTATACCTGAATGCGAATCTGCTGCTGGAGGATAAGGGGCTTTTAAGTGACAGGAAGCAATATCCGAAAATCATTCTCACCATGCCATATATTTTGAGGAAAAAAGATTATGCCGATATGCAGGACATACTGGATTTGGCAAATGCACATAATACCATTATAAAAGGTATACAGGTGCGCTCTCTGGAGGGGCTTGGTTTTCTGCTGGGGCAGGGATATCAGGGAGAAATATATACGGATGCCGGTTTTTATGTGTGGAATCAGAGAACCCTTCAGGAATGGCAGCCTTATTTATCAGGATTTTGTCTGCCTTATGAATTAAAACAGGGAGAGTGCCGTGCGCTGATGCAGTGTGGCATTCCCGCAGAACGCATTGTGTATGGCAGGATTCCCATGATGATAACTGCCAACTGTGTGGCAAAAACTACCAGAGGGTGTAAAAAGCAGGCAGTGCAGGCGGCACAGACAGCCCGGCTGACAGACCGTTTCCGCAAAGAATTTCCAGTGGCTTTGGAGTGCAGACAGTGCATGAATATTATCTATAACAGTGTACCGCTGTCCCTGCATGGAAAGCTGCATAAGTGGCAGAATCAGGTAACATATGGGTTATACTTTACCATAGAGAATCAGCAGGAAACGTGTGCTGTGCTGGATTATTTTCTATTGCAGATGCCCCGGACGGAAGGAAATCAGTTGAAACAAAATCAGATACAGCCGCCCTTTGGGGAATATACCACAGGGCATGAGAAACGCGGGGTGGAGTAAACCTAAGGCGGATAAAGGAATAATAATTATGCAGGAATATATGATAGAACTATCTAAATATTTTATAACCGGAGCAATGGTTATCTATACCTTTTGCAGTCTGGCAGCTTTTTTGTACAACAGCGAAAGTGAACGTAAGGTAATTTATATTGTACAGAATATCGTCATGTTTATTGTACAGATACTTTGTTTTATGAATCTGTATCTGGTAAGTATGGATATGCAGTATCTGTTTTTGTATGCCTTTGTACAGATATTTTTGTTTGCTTCCCTGACGCTGGTTTCGCTGATATACGAACAGGCAAACCGTCTGCTTTTAAACAATATGTGTATGCTTCTGGGCATTGGTCTGTGTATGTTATCGAGACTTTCGTTTAACAGGGCAGTGAAGCAGTATATGATTGTGATGGTTTCGCTGGCAGTGTCCCTGGTGATTCCTTATTTGTTTTCGCGCATACGTTTTTTTAAGAAGCTGACCTGGATTTATGCAGCGGTGGGTATCCTGATGCTCAGTATTGTGCTGATACTGGGAGAGGTGACTCACGGCTCCAAAATATCCTATTCTTTTGAATCTTTGGGCGGTATTACTTTCCAGCCTTCGGAGTTTGTAAAAATTATATTTATTTTCTTTCTGGCGGCGTCTCTCTGGGAAGACTGTTCTTTAAAGAGAGTGTGTATCACAGCGGTTCTGGCGGGAATTCATGTGATTGTCCTTGTGTTGTCAAAGGATTTGGGAAGCGCTTTGATTTTCTTTATCGGTTTTGTATTTATTGTTTTTGTTGCCAGCAGAAACTATCTCTACCTGTTTATAGGAGTGGCGGGTGGAAGTGCAGCGTCCTGCCTGGCGTATTTTCTGTTCGACCATGTGAAAACAAGGGTGCTTGCGTGGCAGGACCCCTGGAGCTATATAGATAATCAGGGATATCAGATTACCCAGTCCCTCTTTGCGGTGGGAAGTGGAAGCTGGTTTGGAATGGGACTGTTAAAAGGCAACCCAACTGCCATTCCTTTTGTGGAGGCAGATTTTATTTTCTCTTCCATATGTGAGGAGTTTGGGGTTATCTTTGGTATTTGTCTGATATTAATCTGTGTGAGCTGCTTTATTACCATGATGGAGACCGCATGGCAGATTCATGACCGTTTTTATCAGATGATTGTGTATGGTATTGGTATTATGTATATTTTCCAGATATTTTTGACAATCGGCGGGGGCATTAAGTTTATCCCCCTGACAGGAGTGACACTTCCCTTTATCAGCTATGGAGGCAGTTCTGTCATGACAACTATGATAATGTTCTTTATTATTCAGGGAATTTATATTCGTCTACAGCAGGAAGGAGGGAAAAGAGTTGTCCGCAGAAAAAAAGACAAAACGACGTCTGGGTAATATCATGGAAATTAAACTGACAATGGGCTTTTTTCTTATCCTTTTTGCCGGTATGATTGGCTATCTCGGATATTTTACGGCTACCAGTGAACAGGATATGATTAACAACAGCTATAATTCCAGACAACAGATTCTGCTTTCCAGAAATTACAGGGGCAGTATTTTCTCCAGGGATGGAGATGTACTGGCAGAGACTGTTGTGGACAGGGACCAGAATGAGACAAGGGTTTATCCTTACAACAATCTGTTTGCCCATATTGTGGGATATTCCACTCAGGGAAGAATGGGAGTGGAGGCGATGGCTAATTATTATCTGATTAATACGAATACCTCCATCGGCAACAAGGTGACTAATGATGTGGCAGGTATCAAAAATCCGGGGGATAATGTTTATACCACACTGGATGTACAGATTCAGGAAGTGGCTGACAAACAGTTGGATATCTATCAGGGGGCAGTCATTGTCACAGAGGTACAGACCGGAAAAATACTGGCGATGGTATCTCATCCCGACTTTGACCCCAATGCGATTCAGACTATCTGGGAGGATTTGGTACAGAGTGAGACCAGTTCTATTCTGGTAAACCGGGCAACCCAGGGACTGTACCCGCCCGGTTCCACTTTTAAAATAGTTACGGCACTGGAATATATCAGGGAGAATCCGGATACCTATCCGGATTACCATTATCAGTGCAACGGCTCCTTCCGGAATGGGGAAAGCAGAATCAACTGTTATCACGGCACAAGTCATGGAGCTGTTGATATTCGTAAATCCTTTGCCAAATCATGCAATTCTTCCTTTGCAAATATTGGAATGAGTCTGGACAGGACATCCTTTAAAAAGACGCTGGGGGATTTACTTTTTGACAAAGAGCTGCCTCTTACACTCAATTACAGTCAAAGCTCTGTCCATATGGCGGAGGATATGGGCACTGATGAAATGCTGCAGACATCTATCGGTCAGGGCAGGACACAGATTACGCCCATTCATTTAAATATGATTACCTGTGCAATCGCCAATAACGGTGTATTGATGAAGCCCTATGTTGTGGAGCGTGTGGAGAACGATGAGGGCACAGTCATCAAGTCCTTTAAACCGGATATGTATAAAAGACTGATGAGCGAGACGGAGGCTTCCGTCCTGAAGGAGCTGATGACTTCGGTTGTGGAGGAAGGCACGGCAACCAAATTAAAAGGACTTGATTATACTGCCGCGGGTAAAACAGGCTCTGCTGAGTATAATAATACGAAAGGTGACAGTCACGCATGGTTTACCGGGTTTGCTCCCGTGGAGAATCCCGAGGTGTGTGTCACAATCATTGTTGAGGGCGCCGGTTCCGGCGGGGATTATGCCGTACCCATTGCCCGGAGAATTTTTGATGCTTACTTTATGGAGAAAAATTAGGTAACAGTTCAGATCTCAATTTTTTGTGGTGTCAGTGCTGTGTCAGGACCTCTGTCAGCAGGCATGGTGGAGGATGGTGATTTTTCTTACCGGGCAGTCATGGAACAAGGGAAATTGCACAAGGATGTGCAATTTAGGTGACACGAGGCATGGATGCCTCTTGTCACCGACCGTAACATGCTACAATCTTCCCTGCCCGGTTAGAAAACTCCCATCCGTAACTTCTGCCTGCTGACAGAGGTCCTGACACAGCACTGACACCACAAAAAAAATTGAGGGCCGAACTGTTACAAAATTAGGAGTTGCTTATTATAGGAAATTAGACTATACTGATTTTAGGTAATGGACCACCAGTCAGGAGGAATTGCAATGATTGAAGCAACAAGCTGTGGTGGTGTGGTAATTTTTCGTGGAAAGATTTTACTCTTGTACAAGAATTACAAGAATAAGTACGAGGGATGGGTTCTGCCCAAAGGAACGGTAGAGCAGGGCGAGGAATATAAGGATACTGCTCTGCGGGAGGTTTTGGAGGAATCAGGTGCGAAAGCAACTATCATCAAGTATATTGGCATGAGTGAGTATTCTTTTACGGTACCGGAGGATACGGTGGAGAAAGAGGTGCACTGGTACTTGATGATGGCGGACAGTTATTACAGCAGACCACAAAAAGAAGAGTACTTTGTTGATTCCGGTTTTTATAAGTATCATGAAGCGTATCATCTGCTGAAATTTGCAAATGAGAAGCAGATACTGGAAAAAGCCTACAACGAATATCTCGAATTAAAGAAAAACAATCTATGGGGTAGTCGGAAATACTTTTAGTATTTTCGACTATGCTATTTTGTGGTATACAGATTCGGAGCGGATGTGGTATAATCGTCTCAGGGAGTGCTGTATATGGGTAAGAAAATAAAATATTGCGAAAAATTATATCTGGGCGAGGGCATTGACGAAAAAAAATTGGATAAACTGAAAAAAAGAATGGAGAATAAGCCTCTTTTATGCGGTAGTTATCTCATTGCAATTTCAGAAAATCCAAATAATCAACTGGATATTCTGCAGGCAAGACAGTTGGTGCAGACCTATTACAGCAGTTATCCGATACGAGTGGTGGGTGTTGCTTCTGATTATGATGAGGCACTTGCGCTTGTGGAGCAGATTGTGCAGGAATGCCTGCAGGTCAGAGGCGATTGTGCACTGAAGGAGTATCTGTCATGCCAGATGTTTTGTTAAAAATATTAAGCATAATTGGAATTATCCTGCTGGTGCTTCTGGGAATTCTTTTAGCGGTTTTGTTTCTTGTACTGTTTGTGCCGTCAGTTTACCATGCAGACGGCAGAAAAGATTCCGAAAGCCTTGTTTTGCATGGGCGTATCAGTTGGATGTTCGGATTCTTACGGGTTGTGGCGTGGTATTCATCCAGACCGGGGCTGGGACTTACGCTAAAGGTGAAACTTTTATGGTTTACCTTGTTTGATGAGGATTCTGTTGCAGTACAAAATACCGGAGCCAGGAAGCAGACAGCGACAGCCAAAGACACTTCGGATAAAGAGAGTACTCACAGCAGGCTCCATACGGATACAGAGAATGCTTCGCGCAGCCATTCGGATGTGGAGTCCTCCGCTTTCACAGGTACGGCTTCCGGCACCCATGAAGGCAGAGGTGGGGCAGGAATTTATGCAAAATATGAAAAGATAAAGTACAAAATTAAAACAATCTATGATAATATAAAAGAGAAAATAAAAGAAGTACTGGAAAACATCGCTTATTACAAAGCCATTCTGGAGGATAAAGATACAAGGGCACTGTTTAACCATGTGCGTGTACGGTTTGGCAGAGTATTAAAAGCGTTAAAACCCAGAAAGTGTAAAGCTGAAATTCTTTTCGGCACCGGTTCTCCTGACACCACCGGCTATGCTTTTGGTGTGTACGGTATGCTTTCCCCTCATTTAGGGAATGATATTGTAGTCACTCCGGATTTTACAAGGGCGGTTTTGGAAGGGCATTTTGCCATGTCGGGACATATTATGGTTTTTACCATACTTGTACAGGCGCTGAGCATTATTCTGGATAAGAAATTTCATCTGTTTATGGATAAAATAAAGCGAAGATAAAATACAAAAAATGAAAAAAAAGAAAGGGCGGAACAAAAATGGCAGATAAAGAAAATCAGTTTCAGGGAGTTGTGGAATCACTTTTAAGAGGTATGGATACGGTGCTTTCCACCAAAACAGTTGTGGGAGAGGCTACACAAGTGGGGGATACCATTATCTTACCGTTGGTGGATGTGGCTTTTGGAGTGGGCGCCGGCGCCGGCAGTAGTTCTGCAAAAGGTTCTTCCTCAGGGGCAGGCGGTCTGGGCGGCAAAATGACACCCAGTGCTGTGCTGGTTATCCGGGACGGTTCCACGAAGCTGGTAAACATCAAGAATCAGGATACCGTTACCAAGATACTGGATATGGTTCCCGATATTGTGGATAAGTTTTCCAAAGACAAAAAAGAGACTGCAAAAGATGTAGAAATGTCAGATGCAGAAGTGGTAGATATCGCTTTTCCGGAAGATACTACCGATTCCACGCAGTAAAATTGAAACAATGGATATGCATGATTTGTATTGGAATGCATACAATAGAGTGAGATGAGAGAATATGAAGCAATATGAAGAAAATAATTGGTTTGATTGCCTTCTTTATTGCTATAGGAATGTTGCTGATGCTGATTACATGCAACAGACTTGTGGGTTTAATCATTATCGCTCTTTTGTTGTTTGTAGGGTACCAATGTTTCTGCGGCAATTAAGGGGTTCATTTAGATGATTGATTGGGAAGAGATAATAAAGGCAGGGAGTGTAGAAGAATTAAAAGAGGCGAAATTGTGGCTGTTCCGTGAGAATATCCGTCTGCAGAAGGAACAGAAGGAGCTTTCCCAGGCACAGGACAAGTTTCTGAAAGAACGTGTACAGTTGCGCAACGAAATGAACGAGCTCAACCGCAAAACGGTTATGGAACGCAAACGCCTCAGGCAGGAAAGTCTTTTTTTTGATACTAAAATGGCGATTCTCCAGGATGGTTTCCGTAAACTGGAAGAAGACCGGAAAATGTTTGAGCGGGAAAAACATGATTTTGCCACGGAGAAAAGACAGACAGGCAGTAGAAGAATACAGGGAGAAGAGCTTGTGGATGTTTTGTTCCGCAATGTCAACAATCCGCTGGCACTCAGAAAGCGTTACCGGGACCTGGTAAAAATATTTCATCCGGACAATATGTTTGGGGATGAAGAGATGATGCAGTTAATTAACAAGGAATTTCAACGCAGAAGAGATGAGTAGATATGGTGATTGATATATAAATGTGCGCATTGCAAAAAAAATATTGGGTAGGATGTTCTCCTACCCAATTTTTTCAAATTAAGCACGCTCAACTTTACCAGACCTTAAACAGCGGGTGCAAACATGCATTCTTTTTGCCGCACCATTCACTTTACACTTAACGCTCTTTACATTTGCATTCCAGATAGCATTGGTTCTTCTATGAGAATGGCTTACGTTATTTCCGAACTGAACGCCTTTACCACAAACATCACATTTAGCCATTTTGACACCTCCTCAACATCTGCGCAGTTACGCTTATTCATCTTTCTCTTCCTATAGAACAAGTGAGACAAACTCACAACATTGATATATTAACAGAAAACGGAAATAAAAGCAAGTAGAAAATTCCTTTTTTCCTATTTTTTCAAATTCTAGTTTTCTTTTTTGTAAAAAGCTGGTAAAATACATTATATATTGTGCCTGTACAGCTACAGGTTACGGAAAGGTATGGTGGACAGAGTATGAAAGGTTCTTCTATGAATACCCATATGGGCAGTATCACGATTGACAAAGAAGTGATTGCCCAGTATGCAGGCAGTGTTGCCGTAGAATGTTTTGGTATTGTAGGTATGGCAGGCGTAAATGTAAAGGACGGGCTGGTGCGTCTGTTGAAGATGGACAGCATTACAAGG
>CAZRZM010000031.1:22107-23076 GCA_964604575.1 uncultured Acetatifactor sp.
CCCTCAATAATAATAAACTAATTCTTGATTTTCATGTGATTGTAGCCTATGGTGTCAGCATCATTGCAGTGGCAGATAACCTTATCAGCAGTGTAAAATATAAGGTGGAAGAGTTTACTGGCATGGAAATTGAACAAATCAACATCTTTGTTGAAGGTGTAAGAGTGATTGATTAAGGAGGATTTATTGTGGAATTACAACAAATCGACGCTAAGATGCTTTCCAAGATGTTCTTAGCCGGCGCGAAGAATTTAGAGAACAAAAAGGAATGGATTAACGAATTGAATGTATTCCCTGTCCCGGACGGCGATACTGGAACTAATATGACTATGACAATTATGTCCGCTGCAAGGGAAGTCGCTGCGCTGCAGGAGGATGTTGCCATGGATGTGCTCTGCAAAGCAATTTCCAGCGGTTCCCTGCGCGGTGCAAGAGGCAACTCCGGTGTTATTTTATCCCAGTTATTCCGTGGTTTTACCCGCAGTATCAAGACAGAAACGATTCTTACGGTTCCGGTTCTGGCAACTGCATTTGAAAAAGCTGTGGAGACAGCGTACAAAGCCGTTATGAAACCCAAGGAGGGTACTATACTGACTGTGGCAAAGGGTGCCGCTGACAAAGCAAGAGAGCTGGCAGACGACGGTGTGGAAGATTTGGAAACCTTTGGAAGTACCGTTATTGAACATGCCAGATATGTACTGAGTCAGACACCTGAAATGCTTCCTGTGTTAAAACAGGCGGGTGTAGTGGATTCCGGCGGACAGGGTCTGGTAGAAGTTTTAAGCGGTGCATATGACGCGTTTCTGGGAAAAGAAATTGATTTGACCGTAACTGAGGCAGCCGCATCTTCCAATACTTCCACCAAATCTTCGCTGGAGGTCCAGGCAGAAGCGGAGATTAAATTTGGATACTGTACCGAATTTATTATTCTGTTGAATAAAACCTTTAATATAAAAGCAGAGATGGATT
>CAZRZM010000032.1:0-22706 GCA_964604575.1 uncultured Acetatifactor sp.
ACCTGGCACAGAAAAATCCCGCACAAGAGTGCGGGACTTTGTCTACAGTCTGAAAGGGGCATACGAATGCCCCTTTTTCATGGAAAAATATACTTATTGTGTAGTAGTTGTGTTGCCTGTTCCGGTTCCGCTTCCGGTGGTGTTGGTATCACTTCCGCCCACCAGGTCATTAGTTAAATCGGATACGCCGTTTGCCGCGTCGTCCACAATATCACCAATGGCATTACCTGCATCATCCAGCAGGGAATTATTGTCGGAGCCGTTGGCGCCTCCGGTACCGGTCACGTCGTTATTGCCGTTACCCATATCGGAGCCGGTGTTTGTATTATTGGTGTCGTTGGTATTGTTATTGCCATTGGAGCTGTTAGTGCCGTTGGAACTGTTGGTGCCATTTGTATTGTTGGTACCATTAGTGTTATTTGTTCCGCTTCCGGTACTATTGCCGCCGTTTTGGGATGGGGCATCAGTTCCGGCCATATTGCCGGAATTGTTGCCACTGTTTCTGTCGTTGGTACATGCAACTGCCATACACATATAAACCAACATCAGACCAAGAACGAGAAGCTTTCTGCCTCTCTTGATGAGTGATTTTCTTTTCATAATTTCCTCCATTCTCTACAGAACTTCAATATTTATTTTCGTACTTATTTAAAGCCGTATGCAGAAACTGCATTTTGAGGCTTGCAATTAGTATGTGTTGGCATTTCTTTTTTATACAAATAAATTTTTTTCCAAAATATAAGTGACAATGGCAGAAGGTCTATAGTAAAATGAGTAGCAGTGTTCTGCGAATGGCTCTGAAAAGGTATCAAAATTTTTAAATATATGGAAAGGATAAAAATGGAAAAATGGAATTTCGGCCTTGTATAGATATACACAATGGAAAAGTGAAACAGATTGTGGGGGGAAGTCTGTGCGATTACAATAATCATGCCATGGAAAACTTTGTGGCAGTCCAGGATGCCGCTTTTTATGCCGGACTGTATCGTGATGAGGGACTGAAAGGGGGACATGTGATTTTATTGAACGGAGCGGACAGTGAGTATTATGAGGCAACCAGAAAGCAGGCGTTTCTGGCGCTGAAAGCTTATCCGGGCGGGCTTCAGGTGGGAGGAGGTATTACACCTGAGAATGCAGCGGATTATCTTGAGGCAGGAGCCTCCCATGTCATTGTCACCTCCTATGTCTTTCAGGGTGGCAGAATCCATTATGACAGACTGAAAAAAATGGTGGAAACCGTAGGAAAACAGCGTCTTGTGCTGGATGTGAGCTGTCGCAGGAGGGGCGATGACTATTATGTTGTGACAGACCGCTGGCAGAAAATGACCGAAGAAAAAATGAATCTGTCCCTGCTGGAGCATCTGGCAGGATTCTGTGATGAGTTTCTGGTTCATGCGGTGGATGTGGAGGGTAAAGCAGAGGGAATTGAGAGAGAACTGGTTGAAATGCTGGGGAACTGGGGAAAGCTTCCCGTTACTTACGCCGGAGGCGTCCATAGCTATGAGGATTTGCAGGAGATGAAAGAACTGGGAAAGAACCGCCTGAATGTGACAATAGGCAGCGCGCTGGATTTGTTTGGAGGCGGTATGCAGTGGGAGAAAGTAATAGAGCTCTGCGGTTGACTTTGTGTGGGAACTGTGATATAACGTTGTCTGACAAGACAGTTAAATGTACATATGTAAACAATGCGGATGCGGCGTTTGAGAGTGGAGGAAGGATTGAAAATGGAACAGTTCAAAACACATATGAAGAAATGGCTCAATGAGATATTTATTGACGGACTCAGCGGTATGGCGCTGGGATTATTCTCTACCTTATTGATTGGTACTATCATCGCACAGATTGGTGCAGTGACAGGCGGAAGCATAGGGGCTTATCTGACTGCCATCAGTAATGTGGCAAAAAGTATAACCGGTGCAGGAATCGGTGTTGGTGTTGCCTGTAAATTAAAGCAGGGACCGCTGGTTGCTGTTTCCGCTGCTGTGGCGGGAATGATAGGCGCTTTCCCATCTGTAATGAGTATGGAGGCATTTGCCCTCGGAAAGCCCGGAGAGCCTCTGGGAGCGTTTATTGCGGCGATAGTGGCAGTGGAGTTTGGCAGACTGGTGGCTGGCAGAACCAAAGTGGATATCATTGTTACGCCTTTTGTGTGCATTCTGACAGGTGCAGTAGTGGGGCTGATAGCCGGACCTCCTATCACTGCATTTATGAACTGGCTGGGCGGCATTGTGAATTTTAATGTGGAGATGCACCCGGTGATTGGCGGCGTTATTGTATCTGTTCTGATGGGAATGATTCTGACCCTGCCTATCAGTTCCGCGGCAATCGGTGTGTCCATGAGTATCAGCGGACTGGCGGCGGGAGCAGCCACCGTGGGATGTTGCTGTAACATGGTGGGGTTTGCTGTAGCAAGTTACCGTGAAAATAAGATGGGCGGGCTGATAGCACAGGGTGTGGGTACATCCATGCTGCAGGTGCCTAATATTGTGAAAAAACCCATTATCTGGCTGCCTGCCATTCTATCCAGCGCCATTCTGGGTCCTGTCGCTTCGGCAGTACTGAAAATGACAAGTACCCCCGTTGGTTCCGGTATGGGCTCTGCGGGATTCGTGGGACAGTTTGCCGCCTATTCTTCCATGACAGAGGGGGGAATGAGTCCGTTTATGGCATTACTGTTGATTGCCGTCATGCATTTTATTCTTCCCGCACTGCTTACGCTTGGAATCTCGGAATGGATGCGAAAGATGAAATGGATTACCCAGGGTGATATGGCATTAGATGTTTAGGACTTTAGCAGTTAGTAAAATTATACAAAAATCAGTGCAATATTTCGGATGCTTTTCATGAAAACTTAAGAAGTACTTGGAAAAATGTTACAAAAATGTTAAGATGCCGTTGCTGTTATGGAAGACTTGTGGTAAAATATTAGAGTTTACCGGAGGTGACTTTTATATGCAACGTAGAAAACACAAACGCAAGACAAATCATGTCGTGATTGTTACATCCGATGCCGTTGACGCAAACGTAAAGCAAATCCGTATTAAACCATGGATTATGCAGGTGATTATCCTGGTCTTATGTGTGATAATCGGTATTTTGATTGCCTATTTTACCCATGAGGAGAAAATCTGGGAGGCGGTCGGTCAGCACAGTACCGCACAGCAGGAGACTCTGCAGCAGTTGGAGCAGGAAAAAGCGCAGTTGGAAGCTACGATTGATAATCTGAATGCCAAGATTCAAATACTGAGCGATACTGTGAACCAGAAAGTACAGAGTGAAAGTGAACTGTCCGCCATGATTGAAAAACAGCGGACTCCCACAGAGTTTCCTCTGACAGGTTCAGCATCAATGGAAGAGGTGTTGGAGGGTGACCCCATGTGTCTTTTTAATGCTTCTGCGGGCACTACGGTAGTCGCAACGGCAAGCGGTAGTGTGATTGCCATTAATGAGGATGAGACATATGGAAATAATGTCTGGATAGACCATGGTAATGGCTATGTAACAATTTACCGCAATAAAGGAGATGCCACTGTGAAAATCGGAGATGATGTTGTACAGGGCACTACTATCTTTCTGATTGGAGAGGACAATGGTGTGCTCGGTTATCAGATGATGAGGGATGGAAGTTACATTAATCCTATGGAGATGTTGGAAATTAACGGATAATAAAGAAAGGTACGGTGGATTGATTATGGCAAAGAATGATGCACAAGTGAGTATAAGTACACTGATAGGTCAGGGAGCAGAACTTGCAGGAGATTTTTCCATGCAGGGTTCGGCAAGAATTGACGGTATCATTAATGGTGATGTGTCTGTGAGCGGTGCACTGATTATTGGTGTGACCGGGAAAATCAATGGTGATGTTACGGCAGAAGCAACGGTAATCGGCGGGGAAGTACAGGGAAATATTACAGTGACAGAGAAGGTCGAGTTGATGGAGACGGCGAAGGTTCTGGGAGATATCGCCACAAAGGTTATCGTGATTGATGAACATGCGGTATTCCAGGGCAGATGTGATATGAACCAGGATATCCAGGATACCAGAAGAGCAGTCAAAAAGAATGCAAAAGCATTACGCAACGGAAAAAAGACTGCCAAACTGGCAATCGCGGAGGCTCTGCGTGAGGTGCAGGCAGAGGTGGCTGCGGAAGAAAAAGGTGAGGAAACTGCTGTTAACAGTGGGGCGGAGAACAGTAGCGTAAAAACAGAAATTTAAAGCCTGGAAGGTGGGATGGCAGGATACACTATCCTGCCAAAGACCACATTATCCGCAGGGTCTATCGCACCTATAGGATACGGATTTTATTCTTCTTTCAAAAAACAAATCTATATGATTCATATTTTTGCATGATACAATGCTTTCATTTTTATTTCCCAATATATACTATGCGCATAGATATTTTTTAAAAATCATAGGTATGATAATGTTATGTGGTGCAACGATAGTTGATTATACATTTTTCGAAAAGTATGTTTTGCGGAAATCGAGGTGCTGTGTGGGGGCTTCTGTCAGCAGGCGTTGTGGAGGATGGTGATTTTTCTAACCTTCTTTTGCCCGGTTAGAAAACTCCCATCCGGAACTCCGCCTGCTGACAGAAGCCCCCACACAGCACCGACTCCACAAAACAAAACATACTTTTATAGTCTTTTCAGAAAGTATCCCTTCATGTTACAATTTAGATACATTTGCAGTCTATAATAACAGATAATTATGGGAACCGGGAGATATTCGGATGATTCGTATATTAATCGTAGAAGATGAACTGCCAATTTCAGATGTAATCCGCTGGAATCTGACAAAAGCGGGATATGAATGTGTGTGCGCATATGATGGCATGGAAGCAGCGGATATTCTGGAAGAACAGAGTTTTGATTTGGTTCTTCTGGATGTGATGCTTCCCCATATAGATGGTTATGAGCTGATGGAATATATTGAGCCCATGAACATTCCGGTAATATTCCTGACGGCAAAATCTGCACTGGAGGACCGGGTGAGAGGGCTGACCTCCGGCGCGGAAGACTATATGGTAAAACCCTTTGAGATTGTGGAACTTCTGGCGCGGGTTAATATTGTGCTGCGCAGATACCACAAGACAGAGCAGTATCTGACAATAAGGGATATTACTGTGGATGTGGACAACCAGAAGGTTGTCAAGGCAGGAGAAGAGGTGGTACTGACACCTAAGGAGATGGAATTATTTCTGCTGCTTCTGCGCAACCGTAATATTACCCTGTTCCGGGAGCGTATTTATGAGGAAATCTGGGGAACGGAGTATTCGGTGGAATCCCGCACACTTGACCTCCATATCCAGCGTCTCAGGAAAAAACTGTCGCTGGAGGATACCATAAAAACCGTATTCAAGGTGGGGTACAGACTGGAAGAGTAATTTGAGCCGCAGCAGTGGCAGAATGAGAGGAGACATGAAGTTTCGGTATAGAATTTTAATAGTAAATATCTGCGTACTTTCGCTGAGCCTGGGGGTTGTGGGATATCTCATGATCCGCAGGAATTTTGATTTAGCCCAGGATACACAGCTTAAGAATGCAATTATTGAGAATAATCTGGTACAGTCCTCCATAGAGTATGAGCTGCTGGAGGAGGTAAACCGTGAGTACAGCCGGATAGAAGAATCTCTCCCGGAAATCGGTTCCCGTGTAATGGGGGGGATGATTACCGGCACCTCTGCATTTTATATCCGCTATGGGGACGAATATGTATATTCGGGAGACGGGGAGGAGGAACAGATTCCTGATTCTCTTTATGAAGGTTTAACCATTGGAGGAAAGAATTATATTCTTCATAAAAATACTGTTTCCGCCGATGATGGCTCTTTAGACCAGGATAAATATTATCTTTATGTGACCTCTTACAGTGAAATAGACCAGACGGCGCTGTGCGTGGTGAGCAGGCAGGATATTTCGGATTCCTATGATATGCTTGGCAAGCAGATAGGATACTTCCGGGTATTAATCGCAGGGGTTGTACTGGTGGCTTCCGTGATTGTGTATTTTCTGTGCAGGTATTTGACAGGTCCCCTTGAGAGCCTCAATCAGGTTACGGCGGAAATTGCGGAAGGAAATTATGATGTTCATGCAGATGCGGTGGGAACGGATGAAGTGGGACAGCTTGCGGAGAGTGTTAATGTTATGGCACAGGCAGTCCGGACCCATGTGGAGGAATTGAAAGACATGATTCGCCGTAGAGAGCAGTTTGTTGCGGACTTTACCCATGAAATCAAGACTCCGATTACCACGATTATTGCATGTTCCGATATGGTGCGTTCCATGGACATGCCCAGAGAGGAACAGATTCAGGCGCTTACTTATATTTTTTCCGAGGGAAAACGCCTTGAGATTATGTCCCGGAAGCTGTTTCAGTTAATTTATTTAAAACAGCATTCGATTGAAAAGACGTCGGTGAATACAAAAAATCTGGAGAGAGACCTTATCCGCATTACCACTCCCATACTGGAACAGAAGCGGATAACCTTAAAGACAGATGTGGAAGAGACGGTTATCAGGGGAGATTTGGAGCTTTTAAATACCGTTTTTATAAATCTGATTGATAATGCCAAAAAAGCATCCGGGGAAGGCTCAGTCATTGAATTGAGAGGACGCTGCATGGAAACAGGAAAGGAAGAGATAAATGAAAGAGACGCAGTGGCACAGGAAAATAGGGCGGTTTACGAGCTGGCGGTTATAGACTCCGGCATCGGAATGTCCGGAGAGGATATTCCCCATATCTGCGATGAGTTTTATATGGCGGACAAATCCCGCTCCCGCAAAGAAGGCGGTGCGGGACTGGGGCTGTCACTTGCGGCATTAATTCTCAGGCTGCATCAGGCGAAACTGGAAGTGGAAAGTGAAAAGGGAAAAGGAACGACAATGAAGGTGGTTTTCTATGATGAAAAATAAAAGGTATTTTTATCAGATAATAATTGTGGCGGTGGTGACACTGGCATTTCTGGGAACCTTTCTGCCGGGCTGGCTTCTGGTCTGGCGCAGCAGGGAGAAAATGAATATGGTGGATGCGGTGCCGGTGGAATATTATTCTCCGGCAAATCTGGCGATTGCCCGCAATGCCTCTGCCAATCTGGAAGTCTATCAGAAGCTTCAGTTAATTACCGGAAGATGGGAGAGCGTCCATGGAGAGACAGATGCTTACGAGAGGACCATGGAGAGTTATGAGGCGGTGGAGCTGGCGAGGGAGCAGTTGGACAAACTATACAGACTGGGTGTGTATCCGGAAGGTTTTACCACAAATTATGAGAACTGGTATAGCTGGGAGGCGCAGTTTGATAAAGTGGTGGATTCCACCTTTCATACCTACGCCGCATATTATTGGGACATTACCTTTTTAAAATATGATGGTTCCCAGAGACACCGGATATATATGCTGAATGATGGGACTATCTTTCTGGCGGAAGTCTGGAATGAGAGCGGTATGGAAACGGATGCTGTTTCGGGGATGTCGGAACTGGAAAGAAATGTATTATTGGAGGAATGGGGAACTACCATAGAAAAGGCAAAGGGAGATATGGAGAATTTAGAGGAATATCTTGCTTTCACAAATATAGAAACTTCAGATTTACGGCAGATGGATTTGGCACAGCTTAGGACGACTGAAAGGAAGTACGGTGTACTACAGGCAGTTTCTGACATGCGCTATCTTTTTCTGTTGTATCCGCTGGAGTAATAAATGGATACAAATTGTTTACATCACAAGGGTACAATACGACTTAAGAACAAAAAAGGAGGGCATGTAAGGCGTGAAAAAACGGATTTGGAATCCTTTGGTGTATGCAGAGTTTGCAGTGTTTTTGGGCATAGGAACGCTTGCAGGCTGTGGCGGAGAGAAGACCATAGATTATCATCCGGACGGTGTGGCGGATGTGCCGCAGACCGGGAGCGGTGCCGGAGGCGCGGTCTCGCAGTTTGCCGGGGAGACGCTCTGGAGTGAAATCTGGAATATAGAAAGGGGCGGAGAAGAAACCGTAGAGGTGATAGTGGACGCCCGGATTGTACTTCCCCCGGTGGAAGAGATGTATGTGGTGACAGCCAAAGTGCCAAAGTTTGATGAGCAGTTCCGGGAACAGGCAGTAAAAAATTTTTATGGTGAATCGGTGGTTTTTTATGATGATATCCTGCATCTCCCCAAAAAGGAGCTGGAGGCGATATACAAGGATTATGAAAACAGGTATGAAACCAGTTCGGATGCAGAAAAAGATATCTGGAAAGCAAATATGGAGAAATATAAAAGCTTAATGGAAAAGGCATCTGACACCTATACACCGGCGGATGATTACGAAGTCGATGAATATATCGGAACAAGAGACGGAATAACTTATGAGTTGGGAATACACGATGACTATGGTGTGGCAGAAGGGAAGTTTGATTCACTGGAAATTGTTATTAATGCCACCAATATTGAGGAGTTAGTACCCGAACAGTATCCCGACTATATCCATGCCTGGCCGCATCCTTATATGACTTGTGACAAATACGCGGATATTGGGGAAAATGAGTGCGTATATTCCGAGCAGGAGGCAGAAAGGCTGGCGAGGGATTTATTGGAGAGTTTTGGGCTGGAGTATCCGGTTCTGACACGTTCTGTTCCCCTTATCTGGGGGGATGAGGAACTTTCTTCCAGAAACTGTAATGAGTATCCCGCAAATGGCTACAGCTTTACTTTTGCGTATGGAATAGATGGGGTTTCTTTTCCTGATTTTGGGACAGAAGATAATTATGAAAACTGGGATGCGATAGGGGTATACCAGGAGAAGACTGTCAAATATGGAATGAATGCCCATGCAGTCATTGATGTGACGGATAAGGGAATCTATTGCGAGTATATAGCTGACCCGCTGGAGACGGTGCGTATCTCAGAATGCGTGAAGCTGCTGCCCCTTGAGACGATTAAGGAGATTATGAAAGAAAATATGGAGAAGAAGTATGAGGATTTGCCTTTCCATGCCGGAAGGGTCCCACAGAAATTTACCCATATGGAACTGATTTATTTCCGCGTGAGAGATAAGGAAAATGAGGGGTGTTACAGCTATGTTCCGGCATGGAGACTTTCTGAAAAGGAAGAAATGTATTCCTATGGAGAAAGCCGGATTCGTAATCCCATAATTGTGAATGCCATAGACGGTACTTTGATTGATATATATGAAGATTGGTAAGGTTGCAACAAGATGGAAAATGCGCAGAATGGAGGGAACGGAATGAGAACAGTTAAAATACGCATATGTCAGACAGCATTCATCGCCGCGCTGGCAGCAGGACTGCTTGCCGGCTGTGGCGAAGAGAAAACGATAGATTATACCATAGAGGGACAGGAGCAGAAGCAGGAGCAGCAGCCTGAGAGTGAAGGTGGTAACAGTGAACTGGAACGATTTAGAGAGGAAGAAGTCTGGGAGGAGACATGGAGTGAGCAGATACTTGACGATACAATTGAAATACAAGTGAATGCTCCGATAACGGTTCCCAAGGCTGCCAAGATGTGGGTAGTAGGAGTGGAGGAAACGGAATTTATCGAGGAGTATAAGGAAAACCTTGCGGAACGTTTATTTGATTCCGGTGAGATTTATTATGCTGATTACAGTCATCTGCCCAAAAAAGATTTGGAAAATATAAAGGCGCAGCTTGCTGAGGGGTATGTGGAATCCTACACGCTAAATCGAACCTTGGAAGCGATAGATGCGGACACGGAGGAGATGTGGGCGGCACTGGACAATATAGAAAACGCCGGGGACAGCTATGTTCCCGTGGAGAACTATACAGAAAACAAGTACTTTGGTATTTATGAGGGACGTTTCTATACTCTGAGTTTTCTGGACAAAGACATACTGGATTACGACAGCTACATGAGAAAAATTTTCTGGACTGTCAGGGATTTAGAGGAAGTGTGCCCAGAGAAGGCAAAAGAACTGGATGTACTCACATACTACACATGGAAGCGTGGCAACTGGGTAGAGAACCAGTGCCGGATGTCGGAAGAGGATGCGGAAAAGGAAGCCAGACGGTTTGTGGATAAGCTGGGGTTTGCGGACTGCTATCCGGTGCTTTCCCATACTTATCCTCTGGCATGGGGGGAGGAACCGGATTCATTCACAATAGGTGCTGCGGATTCTGACAAATGGCTTGTGGACGGCTATGTGTTTACTTTTGATTTAGGGACGGACGACACTTCTTTTGTGGATTATGGAACGGAAGAGGAATACTGGGATTATGTAATAGAACACCATAGAAAGGATGAAAAAAGGTATTCCATGGGGGCGCGGCTTCAGGTCTATATAACGGACCAGGGAGTGATTGGAATGCAGGCAGACAGTCCGGTCTATATCACACAGGTTCAGGAAGATGTTGAGCTGCTGGCGGCTGACACTGTCAAAGGAATCTTTCGGGATAAGCTGCAGGGATATCTGGAGAAGTATTGGGAGGTGTTTCGGAGTGACGCATATACAGGTTATATGCGGTTCGATGCAATGGATTTGATTTATTTCCGGGTGAGAGATAAAGAAGAACCGGGAAAATACAGCTATGTTCCCACATGGAGAATTGCATGGGTGACAAAGGAAGAGAGCATCGGACAGATTAATATCCGTAACCAGGTGCTTGTGAATGCCATAGACGGCACGCTGATTGATTTTTTTGATGAGACATAGCAAAGGGGTGGAAAGCTTAAACGGTGGATTTGCAGATGGAAGTTGTGGAGGTATAACAAATAGAATGGAGGGAGCGGAATGAGACCAGTCAAAATACGCATATGTCAGACAGCATTTGTTGCTGCCCTGGCAGCAGGACTGCTTGCCGGCTGCGGCGAAGAGAAAACGATAGACTATTCCATAGAGGGAACGGCAAAAGAGGAACAGCAGCAGGAAGGAGGAAGCAGCCGACTGGAACAGTTTGCGGATGCAGGAGTCTGGAAAGAGGAATGGCATTTAAAATATAAGAATGCGGACGGCCAGATGGAGGACGCGGGACTGCAGATACGGGTGGATGCCCCGGTGACAGTACCCAAAACAGCGCAGATGTCAGTGGTGGAGGCACAAGAGCCGGAATTTGATGCGGCGTACAAAGAAAAGATTGCCAGCCGACTGTTCGAGTCCGGTGAAATCTATTACGCTGACTACAGTCACCTTCCCAAAAAAGATTTGGAAGAGATACTGGCGGGAAATATGGCATGGGATACGGTATATAATATGGCAGTTCTGAATTCTCCATTGAGTGTAGAACAACTGAATGCGGAAAGCAGGGAGCTGCAGGCGGCACTGGACAATATAGAAAATGCCGGTGACAGTTATGTGGCCGTGGAGGATTACATGGGAAACCAGTACATTGGTCTTTATGAGGGGCGGTTATATAATCTGTCTTTCGCGGAAGCAGAAGGTTTCAATGATTTTTGCCGGAGGAAGCGGATTACCTGGGCAGTGAGAAATTTGCGGGAAGTCTGCCCGGAGAAAATGAAGGAACAGGAGCAACTGACAGTTACTCCATGGACGAGAGGAAGCTGGGTGGAAAACCAGTGTCAGATTTCGGAGGAGGAAGCACGGAAGGAAGCGGAGCAGTTTGTGGACAGACTGGGTCTGGATTATTCCGTGTATTCCGACACAACTCCCCTGATGTGGGGAGAGCCGCTTAACCGGGCTGAGGTGGCGGGCGGTACACAGTCGGATGACTTGTATGTGGACGGCTATGTATTTGCCTTTGATTTGGGGGTGGACGGCATTTCTTTTGTGGGTTATGGAATGGAGGAGGATTATAAAGATTTTTCTTCAAATAGAGATAAGGCAGATGAAAAACAATATTCCATGGATTCACGTCTGCAGGTTTATGTAACGGACAAGGGTGTTATCAAAGTGGAGGCTGACAATCCCATAGAAATAACCGGTGTCAAGGAAAGTGTGGGACTTCTGTCCCTGGATGCTGTCAAGGGAATCATGAAAGAGAAGACAGCAGAACAGGATGACAGTATCCATTTATTTCCTTTGGATCAGTCAGGTTTTAATGAGATGGAACTGATTTATTTCCGGGTGAGGGACAGAGAAAATCCGGGAAAATACAGTTATGTACCCACGTGGCGGCTGGCTGTTGTAACAAGAGATGGGTTAATGAACCGGCTTGGTATCCGCAATCCGGTGCTGGTAAATGCCATAGACGGCTCCCTTATAGATTTTTATGATGAGACATAACATGTTGCGGAAAGCGAAGAATGTGGACCTATAGGAGGATTGTTGATGGACAGCCGATGGAGTGGAGAAAATATCATGGAATCAGTCAATAGACGCATAGGCAGTATAGCCGTTGCAGCTACCCTGGCAATTGGACAGCTTTCCGGCTGTGGCAGAGAGGAAATGATAGATTACAGCATAGAGGGTATGGAGCAGAAGGAACAGCCTGTGCAGGAAGGAGAAAGGAGCGGACTGGAACAGCTTGCTGAGGAAGAGATCTGGAAAGAAGAATGGACTTCAGCACTCAAAGCAGAATATATATATGAAGGTGAGACATTTGAAACGAGATATGGGATACGTGTGGATGCCCGGGTAATCGTTCCCAAAATGGCGCAGATGTCGGTGGTGGAGGTGGAAGAGCCGGAATTTGATGCAGAGTATAAAGAAAAGGTTGCAAAGAGACTCTTTGATTCCGGTGAGATTTATTATGGTGATTACAGCCATCTTCCCAAAAAAGATTTGATGGATTTACAGACCAGGAATGAATCAGGGTACACCTTGTATCTGGATGGATTTCTTACCAGGCAACAACTGGAAGAGGATATCAGAGAGCAGCAGGCGGCTCTGGACAATATGGAAAATGCCGGGGATACCTATACATACGCACAGGAGTATGCGGAAAATAAGTATATCGGTCTGTGCGGGGGGCGGTTATATAATTTGTCCTTTGAGGAAGGATTTCTGAACGCAGGCGGTCAGCCTTATTGTCGGAGGAAGCGGATTATCTGGACGGTGAGGGATATGAGGGAGGTCTGCCCGGAAAAAATGAAGGAGCAGGAGGAACTGATATTTTCCCCCTGGACGAGAGGAAACTGGGTGGAAAACCAGTGCCAGATATCGGAGGAAGAGGCAGGAAAGGAAGCAGAGCAGCTTGTGGATAAACTGGGTCTGGATTATTCTGTGCAGTCTGCAGCCTGGCCCCTGCTGTGGGGGGAGTCTCCCGACTATACGGAGATAGCGTCTGCGGATAACTGGTATGTGGATGGCTATGTGTTTGCTTTTGATTTGGGGATGGACGATATTTCTTTTGTGGGCTATGGAGCGGATGAGGATTACAAAGGCTTTTATCAAAACAAGGAAGACGAGGAAAAGCAATATTCCATGGAGGCCCGTCTGTGGGTTTATGTAACAGACCAGGGAATTATTAAAATGGAGGCAGACAACCCCATAGAAATAACCGGTGTCAAAGAAAGCGTGGGACTTCTGTCCCTTGACACTATCCAGCACATCATGAAAGAAAAAACAGAGGAGCAGTGGGAAATCTTCCGCTATAATACTGCGGAGTTGACAAAATTTAATGAGATGGAACTGATTTATTTCCGGGTGAGGGACAGAGAAAATCCGGGAAAATTCAGTTATGTACCCACTTGGCGGCTGGCTGTTGTAACAAGGGATGAGCTGCTGAACCAGATTACCGTCCGCAATCCGGTGCTGGTAAACGCTATAGACGGCTTCCTTATAGATTTTTATGATGAGACATAATACGGTGCGGAAAGCGCAGATGGCAGAATCACAGGAGGATTGTTCATGGAGAGCAGGGGAAAGGGTGAAAATATTATGGAATCAGTTAATAGACGCATAGGCAGTATCGCTGTTGCAGTTGCCCTGGCAATAGGACTTTTTTCCGGCTGTAGCAGAGAGAAAACGATAGATTACAGCATAGAGGGCATGGAGCAGGATAAACAGTCCGGAAATGGCGGAGGAATCAGTGACCTGCATCAGCTTGCAGAGAGAGAGGACTGGGAAGAGAAATGGGACATGCCCAGCGGAGAAATTCTTGAATATGAAGGTCAGACACTTGACCTTTATATGGAGGTGGACATAAATGCCCCGATAATGGGGCCAAAAACATCGCAGATGTCAGTAGTGGAAGTGGAGGAGCCGGAATTTAGTGCGGAGTACAAGGAGGAGATTGCAAAGAGACTGTTTGATTCCGGCGAGATTTATTATGCGGATTACAGCCACCTTCCCAAAAAGGATTTACAAGAGATACGGGACAGACTTGATGCAGGTGAAACCGTGTATGTGGAGTTCCCCATAAGAGAGCATATTGAAAAAGACGCAGAGGCGCTGGACAATATAGAAAATGCCAAAGAGACGTATACGCCTGTGGAGGATTATACAGACAATTTGTATATCGGACTGTCCGGGGGACGGTTATATAACCTGGCTTTTTGGGAGGAGGGGGGAGGAGCCTATACTTACCGCCGGACGAAACATATTGTATGGACTGTGAGAGATATCCAAACGGTGTGTCCTGAGAAAGTGAAGGAGCAGGAGAACATAGAATTTTCTCCGTGGGACAGAGGCAGCTGGGTGGAAAACCAGTGTCAGATATCGGAGGAGGAGGCAAGGAAGGAGGCACAGCAGTTTGTAGACAGGCTGGGTCTGGAATATTCCGTATACTCTTTCACCTATCCCCTGCTGTGGGGGGAGGCGCCGGCACCCGGTGCCATAGCAAGTGGTAAAGACTGGTATATAGACGGTTATGTATTCACCTTTGATTTGGGAGTGGATGGAATTTCTTTTGTGGGTTATGGCATGGAGGAGGATTATGAAGATTTTTATCAAAATAAAGAACCAACCGCCGAGGTTCAATATTCCATGGATGCCCGACTGAAGGTTTATGTAACGGAACAGGGAATTATCCGGATGGAGGCGGACAATCCTTTGGAGATAACCCATGTCATGGACGGCGTAGGACTTCTGCCCTTTGATACCATTCAGGGAATTATGAGGGATAAGATGAATGAGCAGCCAAAATTTTTCCATTTTGATATTTTTGATATACATTTTAATGAGATGGAACTGCTCTATTTCCGGGTGAGGGATAGGGAAGAACCGGGAAAATTCAGTTATGTGCCCGCGTGGCGGCTGGCTGTTGTAACAAGGGATGAGCTGCTGAACCGGATTACCATCCGCAATCCGGTGCTGGTAAACGCCATAGACGGCTCCCTTATAGATTTTTATGACGAGACATAATATGGTGCGGAAAGCGCAGATGGCAGAACCACAGGAGGATTGTTCATGGAGAGCAGGGGAAAGGTTGAAAATATCATGGGATTTTTGAGGATACGTACACAGAAGCTTACCGTTGCTGCTGTATATTTTGCCGGGATGTGTCTTCTGACCGGATGTGGAAATACAAAACAGCAGGCAGTCACGATTACACAGCCTCTTTATGAGAAAATCAGCTATCAGACCACAGAGGTTTTGCGGGGAGATATGGGTGCGAGCGTAACCCTCCAGTTAAACCCGGAGGGTTATGAAGAAATCCATTATTATGCGGCGCCGACCCAGTTCCAGTTAGAGGGACTTAAACTGGAGGAAATACATGTATCTGTTGGCGACAGAGTGAAAAAAGGGGATATTCTGGTTTCTTTTGAATCGGAGAAAATACAGAAGCAGATAGCTGCCTGCGAGGAAGAGAAAGAACAGAAGGAACTGCTGGTGCAGCACTATGAAAATATAATGGAGGTTGACCCGGATGCGGATTATGAGACGGATATCGCCATGCTGCGCGAAGACATCCGGGTGGCACAGTTGTATATAGAGGAGGCGGGGCGCATACTGGCAGAGTATCAGATTGTGGCGGAGAGGGACGGAATTGTCACAGATATCAGCGAGTATCTGCAGAATAAAGTAATAGAGCCGAAGGTAGAGCTTTTAACACAGATATCCGGCACCGGAAGGTACATTGCAGTGACGGCGGATACCGGGATGTTTACTGTGGGGGATGTTTATACGGTTTGCGCAGGTGATATAGAATATGAATTCCGCCTGGAAACGATAGAAGATGGAACGCTGATTTTTCAGCCCCTTTCCGGTATGGCACTGGTGTCTGCGGATGAGAAACTGACGCTGACACTGGAAATGCCCAGGCAGGAGGATGTAGTGTATGTAAACCGTTACGCGGTAAATACGGTAAAAGGCGACGGAGAGAAGGAGGATACCTATTGTGTTTTTGTGATGAAAGAGGATGGGTATCAGAGGGCGGTATTTGTGACGCCGGGAGAGAGGATTGGAGATAATATCATAATTACAGAAGGACTAAGCGGAGGAGAGAAGGTGGTAATCCGATGAAAACAGACAGCAGACGTTTTCTGATGTTTCTTTTGGCAGGAATACTGATGTCCGGCGGCTGTGGAAATGTGGCGCAGGAAGCTGCCCCCACACTGTCAGAGCCGGTAGCGGCAAACTTTGCCTATCGCCCGGTGGAACCGGGGACGGTGGGAGATACGAAAATTCTCTATGGAACGGTGGCGCCTGTGGAATACTGCTGTTTTTTTGAAAGCCCCGTGGAAATCGAGAAAATTGTGGTGGAAGTGGGCGATTATGTGAAGGAAGGCGATATCGTTGCATACGCGGATATTGCTATGCTTGGGGAACAGTTGGAAGACATGAAGCAGCAGTTGGAGAATATGGAGCAGAATTATGACCTGAACATGAAAATATCCCAGTTACAGATTGCCCAGACTGCAACCCGGGAGGTGTCCGGTAATGATGGATATGAAAATATGGCCGGAGATACAGTATCCGGTGGTGACGCAGCCGGAAATAAGACTGGAAGTACTGTTTCCGGCAGTGACCTGCCGGATGACACGCAGGAAGGGATTGCAGTACCTCCAAAGGAAAATCCACTGGAAAAAAGGAGAAAGATAGATGTTGCCACCGGACTGGAGAATCTTCGTTACGATGAAATGCTTTATAAGTACCGGGTAAGTAAGCTGCAGGAGGCTATCGAAAAACAGCAGAAGATTTTTGCAGAAGGAGTTCTGCGGGCGTCCCACTCCGGGTATGTGGAGTACACCAAGAATCTGAGTGAGGGTACTCGTGCCGCTGCTTATGAGAATATTGCAGTGATTGCCGACCCGGAGGAGACCTATATAGAACTTCCGGACAGAACCACTGATAAATATACTTTTAGGGATTATGAGGTGAAATATCTTATGCACCAGGGTAAGGCCTGTGCAGTGACAGAATGGTCTTATGGCACGGAGGCGGAGGTTCTGGCAAAGGCAAGGGGAATGTGCCCCAGAGTCCGTCTGGTTTGTCCGGAGGCGGGGAAGCTTGAAATTGGCAGAACCTATCCTATATTTTATCAGGAGAAAAAAAGCAAGGAGCTTCCGGTAATTGGATGGGATTCTTTGAAGGGTGAGAAGGATGCTTATTATGTTTATGTCAGAACAGAGGACGGACAGAGAGAGAAGCGTTTTGTCACCATTGGAGAGACGGATAATTATTATGCCCAGGTACTGGAAGGACTTAAGGTGGGAGAAGAGGTATACTATCAGTCGGATACCCGTCTGCCCGCAGATTATGTGGAGTATGAAGTGGAGCTGTCAGATTACAGCATTACCAATTATTCCGATTCCTATAGTCTGGCGGGCAGGCAGGTTACCTGGTATGAGGCGCAGTGTGGCGGAACCGTTACAGAGGTTTTGGTGAGAGCAGGAGCCCGGGTGAAAGCAGGAGACCTTCTCTATGTAATGAAATCCGATGTCAGAGGGGCGGCACTGGCAGAAGCGCAGAATAATATTAACCAGGAAAATATGACTTATGAGGCGACAATAAAGAGACTGTATAAAAGTCTGGAAACAGAAACAAACGAGTATGCAAGGAAAAGCCTTAATTTTCAGATAGAACTGGAAAATATCAATCATGCCTACCGCTTAAAACAGCTTGAGAAGACCTACCGGGATATGGCAGAAAATAATAATGGAGACGGCGATATTCGTGTATATGCAAAGCAGAGTGGTACGGTGGCAAACCTGTTGGTTTCCCAGAATACTCCGGTTACGGAAGGAGACCATGTGCTTTCCATTGCAGGTGGAGAAGATGACAGGCTGCTTGTGCAGATGAAGCTTCTGAAGGAGATAAGGAACTATCCCAAAAATATTGCAGATTTTGGAGAGAGCGTGACGATTGTCGCAGGGAACAGTGTCTATCAGGGCGCCTGTATCGGAATGACAGTGAATCAGGATAATAATTTGGACAAATATTATCTTTCCACTATAGAGGGCGATACCGTAATATCCTTCTGTACCGATTCGGGTTATGGCAATCCGGCATTTTATGTGAGGATGGAGGATAAAACCTTTCATCAGAATATGCCAAAAGGAGGAAGAGTGAGTTTTTCCTATGTGGCAATGGAAGATGTGATTGTGGTTCCCACTGCGCTTGTGCAGGAAGAGGCAAACGCCAGAAATCCCGCAAAGACAGATTATTTTGTATGGCGCATCGGGGACGGCAGACTGATAAAGCAGTACGTCCTGATAAATAAAGCGTATTCGGATGTGAATGAAACCGTTATTCTGTCAGGTATTAAGGAGCATGACATATTAGCCAGGGAGAAATGACAGGAGGGAATTTGCTTTGCTTAGGTTTGTGATACAGAAAATAAAAAATAAAAAATGCCTGAATCTCTGTCTTCTGGCGGGAATCTCCATGCTGGCGGCCGTATTTACCTGCCATCCCATGTTTGAACAGGGGGCAGGCAACCAGATTCTGCAGACTGCTTTTGCAGATTATGCGGAGGAGAAAAATCAGTTTCCGGCAGTTATCGGGCGCAGCGAAAACTATGAGCTGTCCCGGGATATGGATGTACAGACGCTTTTCGGACGGATGGAGGCATATGAGAAAAAATGGCTGGAATATATTGCAGTGGATGCGGTGGAGTCCGTCCGGGTATTGATGCTGTCAGGTAATACCGTCATATCAGATTTGGAAGACAGCTCCCGGTTTCTTACGATAAGCTGTATGCAGGGAATGGAAGAGCATATAGAAACAGTGGACGGTAACTTCCTGACAGAGGGCACAGTGGAGGACGGCGTCTTTCCCTGCGTCATTTCCGAAAAAATGATGGATACTTACGGTATGGTAGTGGGGGAAAAACTTTCCGTATATTACGAAGGTAAAAAGGCA
Organism: uncultured Acetatifactor sp.; assembly: GCA_964604575.1. Taxonomy (GTDB): domain Bacteria; phylum Bacillota; class Clostridia; order Lachnospirales; family Lachnospiraceae; genus Acetatifactor. The sequence goes on from CAZRZM010000032.1 coordinate 19,158, forward strand.
GGGAAGGCAATTTTGTTTGAAATTGTGGGCATTGTTCGACAGAGCAGTGACAGTGACAATTATTGGAATACTCCTTTGTCAGAGTATGGAAAGACCTTTTTTGTGTCGGAAGAAACCATGGATGCCATTCTCAAAAACTATACCAATGTTGTATGCAGCCAGAATCTTCTGCTGGATTATACCCAGATTGACGGCAGTGAGGTTACTACATACAGAAACTATCTGGAGCAGTTTCAGAAGGCGGATCATGTGCTGAATACCAATTTTCTGGAAACACTGCGGAATGCAGAGGAGCAGAAGAAATCTGTGGGATTTATTCTTGCTGTTTTGGAACTTCCCTGTGTAATACTGTTGCTTTTGTTTATTTATATGGTATCCAGTCAAATCATTGGGGCAGAGGAGGGAGAAATTGCGGTACTTCGGAGCCGTGGCGTAACCAGAATGCAGATTATCCGACTGTATTTTTATCAGTCCCTGTTACTGTCCGGTGTGGGTATCTGGCTGGGAATACTGTTTGGATATCTGATGTGCAGATGTGGGGCTTCCACAGACGGGTTTCTGGTGTTTGTGGCAAAAGATGTGAGCCTCTACTATCTCCGGTGGCAGATGATTCCCTATGGTCTGGCGGCATGTGCCACAGCTATTTTGTTTATGACGATTCCGGTCTGGAAAAAAGCCCGGTATACCATTGTGGAGCAGAAGAGCATAAACCATTATGAGAATAAGAAGCCTTTTTGGCAGAAATGGTTTCTGGATGTGGTTCTGGCAGCAGTATCTCTGTATCTGCTTTATAATTTTAACGGCAGAAAGGAGCAGATTGCCCAGTCCGTTTTGGAGGGCAGAAGCATTGACCCCATGATTTTTTTGAATGCAACCTGTTTTTTGTTTGCCTGCGGACTGGTATTCTTAAGGTTTTGTGGATATTTGGTTGCATTGGTGGATAATCTGGGCAAAAAGAAATGGAAGCCTGCGGTGTATGCTTCTTTTCTGCAGATTCGCCGAACCTTTCACAGACAGGGGCTTTTGTCCATATTTTTAATCATGACGATATCCAGCGGAATCTTTGATGACAATATGGCGCGGACGGTAAATGAGAATAATGAGCAGCGTATCCGTTATAATATGGGAACGGATATCCGGATGCAGGATAACTGGCAGATAAAATTTTTGCGGTTACTGGATGGATACTATTGGGAATATCCCGAACCGGACTACGAGACCTATACACAGCTTGTGCAGAATGGGTACTGTGAGAGTATTACAAGAGTGATTGAGGACTCCCGCGTGACTTTTGGCGTGAATAAAAATATCCTGGGCAATGTGGAATTATGGGGAATCCATACCAGAGAGTTCGGGGAAACCGCTTCTCTTCAGGACGGATTAAATGAGGAGCACTGGTATTATGCCCTGAATGCGCTGGCAGGAGAGGCGGAGGGTGTGATTATTTCCCGAAATGTTGCGGATGCAATGCAACTTTCGGTGGGAGATATGGCAGAGTGTACCCGTTACAGTCCCATTGTGGGACATGAGGAGGAGAGCATCGGCACCCAGAGAGTCAAAGTCTGTGCCATTGTAGATGCTTTTCCGGGCTACGAAAGATTCCGTTATGTGGAAGAGGAGGATGGTACAGTAAGCAGAAGAGAGCATTATCTGGTGGTTGCAAATTATGCCTCGGTGGCAGGCAGCTTTGGTCTGACCCCCTATAGTGTCTGGATGAAAAAAGCACCGGGAGTGGACGATGCAGATATTGAAAGCTGTCTGAAGGAAGCAGGGACGAAGATTACAAAGTGGAGCAGTGTGGACAGACAGGTACAGAAAAGCAGAAACTCCGCAATGATTCAAGTCACTAACGGCATGTTCACCATGAGTTTTCTGATATCACTGCTTATCTGTTCGGTGGGATTTTTGATTTACTGGATTATGTCCATGAAGAGCAGAGAATTGCTGTTCGGTGTTTACCGTGCCATGGGAATGCCCATGCGCCAGATTAACAAAATGCTTATCAATGAGCAGATTTTTGGTTCTCTGCTGCCTATTCTGGCGGGAAGCGCTGTAGGAGCGCTGGGAACAGGTCTGTTTGCTAAGCTGATTGCTCTCATATATCTGCCCCAGGAGCATAATATTGCAGTCCATATCGTAAGATATGGCTCGGACATGATAAAATTGTCTGTGGTAATACTGTTTGTGGTACTGGTCTGCTATCTTGTGATTCGCAGGATTATTGGCGGAATGAAGGTTGCCGAGGCATTAAAGCTGGGAGAGGACTAGCGTGAAAACATGGCATTTCTCATCCGGATTTGAGATTTCGCAGAGCGGAATCAGGGAGGTTTAAAGATGGATACAGCGATTCGTACAGTGCAGCTTGGAAAAAGCTTTGTGTTGGGTAATAAAAATACAATTGAGGTTCTGAAAGGTATTAATATCCAAATTGTCAGGGGGCATCTCACGATTTTGAAGGGACGTTCCGGCTCCGGCAAGACAACCCTTCTGAATCTGTTAAGCGCCCTGGATGAACCTACGGTGGGAAAGGTGGAATTTCTTGGAAAGGATATGGGCAGCCTGTCTGTTTCGGAGAAGGAAGTGCTTCGGAGCAGGCAGATGGGATTCGTCTTCCAGTCCATCGCCCTGGTTCCGGTGATGAGCGCTTATGAGAATGTGGATTTTGCACTGCGTCTGGCAGAGTATAAGGGCGACAGGGATAAACGCATTAAGGAGATAATGGAGCGTGTGGGACTGCGTTCACGAATGCACCATATGGCAAACCAGCTTTCCGGCGGTGAACAGCAGAGAGTAGCCATTGCCAGAGCGGTTGCCCACCATCCGGAAGTGGTTTTTGCGGATGAGCCTACGGGGGCGCTGGACACTGCTTCGGGACTTGCGGTGATGGGACTCTTTAAAGAACTGGTGGAGAAAGAGCATGCCACTATCGTAATGACAACCCATGATTCCAGCCTGATGGAGCTGGGGGATGAAATCTACGAGATTATAGACGGAAGAATAGTGTGAGAAAGGTATGGTTGTTAAAATGTCGGATGTGTTGATTAACTGTGACGGACTGGTGAAAATGTATTTATCCGATGGTTTAAAAGTTATGGCGCTGCAGGGACTGGATTTGGAAATAAAACGCGGCGAGCTGCTTGCCATTATCGGCAAGTCCGGCTCCGGCAAGTCCACACTCCTCAATATGATTGGCGGGCTGGAAACACCCACCGCAGGCAGGCTTTTCTTTGATGGGCGGGACCTTGCGCTTCTGGGAGAAAAGGAAATGGTATATTACAGAAAACGTACCGTGGGATTTGTCTGGCAGAAAAGCGGAAGAAATCTCCTGCCCTATATGACCGTTCTGGAAAATGTGGAAGTACCCATGTATTTTGGAAAAGGAAGGGAAAAGGAACGGAGAGAGAGGGCGAAGATGCTGTTGGAGGAAGTGGGAATGTTATCCCACGCAGACAAATTTCCCTCCCAGTTGTCCGGAGGCGAGCAGCAGAGAGTGGCGATTGCGGTGGCGCTTGCCAATGAACCGGCAATTCTTCTCGCCGATGAGCCCAC
>CAZRZM010000033.1:0-22444 GCA_964604575.1 uncultured Acetatifactor sp.
CCCCCGACCCACGGCTTAGAAGGCCGTTGCTCTATCCAGCTGAGCTACGGACACACATTTTGGTAATGAATAAACTCAAACCGACGAATGCTATTGTATCTCAAAATCAGGGGTTTGTCAACAGTTTTTGTAGATGTTTTTCGCACATTTATAACAATTATTGCGAATTATAAAATCAGAGCGTCACAGCCACAATGCCTCACTTAAGGTTTTCTGTGTTCTGATATCTTCTATGCAGACCATTTTTACCAGCAGCCATGCCCTCTCCTCTTCTGTCATTTCCCCGATTTTTTCTGCCCTTTGGGAGCTTTGCAGATTACTGATAATATTATCCAGACATCCTGCCTTATATTGGGCTGCATCCACTGTCTCCTGCCACGCCTGTTGTTTCTTTTTCAACGTATCCAGCAACTGTTCTTTGGTAGTTTCCCCATCCATCACCGTTTTTATTTCATCAAGTGAAAAACCCAGTGCCTTAAGTTCCAGCAGCGCATTCAACTGCTGTACCTGCTCCGCAGAATAGTAACGATAGCCATTCTGTACATCCACTTCCACCGGTTTGATAATCCCTTTCTTTTCATATAAACGTACTGCCTTTCTGGAAACACCGAAAAACTCTGCGATTTCTCCGATTAACATGAGATTATTCTTCATTTGCTTCTATCCTTTCAATGTATCATTTATTCTGTTTACACAGACCAGATTTGCCTTTATATGATTCAGACTTGTAGTCAGCATAGATACTCCGGCCAGAATAGAGCCCCTGACCTGAAAACACCATGTCAAATCGGAAAAAGCCATATTTCCGGCAAGAATAACTCTATACCCCAGCAACAACATTACCAGATACCCGCCTTTGCCAGACAACTGCATTACTGCACTGCTAAAAGCATTTCTCATGTGCATACTCATATTAACCTTCATCAGCCTGCGGCTGCTTTCCTCACATTTTTGCATCATCAAATCCCCCGCATCGTATAGCTGAATAATTTCTGCCTCTGTAATCAGAGGTTTGATGGCAGATGTGCTTTCTGCCATGGCATTCAGGGAAGCTTCTTTTAACTTCGGCATAGGTTTAAGTACTATGTGATAATGAAGAAACAAATGGGGAAAAAGAAACAGTCCTGTCAGGGCATACATAAGCAGACTGCCCCTGAACATCCAAACGGAGGACAATACTGTATTGATGATGGCCACCACTGCGTGGGGAATATTCAAAGCGCCATTCATCATCATACTTGCTGCCTGTATGTCACTATTTAAATTTGTGAGCCACTCACCGCCCAACCGGCTGTCCACCTGCTTATAAGAAAGGGATAACAGTCTTTCCAGCATTTTCTTATGCAGCATGGCTTCTACTTTCACGGAAAATGCCGCATAAATGCTCCAGACAGTTCCATTATATAGAAACAGCAGTCCGCAAATCAACCCATAGATTACACATATTTCTGACAGCTTATCTGCATCTTTCATCTCCAGACAAAGAAAAACCGTTTTCATCAACGCCGCCTTCATCCAGGTTCGGGCTGCGTCAAAAGGGGACCGTAATATCAGCAGAATGATATATTTACGCAAAATCCCCATTTTCTTTATGAGATAAATGAACCCCTTCATAAATCAGTTCTCCCCCTTTCATACGGTAAAGCTTATAACTGTTGTCCAGAGTTTCCGGGTGGTGTGTAACATGAACCACCGTCCTTCCATCCATAAGTTTATTCAGCGTTTCCAGAACGGACTGCCCTGTTTTTTTATCCAGCGCCGATACTGGTTCATCCAGAAGAATCACCGGGGCCTCCCTGCAAAGCGCCCTGGCTATCTGAATCCGTTGCGCCTGCCCGCCGGATACCTGCCCGCCCCGCTCACCGACATTGGTATCCAGTCCATGGGAAAGTCCTTCAATCCATTCCGTAAGGCAGGCATTGTGGCAGGCTGCCCTTATTTTTTCCTCTGAAATATCATGTCCGCAGGCAATATTATCCCTGATAGACAATGGGAAAAGACTATTTTGCTGCATCACCACAGCCACTCTCTCCCTGATTTTCTCAGGCAGGCTCTCACCTGCTATGGTGATTTTTCCACAGTCCGGTTCGTATAAACCTGCAAGAAGCTTTAATACTGTACTTTTACCACATCCGCTGTCCCCCACAATTCCAATATGCTCTCCGGGCCTCACCGTAAGGGACAGGTTTTTTACCACCGTTGTATCTTTATAGGAAAATGAAATTTTGTCTAAACTGACTGCGTATGGATACATGTTTTCGCCTCCTCCAGTACCAGTTTTTTCTCAAGTCTGTGAATTGATGCTTTAAACCGCCCAAAACCTGCATAAATATTAGGCATATTCTGTAAAAACCCTGAGACATTGCCGGATAAATTAATAAAAATATAGAAAATACCCATGCTGATTTCACCCTTTATCACCATGAATCCTCCAAAACCCAACAGCAGCAAAAGTGGCAGAAAGGAAAACACTCCGGAAAGCGACATAAGTCCTGCTGCCGTTTTTTCTTTTTGAATACCGGCATTCTGCCATTGGAAAAGTCTTTCTTTTATGGCGGTATAAATAAGTTTTCCCGCATCATATATCCAAATCACCGGAAAAAGTTCTATAAGAGTATCTGTCAGTCCATTGATTTGCATCTTTTTTATCTGGCACTGCTCTGTATAGGTTTTTATGATTTTACCGGAAAAGAAACAGTACATCATCAATGGAACCACCAGAAATACAGAAAATATGGTAAGTTTACAATTCTGACAGAGTAAAAATACAACGGTGGCAGCAAACGTAACAAACTGTCTGACAAGGGCAAAAAGATTGTCATTCAAATAAGCAGATATTTCCCGAAGTTCATTCTGCATGGCAGACTGTTCCTCTCCCGCATTCATTCCGGAGAGTATCTTAATGTCCCCTTGCAAATAAAACCGTCCATAGCCCATACGCATTTCATGGGCAAAAAGCTCACAAGTATAAGAAGCCAGGCAGGAGGACAGACATTCACATGCGGTATTGAAGAAAATAATAAGAACAGCCATCATCCATATCCCGGACATGGATGTTTCTGTACCGTTAAAATCAAGGGAGCACGTATTAGTAAGACAGTCAATGATATCCGCCACAAAGCTGTTCCAATATAAATCTACAAATACTGATAAACAAGTGAAAAGCATAGCGGTCAGGAACCAGCATTTATGTTTCTGAATAAGTTTTCTTATTATTTTCAAAATGACCTTCCTCCTTTTCCATTAAGTGTAAGCCCTGTCCCAGGGGCAAGGTCAACAAAAAAAGACAGACCACCCGGTCTGTCCTTCTACTCACTTACTTACAGCTCACATTCAAGCTGACAGTCATATGGCTCTTCCTCAACATGTTTCCTGTGGTATATCTGCGCCGGGACACAGCCCATTTTTTTATAAAATGCCTGACTTTCCACAGCAGAATGGGCTGATATGTACAGCTTGTCTGCTCCATTTTTCCCGGCCCATTCTTTTGCCGCAAGGAAAAGCACCGTTCCAACGCCCTGCCCCCGCATGTCCTCAGACACATGAATGCTGGACAAATCAAGATATTTCTGTTCTCCACCAAAGAAACCGGACTCCACAGAGGCAAAACCTTTCAGCATACCATCATAAAAAGCCGCATATACGAAACCACCTGTCATAATTGTATTTTTTAGGCAGGCAGTGAGATATTGATAATCTTCCTGAGTCCAGTCGTCAATAAATGGCGCTTCTTTAATCACCCATTCGCCCTCTTCCTTCCGCCAGCATTTTGTAACCTCCTGATGGCGGATAAAGTCTTTAAATAATTCCAGACTGATTTCGTCCGAACTCAAATTTCTATATTCCAACATCCGAAAAACTCCTTACTCACTTCCAGTCATGTCGCCCCCTGACTCCGGCAGTGGTATATCCGGCAGCACTCCCTGCGCCTGTGTATTATCTGCCACGCCTTCCGGGTCGTATTCCTTAGCATTCTCTTCATCCCAGAGAGAATCATACTCCTCCGGGTCATCCTTCTGCACCAGCATCGCTACTTTTTTAGCTGCCTTATACAACTCAGGGTTATACTCCATCAGCTTCTTTTCATCGGAATAGGGCACAATATCTCCGTTCATAATTCGTCTGGCAATGGTCATGATTTTTGCCATAGTTGCACCAATGCCGTTTTCCGGGTCGGACTGTTGTCTCGCAACTTCTGCATTCCATGCGTTTGCATACTGCTCCGTCAAGCTGTCCAGCACTTCCTGGTTGGCATCAAACTTCTCATTATTTGCGTCAATAGAAAGCTGTAAGGTAGCCGCTTCCTCAGAAAATGCAGCCTTTCCTGTAATTTCATACTTTTTCCGTGCTTCATCCCTTCTGCTAATAAGGTCTCTGCGCTCGGTAATCAAATCTGCCCTATATCCACGATAGGCAGATAACGCATCCGATAATTTCATATTCCATCACTTCCTTGTAATTGGTAAAAACTCCTATTCTTTTTATCGGCATATTGTTCCATTTTTTCAAGAGCTTAGGAAAACAGCCATTGTCGAAAAACAAGGCTTTGTATTTGAAAGGAATCCCACAGAAAAGAAAAAATCGGGGTGACAGGATTCGAACCTGCGACCTCCTGGTCCCAAACCAGGCGCTCTAGCCAAGCTGAGCCACACCCCGACAGATATGTATCTGCGTTTAAACAACGCAAAAAACATTATAACCTATCGCCTTACGCTCTGTCAAGAAGTTTGCTACATTTTTCTGACATAAGCTATCGTAAAATGCAGTTCCCCAAAGCGGTCCATTTCCATAATGGCATAAGAAGGGATATGCCCCTCCTGCCTGGGATATGATAAGCTTCCCGGGTTCACCGCAATCACATCATCATCAATATCAATAACCGGTCTGTGGGTATGTCCGTAGAATACAATATCCTTCCCGCGGGCAATCGCTTCTCTTTTAATCGTCTCATTTCCCATGGACACATAATAGTTATGTCCATGTGTCACCCACACCTTGTATCCTCCGATTTCCAGTTCCAGTTCCCTTGGAAGCTGGGAGAAAAAATCATTATTACCAAGCACTATATGTACCGGACAGTCCACCGCTTCACAAAGAGCATACTCACTTCCTTCTGCATCTCCACAATGAATCACCATGTCCGGTTTATGCATCTCCACTACTTTAAAGTAATTTTCATTCCTTTTATGCGTGTCACTAACAATCAAAATCTTCATATTTCCTCAATTCCTCTTTCATCAGTTCCAACGCCTTTCCACGATGACTCACCTGATTTTTTTCCTCTTCCGTCAGCTCCGCCGTCGTCCTGCCAAACTCCGGCACATAAAAAATAGGGTCATAACCAAATCCATGCTCTCCCTTTTCCTCATATCCGATGCGTCCTTCTATGGTTGCCCTTGTCGTAAGCTCTCTGCCATCAGGAAGGACGGCTGCTATGGCACAGACAAACCGGGCAGTACGCTTTTCATCCGGAACACCCGCAAGCCGCTCTATCAGATTATGATTCTTGATATGGTAGGAAGTATCCTCTCCAAGATATCTGGCAGAATAAATACCCGGCTCTTTATTCAGATAATCAATCTCCAGACCGGAGTCGTCTGCCATGACAATTTCCTCTGTTTGTCTGGCAACTGCACGCGCCTTAATCAGGGCATTCTCCTCATAGGTTGCCCCATTTTCCTCCACATCCACAGAGATACCGGCATCCTTCATGGAAAGCACTTCCAGACCGGTATCCGCCATAATCATTTGAATTTCTTTCACTTTTCCTGCATTACTTGTAGCAAAAATAATCTTTTTCTTCATGTCAGTCCTTCCACAATACTATTTCGCAAATTCTTTATTAGTATAAACCTCTGTGACCGCTTCCGCAAGTCCTTCTGCCAGTTTGTCCAGATAACTTTCCTGCGAAAGCAACCTATTTTCCTGCTCATTCGTCACATATCCCAGTCCGATTCTGGCGGCAGGTACCGTCACAAACTTAAGCACATCTTCCTCCGTCTCCGCTATGGGCACCAGTCCCACTGCCCGGTTACTGGAAGCGATAGTAACATTTTTGGTTAAAACATCCGCAAGCTGTACATTTCCAAATTCAGGAATAAAATAAATATCATTATAGGTTCCCTCAATGCCGTACAAATCAGGCTGGGTTTCGTCCGCAGAGACTCCCAGTGCAATATAGCAGTCCGCCTGTACTTCCCTCGCAAGCCGGGCCCTCTTCTCCAATGCCACATCTTCATCGGAAAGTCTGGTAAAATACAACTTGCAGGTATCCAAATCTATCTTTTTCTGTAAAAGCCATGCCACCTGCAGGGCAACATCCTTTTCTGCCACTTCCCCTGCCGCAGGACCTTTGTTTTCTCCACCGCCAGCCGGGTCTATCACAATAATATGCTTATACACCTCCCATGGCTCATAGGATACAAGGGTCAGATTACTCCCCTCCATGGTACTGTTATATTCATAAACTCCTGTCATCTGCAGTTTTAGGATGACTCCATTTTTTTGCTTTTCAAAATAAGCCTTCTGTATCCGGGAAATATCTCCGGAAACCGCATTATCCTCATAGAAGCTTTCATCCATATTTTCAATATATATCCAAAGCTGCCGCTCCATATAACGGTTTTCCATCACCACATCTTCGGCCTTCACACCTTTGGAAAGCGGAATATGCAGACTGTTTGTGGCGGTATCCTCAGACTGCAGAAGCAAATCTTTTCCATGAACAGCATCGTCCTCTGTAATTTTCTGTAAAAGACCTGTCTGTTCCCCGTCTACATTGGCTATGACAATGGTCTTATTGGATGCGGTATACAGCATAGCTGCCATGGCACATGTTCCAAGCACCACCCAGAGGACGGCTGTTATCAGCATATTATCCCGCCCCGCATCTCTCGCAATTTTCTTTTCCACATTTCCTCTCATTCTGCCACCCCGGCGGCTTTACAACCATAGGTTGAACCATTTAATTTTCAACCTTATTTCCTTCTTTCCGTCTGGGAGGCTTCGGCCCCATAAACTGATAATAGTAGGTTTTCATCATACCATTATATATTTTACGGTTCTTATCCGCTTTGCGTCCTATGTCCTTCTCTGCCTGCTCATATGCGGTAATCACATACATACTCCAGGAATCCAGTTTCTGAAAACGCTCTCCAATGGTACGGTAGAGCGCAGGCATCTCATCTTTTCCCTGCAGGCGCTCCCCATAGGGCGGATTCATTATCAAAAAACCATATTTCTTGGGGTGGCTGAGCTGCTCCACCGCTCTTCTCTGAAAATGAATCAGCTTCTCCACACCTGCAAGCTTTGCATTTTCTCTGGCAATTCCCACCATGGCATCATCAATGTCATATCCCTGAATGTCCGGTGTTACTGACAAATCCACCAGTTCCTCCGCTTCCTCCCTGATATCATCCCAGTATCTTCTGCCCACAACATGGGACCAGTTCTCCGCAGTGAAACTTCTCTTCATTCCGGGTGCCATATTCGCCGCCATCATCGCCGCTTCAATGGGAAAGGTTCCGCTGCCACAGAAAGGGTCCACCAGGATTCTGTCACCGTTCCATGGGGTCAGCATAATCAATGCCGCCGCCAGATTTTCTGCAATGGGCGCCTTAGCCGTCAACTTGCGGTATCCTCTCTTGTGCAGGGATTCCCCGGTACTGTCAAGCGCCACTGTTACTTCATCTTTCATCAGGAAAACGCGAACGGGAAAACTGTCACCGTCCTCCGTAAACCAGCTTGTATGATATATTTCTTTGAGCCGCTCCACCATGGCTTTTTTCATAATGGACTGAATATCCGAGGGACTGAACAGCCTGGACTTTACACTCGCCGCCTTGGCAATCCAGAATCTTCCATCCACTGGAATATACTCCTCCCATGGCAACTGTTTTGTTCCCTGAAACAGCTCTTCAAATGTTTCCGCGTGGAATCTGCCTATTTTAATAAGGATACGCTCTGCGGAGCGCAGGAAAATATTGGCGCGGCACAGAGCTTCCTCATCGCCATAAAATGTTACCCTGCCGTCCGTCACCTCCGCAATATCATAGCCCAAATCATGTATTTCCTTTTTTAAAACTGACTCCATACCAAAATGACTTGGAGCAATCAATTCGTATCTACGCATTTTTCCTCACATTCCGCCGCGCAAACGACATTTCAATCTGTCTTTTTCACTTTCCATGCCCTTAAGTATACATTTTTTTTGAAAATATGTAAATAGGGATACCCGAAGGTATCCCCATTCCTGCAATTCTCCATAAGAATATGCACAACTTAGAAATTGTTGTTCTGGTTATTCTTCTGATTGTTGTTTTTGTTGTTCTGGTTGTTCTGATTGTTGTTCTGGCTGTTCTTGCAATTCTGGCTGTTGTCAGCGTTGGTAGAATTGTTGAACTTGTTATTGTCATAGTTCTGATTGTTATTAGACATATTAAATTCCTCCTGTGGATTAATAGTTACAAGAGTAGTATGTCAATTTCGCACAAAAAATATCCCATTTTTAATCCAGTACTTTGGTACTATTCATCTATTGCATTTTTGTGACTTTAGTACTATAATAAAAATGTAAATAGAGAACCCCTTCATCATCTCTATTTGCAACCCTTATATATTAATTATTTATACTCCCCTCATTACGGGTCATCGGCTCCCCCCGATGGCTCGTATTTTTATCTATATTTATCTATATAGGAAAGTTCATCCTATATTAAAATACTCCGCCAGGATGAACTCTTTAATTCAGCCAGTCCCGGAATAATTTCACCAGAAATACCACTACGAAAATAGTAAAAATCAATGGAGCAAAAACACTTAATATAGAAAATACCAGACTGATAACCACTAAAATTACAATCGTAATCAATGTCAGCCACAGCCATTTGGGAATATGGAAAACCCTGGTCCGCCTCTCCTGCTGCGGCTGGCTGTCATACTGGAAAGCACTGTTACGGTATGCGCTTTCCTGATAATCCGTACTTTGGTTGTCCGCCTTCTCGCCGGCATCAATTATGGTTTTGGCAATCAGCCGTGGGTCACCCAATGACTGCAGTACTTCTGCCTCGGATTTTCCCATTCGCATCTGTGTATTAATATAATCCTCATAATAATTTATATTCTCTGCCACCTGCTCCGGCGATATTCTGCCATTCAGTGCCATACGCAGTTTGTCAATAAATTCCTGCTTCTTCATTTTTCCCTCACATTTCCAAATCATGCCATTCTGGCAACATAAGTAATATGCGACTTTGGTTATCTTGTACCATTGTAGCATGTCTCCTGGGGAACGTAAATATAATGTCTCAAAAGTATTTATAAAGTTTTTATTAAAACAAGACCCCATCTCCCTGGTTTTTTGAAAATTTTTGTATATTCTTGTTGTGTTTTTTACTGATTTCGCATATACTATAGGTACAAAGCAGGATTCATTACAATCTGAATAAATCTTAAAGGAGGCATGGTTATGTATTTTCCTATTGATGATATTTTAAATGACACTTTTTTTGGTATACCCATCGACGATTCCATTGAACTTTCTAATATATTGGTTGATATTTATAATAACACAAATGAAGAATAGGGACTGTTTAGTCCCTATTCTTTACCACAATTTTATCTTTTACCCTATTTTTTAACTGGTTTATCTCTTTCTTTTCTTCCTCTGCCAGCTCATCGTGTTTCCTGCGCCACTTTAAGTACAATGAAGATATATTGGAAAATAATCTGTCGCTCTCTTTTTCATTTTTATAAAATGCGAATGGATAAATCAAATTCACACACCTAAAAAATACTCCATGTAATGATTGGTAAACGGTATTTTCGTCTGCTATACCGCTATTAAAATACATACTGAAATACTCTAAACTGTTTGCTAATTTTGTAAGAGTACTTTTTATTATATGTAACGCCTCTTCTTTATCCTTATTATTATAATCTATACTCAATGTCTTACTTGTTTCAGAATCCTTATCTATTTTAACCGGAACATAGTTTTTTACCAAATACGCACTATGCAGTTTAGGCAGCATCGCATTTCTTTCTTCTTCAGATATAATATTCAGTATTTCTTCTTTATTAAACATTTCAAGTTTTGCATTATTTACTTTCTCTAATACTGTAGAACTAAGCTTAGAATCATTATAGGCTGCACTGATAATATTCATAAGCGGAATCAAGTCCTTTTGAAAATTATTTGCCATTTCCGCCGCCCTTATTTTCCTCTCCTGATTACGCAAAAGTGTATTAGCAATATTAGACGCCGTATATTGCAGAATCGAAACCACTAAACCACCAACGACAAAAAGTCCTCCTATAATCTGGGATATATAATAAATTTTCTCCCAATCCCATGCGCATCCCAAACACACTCCCAACATTGTCGCCAAATAGACTATAAGAACTATTATTGTAATACATAATTTATTTTGTGTTACTATTTCCACCATTTTAGATGGTTTGTAACTATCTTTTGTACCTTTCATACACCCTCCCCTGTTCACAATTATTTGTAATCATTTTATAACATCCATTCACTATTTACAATAATGCTTCAAACTATTTTATAAAAAATATAACCTTGATAATATATTTACTCTATCTGAAAAAATGAAAAAGCACTCCCAATTTAATGGAGTGCTTTCCAGGTAATGTGCGCAACCGTACACAAGACCGTACACAAGACCGTGCGCTAGAGGATTCGAACCCCCGACCTTTTGGTCCGTAGCCAAACGCTCTATCCAGCTGAGCTAAGCGCACATATCAATGTCACAGTGTTCCTGCAACATTGATAATTCTAACTGCTTTACTTGTAAAAGTCAAGCACTTTTTAATATTTTTGTTTTTATTACTGCATATTTTTCAATTTATCAGCATCATCATTCAACTGGGTAACGATGGCAGTAATATCCTCCACCATCTTGCTGTTTTCCTCGCACCGGTTATAGGTTTCATTGGTGTGGGCTGATACTTCCTCCGTAATAGCTGATATGGTCTGTATTTTTTCCACAATATCTGCATTGGCATGTTCCAGCTCTGCCACAATATGAATCAGTTCGTCCGCCTCGATATGTACCTTATCCGCTCCCTCATAGATTGCCGTGAAGCTCTCAGACACTTGTTTTGTCCTGTCTACATTCTCCTGGTTGCTCTGTGTAACCACATCCACAGCCTGGGATACATTATCCAGCTCATTATTGATATTTTCAATCAAATTTGTAATATCCACTGTAGCGGTCTTGGTCTGGTTGGCCAGCGCGGATATCTCGCCTGCCACAACAGCAAACCCTCTGCCTGCCTCACCTGCCCTGGCAGCCTCAATACTTGCATTCAAAGCAAGCATACCTGTACTGTTGGCAATACTGGTGATGGTTTCAATAATGGTATTCATCTGTCTGGTATATTCATTCAGTTCTTCCATCTTGGTAAGCACCTGCCTGTTGGCATCCATGGATTTTACCACCTGGGCCGCCAGATTATCCATCTGCTGTTTACCCTCTGTCACAACAGAAGAAGTATCCGTCACATTTTTCTCAATCACTCCGGCACTGTCTTTCACCTTCGCAATATGGTTCTGAATCTGCTCTGTCTGGTAAAGCTGGTTCTGTACCGATTCCGCAGTTTCATTGGTTCCGCTGGAAATTTCTCCCATCGCTTCATGAATCTGGGAAACCGAATCTCCCAAACTTCCTATTTTCTCTGTTACTGTTGCAATTCCTCTTGACATACTGCCGGAAGTTGCAAGGGTATTGTCCAGCAGAGACTGCACTTTATTCTGATGCTCCTCTATGTTTTTGAAACGCTCCCTGCCGATTCTCTTATTGGCAACTGTGGTAATTATCATAAAGGCTCCCACCAATGCCATGCAGGCAATACGAATTTCCACATCCGGAATCTCCTCATGGGAATATCCCACCGTTGCCGCTACATAAATAATACAGACAAGGTTACTTAAGAAAGCTCCAATACAAATTATCAGACAGTATATTACATCTGAAAAAATTGTGATTGCAATAAACATGGGAATAGCATAAGTAAATGTCAGTATACTGTTTGTGGTAAAAATAGCAAAAATGTACATCACACTATAGGTACTCGCCATAACATGACGAATCACTGCACTGTCAGGATTTTTACGCCAAATAATCCATTCAGTAACAACTGGAATAATTGTGAATGCTGCCATAATCAAAGTGTAGCCAAGGCTTCTGGAATCTTTGATCCATTCAAGCAGATATGCCAATAACAGTACTACATCCACAATAGTGTGACATATAATTGCCATTCGATTGGTATACGATTTTTCATTGAATTTCATTTGTATAACTCCTTCCGTGTGCATTTTTTTAATATTCTATCATAATTATCATAAAATTGGTACTTCCTTTTAATGAATGTTGCGGTTTATCTCCTTTTTATGGGGCACACTAGAAAGTAATGATTTTATTTATAATTATAGACTTATATATTTATATATTCAGAAAGGAAAATGCACATGACATCGACTATTACCAGAAATTATCAGACCATGGATGGTAACCGCGCTGCCGCACATGTTGCCTATGCCTACAGTGAGGCGGCTGCCATCTATCCTATTACGCCTTCTTCTCCCATGGCAGAGCTTGTGGAAGAATGGGCAGGTAAAAGCAAAACAAACATTTACGGCAATCCTCTGGTTGTATCCGGATTACAGTCAGAAGCCGGCGCCGCCGGTGCTGTGCACGGGGCACTCATCGCAGGCGCACTTGCCACTACATTTACCTCTTCCCAGGGGTTACTGCTAATGCTCCCCAATATCTACCGCATCGCCGGAGAACTGCTGCCCGGAGTAATTCATGTGGCAACCCGTACCATTGCCACCCACGCGTTGTCCATATTCGGCGACCATTCCGACCTATACGCCTGCCGTCAATGTGGCGCAGCTATTTTAGTAGAAAGCAGTGTCCAGGAGGTTATGGATTTATCCCCCATTGCCCATCTCTCGGCATTGGAAGGAAGTATCCCTTTTCTCAACTGTTTTGACGGATTCCGTACTTCCCATGAACTACAGAAAATTGCAGTCTGGGATTATAAAGACCTGGCAGAACTGTTAAATTCGGATGCCCTGAATGCCTTCCGCAAAAGCTGTCTGCATCCCACCCATGGGAAAATAATGGGTTCTGCCCAGAATCCGGATATTTTCTTCCAGGCAAGGGAGGCCGGAAATCCTTATTATGATGCCCTTCCGGATATCGTAGAAAAAAATATGCAGAACATCAATGAAAAGTTAGGCACAGACTACAGACTTTTTGAATATTATGGCCCACAGACAGCAGACCACATTATAGTCGCCATGGGAAGTGTCTGTGAAACCATCAAAGAATATATTGATACCACAGAGGGCTGCGGTCTGATAACGGTACATCTCTACCGTCCTTTCAGTGTCAGACATTTCCTGCAGGCACTTCCCCGGTCCACAAAACAAATTACCGTTTTAAACCGTACCAAAGAACCGGGAAGTATCGGCGAGCCCCTATATCTGGATGTGGTTGCTGCCCTGCAGAATACCCCCTTTTCCCAGATTCCTGTTTTTAGCGGCAGGTACGGACTCAGCTCCAAAGACACCACCCCTGCCCAGATTGCTGCTGTATATCACAACCATACCAAACCTGAATTTACGGTGGGCATCACAGATGATATCACACATCTGTCCCTTCCCCTGCCCTCCATCCCTCAGACCACTCCGCCCAACACCAAGTCTTTCAAATTCTGGGGACTTGGCGGTGACGGCACTATCAGTGCAACCAAAAATATTTTAAAAATGATTGGAAACCACACAGATTTACATGTTCAGGGATATTTTGAATACGATTCCAAAAAATCCCGTGGACTCACCATCTCCCATCTGCGTACTGCCCAAAACCCTATCCGCAGCACCTACCTGATTGAACAGGCTGATATCGTCGCCTGCCATAATCCGGTATACCTGCACAAATACGAAATGGTGCAGGAGGTAAAAGATGGTGGTATTTTCCTGCTTAACTGCTACTACAAAGAACAGGAACTGGAACAGTATCTTCCCCAAGAGTTTAAAGCCTATGTTGCCAGCCACCATATTCACTTGTATATCATTGATGCAATCCGCATAGGCAAAGAAATCGGCCTGAACAATAAAATCAGTACCATTCTTCAGGCAGCTTTTTTTGCAGTTTCCGGCATTCTTCCCCTTGACCAGGCAGGACAACTCATGAAAGACGCTGCCAAAAAGAGTTATGGAAAACTGGGAAATTCCGTTATCCAGATGAATTATGATGCGATTGACAGAGGATTGACTGAAGTAGTCGAAGTCCAGATTCCTGAAGAATGGCGAACGCTCTCCTGCCAAAGAACGAACGCTCTGGACAATCCTCCCCTGCCCGGTTCCCCGGAGCTTCTGTCCTATGTGGAAAAAATACAGCAGCCGGTCACAGACCAGCGTGGCAACGCTCTTCCGGTCTCCACATTCCTCCCTTACGCAAACGGCGCTTTTCCTGCCGGAAGCACCGCCCACGAAAGGCGCAATGTGGCAACGGAAGTCCCGGTATGGAAACCGGAAAACTGTATCCAGTGTAACCGATGCTCCTTTGTCTGTCCCCATGCAGTCATTCGCCCTGCGGTGATGACGGACACAGAACTCGCCAACGCACCGGAAGGAATGCCCCATCTGCCGATGGTTGGAATGCCGGATGCCCATTTTGCCGTTACGGTATCCTACGTGGATTGTACCGGCTGTGGCTCCTGCGCCGGGGTATGCCCCGGCAAAAAGGAACAGAAAGCCCTGGAAATGTGCCCTATTCATGAACACGAGGAAAAACAGTCCTATTTTGACTATGGAAAACAACTGCTGACTTGTCAGGAGGCAGTGGACAAATTCAAATCCTCCACCGTAAAAGGCAGCCAGTTCCTCCGTCCTCTTATGGAATTTTCCGGAGCCTGTGCAGGATGCGGTGAGACTCCCTATGTCAAGCTGTTGACCCAGCTTTTTGGAACCAGAATGTATATCGCCAATGCCACCGGATGCTCTTCCATCTGGGCAAACTCCTCCCCCTCTGTGGCATATACTGTAGATGAGAACGGCTGTGGACCAGCCTGGTCAAATTCTCTTTTTGAAGATGCGGCAGAGTTCGGTCTTGGTATGCTGATGGCCCAGGACGTGCATCATCAGAACGATTCTGCTGATACCATCCAGTGGGTTATCGGTGGAGATGGCTGGGCGTATGACATTGGATTCGGCGGACTGGACCATATCCTCGCCAGTGGTCGTAATATTAATATCCTGGTGCTGGATACGGAAGTATACTCCAACACAGGCGGTCAGGCATCCAAAGCAACTCCCAAAGGCTCCACTGCCAAATTTATCAGCGGCGGCAAGAAAACGCGCAAAAAGGATTTGGCATCCATGGCGCTGACCTACGGCAATGTCTATGTTGCCCAGATTGCCATGGGCGCTGATTACAATCAGGCAATACGCGCCATCACGGAAGCTGCCGCCTACGACGGTCCTTCTCTGATAATCGCCTACGCCACCTGTATTGCACACGGTATCCGCGCCGGAATGGGAAGCAGCCAGCATGAAGAGAAAAAAGCAGTGGACTGTGGCTATTTTCATCTGTTCCGCTACCATCCGGAATTAAAAGAACAACGGAAAAATCCTTTTTGTCTGGACAGCAGTCAGCCCTGCCTCACCTATGAAGAGTTCCTCTCCGGTGAAGTCCGTTATCAGGTGCTGGAAAAAACTGACCCTGACCAGGCAAAAGAATTGTTTGCAGAAGCGTCCAGACAAGCCGCCGGACGGTATCGTTACCTGAAAAATCTGGAGCAACTGTTTGCCCCTGAAAACAATGTCTGAAAACTGGCAGATGTCAAAAAGAGTGCTCCACAGGTCATACTAAACCTGCGGAGCACCCCTTTTTATTTTACTCTTTTACTTTGCTTTTTCCTATTGTTTATTTTATGCGTATCTTCTGTCCTGCATAGATGTACTTACGGTTGACATAAACAGGATTTAATGTATACAGTTCATTTAAAGTCATTTTATGCTTTCTTGCAATTCTGTACATGCAGTCACCTTTTACAACCGTGTAATAAGTGCCTTCTGCCAGTGCCTCTTTGGAATCAGAAACACTTCCCTCTCCAACACAGACCATCTGCCCCGGATAAATCAGGTTA
This sequence comes from uncultured Acetatifactor sp., assembly GCA_964604575.1. Lineage (GTDB taxonomy): Bacteria > Bacillota > Clostridia > Lachnospirales > Lachnospiraceae > Acetatifactor. The sequence goes on from CAZRZM010000033.1 coordinate 16,186, forward strand.
GGATTCTTAATCTGCGGATTCAGTGCTGTCAGTTCCTTCAGAGTAAGACCAAATTTCCTTGCTATCCTATTCATGGTATCACCTTTTACCACAGTGTAATACTTAGGCTCAACCTTGGAAGCCGTCTGCGAAGAATTACCGGAATTATTGGATGTCCCACTATTTCCAGGTGTTGAAGGCTTATCAGGCTGCTGGGGTTTATCCGGCTTCTCAGGAGTTTCCGGCGTATCCGGATTGGAAGGTTCTTCCTTCTTGTCCTTATATACCAGAGCAAACACAGAGAACTTATCAGACTTAAAGCTTACCTCGTCTGCACTCTGGCTCAAATTAGCCAGTTCATCTGCACTGCCATTATGAACTCTGATAATCGCAAATTCCCGTCCTTGTTTCTTAAGTCTCTCAGGGATTGCAATACTGAATAAAATTTCCCCATTTGTCTCATTAACATCTTCCACAGCAAGCCCAAGCTTCTTTGAAATAGAAATGTCCAGATAGCAGCCCAGGCTCCTGTCTCCCTTTGCTTCATTGACTGCGCTCACATCCTCTGCGGAAGGATTGTCAGTTTCATCCATACGGATGGTAATGGTAATATCAACGCCCTGTTCCATCAGATTTTTATCTTCTGTGGATAATACAGCTTCCTCAAGAGCTTTCTTGTCCGGCAGAACTACCATACCAGTGGAATCGGTGCTGTCAATCTCCAGTGCACCGTCTTCTGTTCTGACTCGTGTTACGTCAATATAGTCAAAGTTCAGCCAACTGCCGTCCCATGTTCCTGCTACAAGCAATTCATTGAAGCCCTGCTGCAGTTCAACCTCAAATACCGCTTCACGCATATCATTCCAGGCTTTACCTTCGGGAATATCATAAACCACGCTCGATTGACCGTTAAGCTGATATGCACCTTGTTTTGCGCCATCATTTTCTTTGCCATTGCACAACAGGACTACCTTATAATTTCCTGCCTCCTCTGCATAAAGGGTAAAATTGGTATAGTTCATCGCTGTACCAAGGATATCTGATCCCTCTTCATAATCCTTGTATGTCGCACCCATACCGCCTACACCTTCCTCATTGGGTCCGGAATATAAGCCTTTCTGGACTTCTACAGCAGGACTATTTGCCGACTTTGTCTCATAATACTCTGCCTCATATCGCTCCGTTTCCATTATCTGATTACTGATGGTTACAGGGTTATTGCAGATATCCACATAGTCAATATTCATCCAGCCGCCGCCTACAGCACCGGAAATATAAATGGTATTCTGCCCTTTCACCAGCGTTACCTTAACATATTTCTCATGTATTTTACTCCATAGGTGATCCTCTGCCACATTAGGAACCTCTATCGTCCGGGTTTCACCGTCGTTTACTTTCAGCACAGCCACTTTATCGTCGTCGCCGTTGTATGCAATTACTAATTTATAATCACCTGCTTCAGGGGCATCTACGGTAAACGCCACATAGTTGATATTGGACCAGTCAGCAGCCACATTTTCAACCTTTACGTCCGCATTATCCACCTTTTCTACTCCCTGACCACAAGAATAGAACTCCTGACTCGTTATCTGACCGCCTTTTCTTTCAGCGCTTTCAGCCTCATAACGGGTCCAGCCGCTGGCTGCTTTGGGAGCATCCTGAATGGAAGCAGACCTTACATCAATATAGTCAATATTGATATAATCATCTTTGGTAATAACAGCCCCCGACATTTGCAGACTGTTAAAGCCTTTCTTCAAATGAACCTCAAATTCATGCTTTCTCATCTGGTTCCAGGCGCCGCCCGCATTATTCAGCTCAATAACCTGATTATCTCCGTATTTTTCATCCTTCTCATTCTTGATACGGTAAAGGGATGTGATACCTTTTTTATCATTACCACTAAAGCCCAGCACCACCTTGTAGTCATCCTCTGTTTCTGCATAAACAGTAAAATCTACATATTTAACATTTGCCCAGTTCTCAGTAACCTCATCAGGCTTCGTGTCAACCTGTGCATCACCTACACCTTTGCCGCCTGAATAGAAGCTCTGCGTCTGTATATTTGCAGTGGTATAGTAATTCTCTGCCTCATATCTGAGATAGCTGCCCTCTACCTCGGCAACAGGGTGGTTTACAATATCAATACAGTCAAGATTCATCCAGCCCTCATTATTAATTGTTCCTGAAATACAAATCTTATTTTCACCTTTTTTCAAGTCCACTGTCACAAGCTGGTTCAACATAGTATTCCACTCGCCGCCTGCCTGCTGGGGAACGCTGAGAACCTCCTGCTCCCCGTCATTTACCTTCACAAGAATCGTCTTGTTATCATTGCCATTGTAGCGGAGCACCATCTGATATGCACCAGCCTCTGCTGCTTCCACTGTAAATTCCACATATTTAATATTGGACCAGTCCTCTGCTACATCCTCCAGCATCACATCGGAGTTCATGCCTCCTGCCGCATTTCCGCCAGAATAATCAGGAGTCCAGTCGTCCGGTACATCCACCTCCAGCTTACCGCCATGGATAACTGCTGTTTTCTCATCTTCCGCCTCATAACGCTTCCATCCGCTGTAGGTATTGGACATTTCCGAACCCATCAGTATTTTGTCCATATTGTAAATCTGGAAAGCTGCATTATCGGATATTGCAAAGCTGTCAGCCACCAGCAGTCTGTCATCACCCACAACACTCACATATTTCTGGGTTGCATAGGACTTTAATACAAACTGGGCCGTTGACGCCTGGGGAATATAGAATTTTTCTTTGTCTCCAATGGTATCCGAAACTGCTGCAAGGACACCATCGTCCGCCACACTGACATACTTATCGTTCACCTTTAAGGAAACCGTTCCGTCCCCATTGTCTGTAATGGTAAATTTCTGATTCCCTGCATCTGCATTCATTTCAGAATCAGTTACTGCCAGGGCGCCATTGTCTGCATTTCCTGTCAAAACAAGCTGCGTACTGCTGTTTACCAGATAATAGTCACCGTCTTCCAGGTCGGCATATACCGGTGCCAGTATATTTTCAGCAGAGGGTGTTTTAAAATATTTCTCTGCCACATCTGTCAATACCGCATTCTTCTCAGAATTGCCTACTTTCTGCCAATGTGCTGCAATTTCCTCATAAGAAGCTGTTTCCAGGTTAATTTTGTTTTCCATATCACTGGTATGGTGGTATAAGCCCCACATTCCGTAGCTGCCCACCGTTTTATAGGTCCATGTCGTCCAGTTCATTCCGGATTCTGACAATAATTTCAGACCTTCGTCCCATGCATCCGGATTGTTGAAATAACTGAACTCACCCATATAGCTGGGTACATTGTAATCAGCCTGGGCAATGGAATCCAGTTTACCCTGCATACTGGCAATCTGACCGCCACCTAAATTATCATAATCATCATACAGGTAATTATGATATTCATACATTATGTTTTCCCAGCCATATGCAAGAGGATTGGGAAGATCCTCCGGATTCCATGTTGCTTCCATAATAATTACATGATTGGAATCTACTGCACGAATTGCATCATAAGCCTTATCATAAATGCCCCATAACAGTTCATGCAGTTTATCTGCATTCCATCCCTTGCCACCCACATCATAACGATATGTACAGTAAGGCTCATTCAGCAAATCGTAACCTGCCACTGTAGGCTCATCTTTGTAACGGTCTGCAATGACTGTCCATATCTCATAATATAACTGCTGGTTTGCCTCTGTGGTTGCGCTGTCCCCAAAGAAGAACTCAGATGCTCCGAATTTGTCATCTCTTCCATCCACACCGGAATGGTCACTTCCGTTCTGGGAACCGGGAGCTCCATGGAAATCGAGAATAACATACATTCCTCTTTCCTTTGCTTCTGCGATAAACCAGTCAAAAAGTTCAAATGCTTCTGCGTAAGGGTCATCGGATAATGCATCCGCCTTTTCGTCAGGCAACATGCCTTCCATCTCTTCCCCATCATTGTAGTCAGCGCCATCTGTCATATTATTACCACTGACACTGTTTCCTCCGCTGACACTGCCATTTCCTGATACACTGTTATCTCCATCCACAGCTTCCAGTTCATCTGCAAGCAGAGCTGCTGTATCGGCATTATATCCATAGAACACACCGTTCTCATCTACCAGATTACGATACCAGAACGGAAGACGAATACAGTTAATTCCCAAGTCCGCACAATTATCGAAATCTTCTTCTGTCCAATATGCTGCCTGGTAAATATCTATCAGTTCCAGCATTTTATCTTTGCCAAACTTGTCAGTCAGATACTCGTAAATATCCTTTTCGGCGTGTACATTTGTTGTATCTGAGGTAGGTGTCATCCAAAACTCCTGCAGCAGATAACCGCCGGCATTTGTTCCCTTTAACTGAACTACATCACCAGACCTGTTTACCAGATTCTTGCCCTCAGCTCTTAAGAAATCATTTTCCGTAATTGCTCTTCCATTTGGCTCTGTTGCCTGTACATTTATCTGAGGTATGGCACCTATAGATAAACTGACAGCCAAAGAAAGCGCAACACCTTTCATCGCTCTCTTAACTCGTTTCATAATAATCTTCCTTTCCTATAACTATACTACTGGTTTAAATAAAAACGTTTTTATTTTGGGCGTAAAAAATAAGCCATTTCAAATGCTTCTTACCTGCATATTAAAAAAGCAACCATAAAAACGTTTTAATATATATACAGATTATCATTTTGTTCAAAAAAAAGCAAGCCCCAAAATAATTTTAGGCATTTATAACAAAAACCATAAATCATCAGGGGCTTGTTCACTGTTCTTCTTGGGCAAATTGCCCATTACCTCATATTTACTTTCCAAAATACTCTGCTACTTCTTTTAAATGCTTAATAATCGGCAGATGCTGCGGACACACACCTTCACACTGCCCACACGCCACACAGTCACTGGATTTACCAAAAAGATTACAGAGTCTGTCATAGTATTCACCCTGGGGTGTCCAGCCTTTTTCTGCCACTTCCTGCTTGTCAGCATTATATAATGCAAAATATTTGGGAATGGCAATCTTTTTGGGACAGCCGTCGGTACAGTAAGAACATCCGGTACAGGGAATTGCAATATTCCTGTTGATAACTCCCACTGCTTTCTTCACCAGTTTCTGCTCCTCTTCATTCAAAGGCTCAAACTCTGCCATATAATCGGTATTGTCCAGAAGCTGTTCCATATTACTCATTCCACTGAGTACCAGCATAACATTGTCCAGACTTGCCGCAAAACGGATTGCCCAGGAAGGAATGGACATTCCGGGATGATATTCTTTGAACATTTTTTCCACTTCCGTCGGAACCTTTGCCAGAGTGCCGCCTTTCACAGGCTCCATTACTATGACCGGCTTGTTATGTTTCACTGCCACTTCATAACATTTGCGTGACTGAATACTCACACTGTCCCAGTCCAGATAGTTAATCTGTACCTGTACAAACTCCATCTCCGGATGCTCTGTCAAAACCTGATCCAGCAGGTCTGCATTGTCATGATAAGAAAATCCAATATGTTTTACGAGACCTTTCTCTTTCTTGTCCATCAGCCAGTTAAAGCAGTCCAGTTCCTTATAAATCTCATAATGGTCCGTTCCGATATCGTGAAGCAGATAATAATCAAAATATTCCACGCCGGTCTTGCGCATCTGTTCATTGAAAATTTTATCGCGGTCCTCCCTGGTTTTCAGAAACCCGGCATGTAATTTGGTCGCCAAAGTGAAACTGTCTCTGGGATGTCTGTCCACCAACGCTTCCTTGGCAGCATCCTCGCTCTTGAAACCACAGTACATCCATGCGGTGTCAAAATAAGTAAATCCACGTTCCAAAAAGGTATCCACCATTTTTTTGGTTGTTTCAATATCAATGTCGGATGCATTATTTTCATCCAGCATCGGCAGACGCATCAGTCCAAATCCCAGTTTTTTGGTACTTCCCAGCTTTTCCATGTTTTCCATTCCTTTCTTTATTCTTATTTTTTATTTTGTTTTAGATATTTTCTGCCACTTTCAAACCCTCTGCAGTAATAGTTATCATCTTGTCTGCATTTCCCGTCTGTTGTCTGACAATACAGTTGGCCTGATTAGTAACTACTTTTTCAAAATAATTACGGATTTCCCTGGCATTGGTATAATCATTACCTTTTCGGAAAAGTGTACCCCGACAACTCTTCAAACTAGAAGTTGTTTTAAAGAACACTCACTAATATAACTATAATAATTACAAAAATAATATGAAATACCCATACCCACTTATTTCCTAAAT
>CAZRZM010000034.1:0-22200 GCA_964604575.1 uncultured Acetatifactor sp.
TTGTGGTGTCTTAATTTGCCTATTGACAAAAGTCATTACATATCAGTTCAGCCTTCCATTATTCTTATTCTATGCCTGAACTGTTGTAATCAGGTATCCAAAATAAGCCGCATAACCCAGAAGCAGCGCCCCTCCGCCCCATCGGGTAAGTTTCTGCTTCCATACCACACACAAAAGAAGCAACACCGCAGTAGCAATGGCAGCCACACTGTCTACCATAAAACCGGTGCTGTAAGCAACCGGAGTAATCAGCGCTGTGGTACCGACTACAAATAGAATGTTAAAAATGTTGCTGCCCACAATATTTCCCACCGCAATATCCGGTTTGCCCTTGATGGCAGCTATCACACTGGTTACAAGCTCCGGCAGGGAGGTTCCAAACGCCACAATCGTCAGACCAATCAGTCTCTCACTCATACCGAAAATAGTGGCAAGCTCCGTTGCCGCGTCCACCGTCACATCACTTCCAACAATAATCATAACCGCTCCCACAATTACCATCAGAATCATTTTCCATAGGGGCGCCGCTTTTCCGTCCCCAGGCATATCCTCAGCAACATTCCCTTTTTTTGCCATTCTGAGCAGATACAACAGATACAAAATCATAAGTCCCCAGAGAATCACTCCGTCCAGGCGTCCGACCCGGTTGTCCGCCAGCCCCAGTCCTGCCAGAATGACTGTGACAAGAATTACAAAAGGAATTTCGTATTTTACAGTGGATTTCTGTACCGGAATCGCACATATTACTCCGGTGATACCCAGAATCAACAGCACATTCAGAATATTGCTTCCCAGTACATTTCCAATGGTTATTTCTGCACTCCCTTTCATTGCCGCCGAAATGCTGACCGCCGCCTCCGGAAGGGATGTCCCCATTGCCACAATCGTAAGTCCGATTACCAATTGGGGAATTCCAAATCTGTCGGCAATTTTGGAAGCTCCTTCCACAAACCAGTCCGCTCCTTTCATCAATAAGACAAAACCAATTACCAGTAAAACCATCTGAATAACTACCTGCATAACATTTCCTCCTGACCTGCATTTTCTGTATCATATTTACTAAAAGTTTTTCCCTCACAGGAAATTCCTATAAGATAAAAAAGACTTTCAGCACAAATGTGCTAAAAGTCTTGTTCTTTCATCCGTAACGGTCTGTAATGAAAGCGCGTAAACACGGTTGAAACTGCCCTCCTGCAGTTCTTCCGGGGAATGTTGCCTACACGTTATAACTACTCCCTCTTAACTGTAACCTAAAATAACATTTTCTTCCTGACATGTCAAGCCTTTTTTACCAAAACAAAGATACCTAAATCAATAACAGTGAAAGTAACCGTCCCATCCTTGTTGTCACGCACCATCTCTTTCTCCCAGATACCGTCCTGCTTATAATGCAGAAGCTCCAGATGCTCCTGATACAAATTATCCGGCACAGGCAGAGTAACCGCCACTGGCACATCCAGCGTATCCGCAATACTTCTGTCGCTGCACAGATGGATTTCCAGTGATATCCGGTCAGCACAGCCTATAGCTTCCATCCTCTCCTCTCCGTAAAACATTCTGATATCCAGACTGATATTACTTTCCACCACCGCATTCAGACCTATACCCACCGCAGATATCCTGTCCACATCCAAATATCGGGCAGCCTCTTCCGATACCGATTTACCAACCGTAATATTATTTTCCCGCATATACTTTTCTTCCAGCGTCCGTATAAGGTCTGCCGTTTTGGGGTCCGTCTGCATGGCAGTCTGCAACGTTGATACGGTAAAATTCTCTGTCAGGGCATGAAGTATCTTCTTGGCAGGAAATATGCTTATAACATCAGACATAGTGTATCTCCTTATGCTTTATCAGGATTCGTAAGTAATGCAATTCTGCAACATTACTATAACACAATGGTTTAAAAAATACAACTATTGGCATACTAAAATGTAACTATCAGCATATTACTTATATTATTTTCTTTGAGTATCATTTTAATAGGCTAACAGTTGCATAGAAAATGGAGGATTGACATGGACAGGGTATTACTCGGTAGACGTATCCGCGAGGAACGTTTAAAATTAAATCTGACCCAGGAGTCACTGGCGGAAGATATTGAATTAACTACTGCCTATATCGGGCAGGTGGAACGTGGCGAGCGCAATCTCACTTTGGAAAATCTGGTAAAAGTATCCAACCGCCTGGGAGTCACTGTGGACTACCTGCTGTCGGATTCCCTTACCGCACCAAATGATACCACCCTAATCCAACTGTCCCAACTGCTGAACGGACGTCCCCTGACCGATAAAGAGCTGGCCGTCAGTCTGATAAGAACACTTTTTCTTCATCTGGATAAAAGTCAATAGATAAAATGCCGCGAGGCGGAATGGAGATAAGAAAACAACTATGGAAAATAATAAGAAAATTCTTCTGTTTCATGTTGCAGATACAAAATGCAGCCAAATAGCAGCTCTCTGCCGCACAATGGATATCACAGCAGTCCTTGTAAAGGACACACAGTGGGGGGTGACACTGGGCTCTCTGGCAGGTATCAGCGGACTTAACCGTCTTCCGGTATCTTCCGCCCACCAGCCGGAAACTGCCGTAATTCCGCCCCTTACGCCCTCCGGTTCCATGGAAATGATGGTTTTTTCGGGAATTTCCCAAAACGAACTGGATGCCTTCCTCACAAAATACCGCGAGGCAGGCATCCCCAAAATTCCACTTAAGGCAGTTCTCACCCCTTATAATATTTTCTGGAATGCCACGCAGTTATACCAGGAACTGCAGAAAGAACATTCCCATTTTCAAAAGCAAATTTAATCCAGCGCTTCCCTGACGGGTACTTCTACTTTCTCGTCAAAACATTTAAACAGTTCTTCCGTGTCTTCTTTCTTCATCTTAGGTGTCACAAGGCTCACTAAAGGCACCAGCACCAGACTTACCAGCATGGTAAATGCACCTGCATTGATAGGGGACTGAATGTATCCCCATATCATGTTGGTAACTGTCACCACAATACTGAAAATAAAGCTGACCCAGACCGACAGTTTTGTAACCTTTTTCCAATACAATCCGTACATAAAAGGAGCCAGAAAAGCACCTGCAAGCGCACCCCAGGAATACCCCATCAACTGCGCAATATTAGGAATACTGTCTTTGTTCAGGGCAATGATTACCGACACTGCCACAAACACAATAACAAATATTCTCATCAGAAACACCTGCTTTTTCTCCGACATTTTTTTCATAAAAGTAGTTCCCAGAAAATCAATGGTTAATGTGGAGCTGGATGTAAGCACCAGAGAGGACAGTGTGGACATGGATGCGGATAATACCAGCACAATTACCACTCCAATCAATATATCAGGCAGTGTGGACAGCATGGTAGGAATAATGGAATCGTAGCCGCCCGTGGCAATATCCACCTTGTCCGAAAACAGTCTGCCAAATCCACCCAGAAAATAGCATCCGCCGGAAACCACAATAGCAAAAAATGTGGATACAATCATACCCGTCTTTACCGATTTCTCACTCTTAATCGCATAAAACTTACCCACCATCTGGGGAAGTCCCCAGGTACCCAGGGATGTGAGGATAACTACTCCCAGAAGATTAAGGGGGTCCGGTCCGAAGAAAGAGGCAAAAATACCTTCACCTGCCACCTTTACCACTTCCCCTTCCGCGGGAGCCTGGGCTGCCAGACTGCCAAGTGCACTGTAAAATCCACCCTGCCCATTCAAAACCGAGCCGATGACGGCACAGATACCTGCCAGCATAAAAAGTCCTTGTATAAAGTCATTGAGAACCGTTGCCATATAACCGCCCAGAATGACATAAATTCCGGTCAGCACTGCCATGACAATAATACATACATCATAAGGAATATCAAAAGCCATGCCGAATAATCTGGACAGACCGTTATAAACCGATGCTGTATAGGGAATCAGGAAAATAAAAGTAATAATGGACGCTGCAATCTTCAATGCGTCGCTGTGATATCTTTTCCCAAAATAATCCGGCATGGTCTTGGCATCAATATGCTGTGTCATTATTCTGGTTCTCCTGCCTAACACAAACCAGGCAAGCAGACTTCCCAGCAGGGCATTTCCGATACCAATCCATGTAGATGCAATTCCATATTTCCAGCCAAACTGTCCCGCATATCCCACAAATACCACTGCGGAAAAATAGGAAGTTCCATAGGCAAATGCAGAAATCCAGGGGCCTGCGGAACGCGAGCCCAATACAAAACCGTTTACATCCGTTGCATGCTTCCTTGTGTATACACCAATGCCCACCATAATGGCAAAGAATACACAAAGCAGTAAAATCTTCGCTAACATAATAACCCTCCGTCTCATACCTCTTTTGTTTTTTACTTTAAACCGTAACGCTTTAAAGCATTAAAGCCATAATACCCAATTCCCCCGCTCTTGTCAAGTAGCCGGACACAAACCCATGCCTTACACCGTAACAAGTCAGTCCTGCATCAGGTCACACTGCCGGACTACAGTTGTTCCTATGAAGGCTGTATAAAAACGTCGGCACTTAGGCACCGTACTCTGGTGCCTTATGTGTCCGTTACGTTTTTATTTCAAACGAAAGTGTGCCTGAATAGGAATGACTGTAGTCTGGCAGCGTGACCTGATGCAGGACTGACTTGTTACCGGACACCAACCACAAAAATCTAACCCCACAAGAAAAAAAGAACAGCCGAAACTGTTCTCTTTCCACGAAACGCATCATACTTTCCGTCTATATATCATTCCCCTGATACGTTTTTCCAGCAGCGCAAGCCGGAATTTCTTTTATAATTATGCTGACGCATTTCGCCTGATTTATGTTAAATTCTTTTCTGGACGGGCAACATTGTTATTATATCAGAAACTTAACGGCTTTTTAAATCTATGGCTCCAATTATGTTATTTTACTTGTTGAATACAAATTGTATGGGAAAAAACAACTATTACAAGAGTTCAATCCCAAAGCAGGGCATTTAAGTACTTATGCGGATAAACAGGCTGATAACGGATACCACAGACAAAAAAGAGAAGAAGCAACAGCTCCTCCTCTCTCCTGTCTTATTTTTTTCCGTTTCCTACTTCTGCAGTGCCTGGGCAATATCCTCTCTCATATCCAATACAGCAGCCCTTGACGCGTCCGCATAACCGCTCTCGCCATACTGTGCATACTTCTCCTGTTTATAAGCGGCAATAATACCTCTGGAGGAATTGATGATTGCTCCCAGCCCATCTTCGTTAAAGAAATGCACCAAATCGGCTCCTTTTCCACCCTGGGCGCCATAACCGGGTACCAGAATAAAAGTATTAGGCATAAGCTTTCTCAAAATTTTGCCCTGCTCCGGGTAGGTTGCACCGACCACAGCACCCACATAACTGTAATTTCCTTCTGCAGGCATACAGGCATCCCCCCACGCCTTTACCTTTTCACCCACCAGCTCATAAAGAGGTCTGCCATCTATCTCACGGTCCTGAAATTCACCGCTGCTGGGGTTTGAGGTTTTCACCAGCACAAAGATGCCTTTTCCTTCTTCCTTACATATTTTTGCAAAAGGAAGAACACCATCGGAACCAAGGTAGGGATTGACGGTGACAAAATCCTCATTAAAACCGTAAAATTCATTCTTTCCAACCGATACCTTTCCCAGATGTCCTACTGCATATGCTTCTGAAGTGGAACCGATATCGCCACGCTTGATATCACCGATAACCACCAAATCCTTCTCTTTACAATAATCCACGGTTTTCTTAAATGCCATCATTCCGGGAATGCCAAACTGCTCATACATCGCTATCTGGGGCTTCACCGCAGGTACCAAATCATAGACGGCATCTACAATTCCCTTATTATACTGCCAGATTGCTTCCGCTGCCCCTTCCAGGGTTTCTCCATATTCAGCAAATGCCTTATCCTGAATATACCCCGGTACGTAATTCATCATGGGGTCTAACCCCACCACAATAGGAGCATTTGTCTTTTGAATTTTTGCTATTAATTTGTTAATCATTTTGTTCTCCATTTCTTTATAAATATTAGTGTTACCATTATTTCATCGGGTGCTCAAAAATATCTGCTCCCGTTTTGCTTTCTCATCATCGGGATATGCTTTGAGATAACTGTCCAGCAGCGTGGCCGCCCGCTGGTAATCTCCCAGATGCTCGTATGCCACGATTTCATTAAAGGAAAGCGCCTGCATAATGTCATTATTTTCAATCTGCATTCCGGCCTGAAAAGCGGCAAGCGCTTTGGAGTAATCCTGCTTCATCATCTCGCAGAGCCCCAACTGGTTATACACATGGGCATTGGTGGTATCCTGGCTGATATAACTGTTATATACACTGGATGCGTAATTGTAATCCCCTGTTGCCTCATATGCTTTTCCCAGATAGATATAACTCTCCGCGCCTCCGGTGCTTTTCGCCTCCTCCAGGGCTATATAGGATTTCTGGTATTCACCCATATAATAGTAAATACGCCCTTTGTCATAACTGTTCATTTTGTCCTCTCCGGCATCCAGGGCACCCTGTAACAGTTCCAGACCTACCTGCTTATACCCGAAACTTTCCAGCACCTGATAAATCTCTATCATCCGGTCATAGTCTCTGGGATTCATGGAAATAACCTTGTCAAAATCTTCTTTGGCATGTTCATAATCGGACAATGCCAGCAGTACATTCCCCCTAAGCAGATAAGCATCCTCCTCCGACGGGCGCAGCGCAAGAATCGCATCATACGTCTCCTTTGCCTCCTGATACTGCCCGTTCTTGGTATATGCCGCCGCCAGATAATAATTGATATCATAATCAATATCCTGCACCCAGCCATCACTTCCGGACAGCGACGCCCGGAAACTGTTGATTGCCTGGTCATACTCTGTCAGCCCCATATAGGCAATTCCCTGCCCTCTGGCAATCAGCCGGGGATTTTCCCCTCCACTGACAGCTTCCTCAAACTGCAGCAGGGCTTCCCTATACTCCAAATCCTTAATCAACTGCATACCATTATCAATTTTTTCATGTGAATTGCCGCATCCCGTACATGTCACTAAAAGCATCAGCCACGCCAGCATCACACTTAATTTTTTCCTGCCTCGTTTTAACCTGTTCATCTTCTATCCCTTTATCGTATACTCTCTACTCCTGGGTCAACTGTGAAGTACAGTGGGGACATCTGGTTGCATCGACTGCTATCTCGCTCTTACAGTACATACATTTCTTGGTAGTAGGCGCCGCCGGCTCTTCCGGTTTCTTAAGCTTGTCCCCTATCTTATTAATTAATTTCACCAGACTAAAAATCACCAGTGCAGTAATCAGGAAATTAATCACTGCGGTGATAAAATTGCCATAATACAGAATCGGCGCATTCTCACCGCTTCCCATGGTAAGTGTCAGATTACTAAAATCTGTGCCTCCAAAAATTCCCAAAATAGGGGTCAGTATATCCTGATTCAGCGATGTGACTATTGCCGTAAATGCACCACCCACAATCACACCGACTGCCATGTCCATAACATTTCCACGTAATATGAATTTTTTGAACTCTGCAATAAATCCTTTTCCCTTGCTCATTCCCATATCCTCCGTATCCAAATATAATCTTAAACATGTTTAGTGTAGCATAACTGCCCCTAAACCGCAACTTACTTTATTCCTGCACGAACCTTTGACTTGCATTCCTCATGCTTTTGGGCTAGAATGAACATACATTAAACGCAGGAAAATGAGGATGGATATGCAGCGAATCAACAACGATATCAAACAAGGAACTTTTCAGCAGATATATCTTCTCTATGGAGAAGAACGCTACCTTTGCAGACAGTATACTGACCGCCTGCGCGGTGCCATGTGCAGTCAGGACGACCAGATGAATACACATTTCTATGAGGGAAAGGATGTTCCTGTAGGAGAAATTATCGATTTGGCGGAAACCCTTCCATTTCTCTCTGATAAGCGCGTCATTTTTATAAACAACAGCGGTCTGTTTAAGTCCGGTGGCGAAAAAATGGCAGAGTATCTTGCTTCTCCGGGCGAAACCGCCTACTTCATTTTTACGGAAAGCGAAGTGGATAAACGGAGCAAACTCTACAAAACGGTAAAATCCCATGGTTATGTGGCAGAGTTTACCTCCCAGGACGAAAATACCCTGAAACGCTGGATTGCCGGGCTCCTTGCAAAAGAGGGGAAGAAAATCGCAGAACACACCGTACAGTTATTCCTTACCAAAACGGGAACCGATATGGAAAATATTCATATGGAGCTGGAAAAATTAATCTGCTACTGTATGGAGCGGGAGGTTATCACCGATGACGATGTGGAAGCTGTCTGCACCACCCGCGTCAGCAACCATATCTTTGACATGATTAATGCTGTTGCAGACAAAAATACAAGAAAAGCTCTGGATTTATACTACGATTTATTGGCACTCAAAGAGCCTCCCATGCGTATTCTGTTTTTGATTGCCAGACAGTGCAATATGCTGTTGCAGGTAAAAGAAATGCGTATCCATGGATTTGACAATAAAGCTATCGGTTCCAAACTGGGCATTCCGCCCTTTATTGCCGGAAAATATGTAACCCAGTCGGAGCGTTTTAAGACCTCTACTCTCAAAAATGCCCTTACCCAGTGCGTGGACACAGAAGAAGCTGTGAAAAGCGGACGCATGAACGACCGGATGAGTGTGGAAATCCTTATTCTGTCGGTACTATAGAGAATATACGCCTCACAGCAGTGAGTTTTTCTTTTCTCTCACAAACAAACGCAGCGCCGACTCCACAGAACTAATCTGTCACATATTCTTTTACTGTCATTTTCCCCTTTTTCATTCTAACTGTTATTGCCCCATCTATGGATGTCTGCATGACATAACACCCTTGTTCTTCCAGTCTGTCCAGTAACTGTTCATGGGGATGTCCATAAGAATTATCTCTGCCGCATGAGATGATGGAAACCGCAGGGCGGGTCTGTCCAAGAAATTCCTCTGATGTGGAATTGCGGGAACCATGATGGGCTACTTTGAGCAGTGATACTTTACAAATGCCACGTTCCTTTAACTCCTCCAGCAAGAGCTGCTCTCCCTCTCCTTCCACATCCCCGGTGAGAAGAAGGGAACCGCAAGCACCCTCCTCTCCCAACTGAATATAGATACATTCCGAACCTGCATTTCCCCCAAGCGAACTTCCTTCCGGTGGATGCAGACATATAAAGTCTGCTTTCTTTGTGTGCCACGAATCCCCGGCTTTTAAATATCCTATGGGAACAGGGCTTTCCATATTTTCCACCAGCAGAAGCAGACTGCCAAATTCCTCCTCTCTCTTTTCCTCTTCCATGTCAGGCAGTACCAGTTGTCCGATATGTATACTCTCCTGACCGGCATTCTCCAACAACTCCTTAATCCCGCTCATATGGTCTATATCCCCATGGGACAAAAATACTGCATCAATGCTGTGGATACCCCGATATTTCAAATATGGCAGCAATACGTACTTCCCCACCTGACTTCTGCTACTGCTCCCACAGTCAAAAAGATACACCTGCCCGGTGGAAGTCTCCAGTACAATACCATCTCCCTGCCCCACGTCCAGAAACGTTACCTGATTGCCCCGGTCTGACCGAATCCCCAGAATTGCTACCGCCAGAATAGGCAGTATCCACAGCAATAGTCTGATTTTTCTGCATGATATCTTTCCGGCATTTACTCTCCTGACATCATTTCTCCTTTGACTATCTATTCTTCCATCATCGTTTCTCCCTCCATAATCCGCTTTCCTGTCACCCTCCCTATACCATGCACTTCCTGCCGCTGCCAGCAGCAAAATACCATAATACGCAATTATCTGCCACATCCCGGGGCATCCAGGATTCCAGGTATGGAACGGCAGCCTTTCCGCCCATATACATACTTTCTCATACCCCTCCAGAATCCAAAGGTCCACTGTTCCCAGACCCCCGGTTCCGGGAACTATCATTACAATCAGTCCCACCGTCATTACCACTCCCATAAAGGGTAACACCAGAAGATTCAAAAACAAGGAATACACCGGAACCTCATAATAAAACCATAGCTGTATGGGCAGTGTCACCAGACTGATGGACAGACTGACACATACTGTCTGCCATACTTTTGTCTCTTTTATGGGAAACATCATGGGGGCGAGAACCGTAATTCCCAGAATTGCCCCAAAGGACAACAGAAATCCCTGATGATACAGATATCCGGGATTGGAAAACACTATTACCACTGCCATGACTCCCAAAGCCGTCAACGCGTCATAAGTCCGCCCCAGCACCTGGGCCAGCATCCGTATCAGATACATGCCGATGGCGCGGCAGGCAGATACACTCATACCACTCAAAATTCCATACAACACCAAAATACTTCCTCCTGCCATGGCTGCCATCCATGGAGGCAGTCCCACTTTCCGCAGAAGACGGTAAATCCCCATACCTATCACTGACACATGAAGCCCGGAAATACTGAGAATATGAATAATCCCATTTTGGCGGTACAGATTTTTCACCTCATCATCCAGTTCTTCTTTATCTCCCAGAAGCATAGCCGTCATAATGGAAGCCTCCTTTTCGGGAAAAACCTGATAAAGACGATGCCGCCAGTGTACCCGGATATTCTGCAGCATTTCCGGCAGCACGGAATACTCTTCACCTGTCTGAATGATTTGTACATCTTTTATTTTTCCGGAAATCTGGAGAGTGCGGTAATAAGCGTCCGCATCAAACTCACCGGGATTTGTCGCCCGGGCATAGTCATAATATACTCCCTGCACATCCACCTGACTTCCCAGACGAATATTGGTCATTATAGAGGCATCTGTGCTCTCACAAAGGATACGATAAGGAAAGGAAAATGTTTGATTAGAAATAGATTTTATAGTCACTGATTTCATAGAAAAAGACTGATTTGATTTCTGATATACCTGCCCTGTGACCGTAAGAAAACTTCCGTTTTCCGGCTCCGGGACATCCGAATCCCCCCTGACGGATATCCCGGACCAGACGGCTGTTAATATCACAAGGCAAAGACACACCGCAAACAGCGGTCTCCGCATATTTTATCCTCCTTGTAGTTTATCTCTTTATGGTTCCAGCGTAGTTACATAATCCAGATTACGTTCAAAGGTGGAAGTACTGAAAGAAGACGGAACTTCCCCATTAATCAATATCTGTACTTTATTGATATTGGGCAGTTCCACCAGCGAATTTACAATGGAATAGACGGACAAATCTGTGGATACATTATTTACCACATTCATAAATCCTCCATCCAGATTCACATAGCAGATGCCGTCTTTTGATGTGACATTAATGATTTTGGTCTCCGGATTAATGGCAGGATAAATCCCTTGCACCTGCCCGCTGGGACCCGCAATCAATTCCTCCACCACAAACCGCTCTAACGGTGTATTGGTGGAATAATATTTCTCTCTGTAGGTGGCAATCAACTGACTGCCATCTTCACTGGCAAAATACAGCATTACTCTCGTCAGCTCATATGTGTTAATCTCGTTTCCGTCATTATTAATAAACGTATCTGCACTCATCAGCCCCACCGGCTCCCCATTATTATCATACAGTTGGTTACCGTCCACTGTAATACCCACGTATTTTACCGCATCAATCTGTGTCATAGTCCGCACAATGGCAGCGCGTACCAGCACCTCTGTAGTAGCCGGAAGTTCCTTATAGGCAGAATTTACGTCAATCTGAAGCCTTCCCTCCTGAAGTCTGGCATCCAGCACCTCAAATCCCATGGAAAGCGGCGCCTTGTACTCCAGCTTGTCCGGATTGGAGGACAGACAGACCAGCAGTTCTTCTAATTGCTCTTCCGGGGTGTCCGACTGCATCTCATACTCATGTGCCTCAATTTTAGTCTCTGATTTACCCACATAATAAACCTGAAAACTCCGTGAGGAATCCACCTGCTTTCTTCCACAGGCGGCGCATACAGACAGCATCAGGCAGATTACCAGTATACTGCAAATTTTCTTCATACTTTCTCCTATTTCTTTTCCAGATGAATCAGTGGAATTTTCACCAAAAAACTGGTTCCTTCTCCCTCCGTACTGGTAACAGTGATGGAACCTCTGTGCATCAGCACAGCGCTTTTGGTAATTGCCAGTCCCAGACCGGTACCTCCGATATCGCGGGAATGCGATTTGTCAACCCGGTAAAAACGCTCATATATATGGGCAATGCAATCCTCCGGGATGCCCAGTCCCGAATCGCTTACCGTGAATGTGAAGTACTGGTGGTCGGCATCCAGTGTCACTTTCACCCAGCCATGCTCCTTGTTATATTTAATGGCATTTTCCACCAGGTTCGTCATTATCAGTGTCATCTTCACTTCATCCACTTCCGCCACCACCGGACGTATACTTTCAAAAACAACTTCCACGTCCTTTTTACGCGCAAGGGGACGCAGACGTTTTAATATGAGTTCGGTAAGGTCATTGATATTGAGGGAAACAATATTCAGCGCCTGAACTTTTTTATCCATTTTCACCAGAGCCAGCAAATCTGTAATAATCTGGTTTTCCCTGTCAATCTCAGATACAATATCCTCCATAAACTCTTTGTACAGCTCCACCGGTGCATCCTCCTGGGCAGTCAGGGAATCTGCAAGCACCTTAATGGATGCCATGGGTGTTTTCAACTCATGGGACACGTTCGCCACAAACTCCTGTCTGGAATCATCCAGCACCTTCATACGCTTCAGCACCTGGTTAAACGCATCTACAATATGCACTGTCTCCACATAATCAGGAACGGAGATACTCTCATCGCTGTACTCCTCCTTCACCTTCATAAAAGCTTCCGTAATCCGGTTAAAGGGTCTTGTCAGCATCATGGACAGAATCAGTGCAAGAGCCACGATTGCCATTATCATTAACATTTCCAGAATCAGGGATTTCCGGTTCAGCATTTCCATTGTAGTGACAATACTGTCCGTGGAAATGCTGGTGAGCATAACCCCCTTTACCACACTCTTGCCTCCCTCGGAATCCGTGGCTGTCATATCCATAATGGGAGTTGTCATCTCAATGTAACCATGCTCTGGGTCATAATGGGAGGTATTCTCCCCCCAGAAGCACCGGATTACCTCCTCAGAAATAATAATTTTGCCCTCACTGATGCCATAGGTATCCTTCACAATCTTGAAATTGCTGTCAATAATCATGACACGTCCCTCGTAAAGGGAGGATATCATGTCCAGCTCCGCATTGATTACCTCCCTGGAAGTCAGATAAGACTGCTCCTCCGAGCGGTAATTGACAATATAATTATTACTAATCAGGTGGTTTGCAACAATCATTAACTGGTTCTGCACCGTAGTGGTACGCTGTTCCACTGCACGCTCCTCATAATTGCTCACAATTCCGTATCGCATCATGATACTGGGCACCACTCCCACCACCAGTATGATGACAAAAATTCTGGTACGCAGACTCTTAAGTGATACCATATGTATCAGTTTTTCTTTAATTTTTTTAATTATTTCTCCCATGAAAATACCTATACATTCTGAAAATAGTATCCCACGCCCCATTTGGTGTGAACATACTTAGGCTCACTGGGATGCGTCTCTATTTTCTCCCGCAGTCTTCTGATATGTACGTCCACCGTACGCACATCACCGGGATAATCCGTTCCCCACACCAGTTTCAGCAGACTTTCCCTGCTGTATACTTTATTGGGATTGAGCATCAACAGCTCTAATACTTCATATTCCTTCGCTGTCAGACTAATCTCTTTGCCTGCGATATAAGCCCGTTTCCCTTCACAGTCAAGACGCATGTCTCCGCTTTCAATGACTTTCACTTCCCCGCCGGAACCCTGCCTGGGCTCCACTCTGCGCATAATCGCCTTAATACGCGCTTTCACTTCCAGAATATTGAAGGGCTTGGTAATATAATCATCGGCGCCATATTCCAATCCCAGAATTTTATCCATATCATCGCCTTTTGCCGTCAGCATGATAATGGGCACATCCGAAAAATCGCGAATCTGCTGACATACCTCAAACCCGGTCAGCTTCGGCAGCATCACGTCCAGCAGAACAATGTCGTAATGATTATTTTTGGCATATTCCAGTGCTTCTTCTCCGTCATATGCACAATCCACCTGAATATCATCCTGCTCCAGACTAAAACGGATTCCTTTCACGATTAATTTCTCATCATCCACTACCAGTGCTCTCTTTGCTGCCATATTTGTTTTTCCCTCCTGCCTATTATTCCACTGTTATCTCTTCATATATTTTGTTATAGATACTTTCCTTAATTCCAGACACTTTCATGATATCTTCTATTTTCGTAAAATTACCATTGTTATTACGATATGTAATAATATCCTTTGCCCTGGATTCCCCGATTCCGGAAAGTGTTGTCAACTGGGAGACATCCGCTGTATTGATATTTATTTTGCCGCTGCTTTCGGACAACTGTGTCCCCATAAGCTCCGCTCCTATCTCTGCAGCTTCATCCAGACTGGGAAAGCGCAGCATCTCCCCGTCTGACACCTTCTGTGCCAGATTGATTACATCCCTTCTGGCATTCTCTAAAAAGCCACCTGCTGCCTCCAGTGCATCCGCCGCCCGGCTGCCCGGAGAAAGCTCCACCATGCCGGGATTTAACACCGCGCCGCATACATACACATAAATTGTGTTATCCGCAACCGATTCCGTAATATCTGTTACATCCTTTTTCTGCGGACCGCCCTGCCCGATATTCTCTCCACTGTCTGCATGATTTTCCGTCATATGGTCTGCCCCATATCCTTTTGCATTGTCTGCCAGACTCTCTGCTGTATTCTCTTCCACACTCTGTTCCACCGGAATTACCAGTGCTTTATCGTGTCTGCCGCATCCTGCCATCAGACAGATACCGATACAGCAGATAACACCGGGGATACCTGCTTTGCCAATTACTTTATTATTGCATTTATCTCTCATAGACCCTCACTCTCCGGCTCTCTCGCCTATTGTTCGCGTAAGGGTTGCCTCTCTATGCTGATGGTACTTATTGTAATATAATTACGGGTAATTCTCAAGACACTTTTTGTAATTCAATATTATTATTTCTGTAACATTTCAGTCTTGCATCAAGTCATGCCGGCGGACCACAGTTGTTCCTATGAAGACTGTATAAAAACGTCGGCACTTAGGCACCGTATTCTGGTGCCTTATGTGTCCGTTACGTTTTTATTCAAGTGGAAACGCGTCTGAATAGGAATGACTGTGGTCTGCCGGAATGACTTGATGCAAGCCTGAAATATTCCTTATTTCTGCCACTTGAAAATAATAATTCCAATAATCGCCACAGCCATACCGATGGCCTTTTTCCACTCCCATGGCTGCTTATCCACGCCGAACCATCCAAACAGTTCTATGACATAAGCTACCAGAAGCTGTGCAACCACAATTAACATGACCGCTTTTGCCGGACCCAGCATATCCATGCTTTTGATAACGGTATAAGTGATAAACGCTCCGATAGCCCCTCCCAGCAGCATGTATTTGGGCTGTACCTCCATCACTTTGAGAAGAGAGCTTCTGTCTGTGAACAGCCACGCCGCAAGACACACCAAAAGTGCCGTAAACTGTACAAATGCACTTGCCACCCAGATACTGGATGCTTTCGTCACCTGGGTGTTAAACACTCCCTGTACACTCATCAATGCTCCCGAAATCAATGCAATTAAAAAACCAATCATGAGAAATACCACCTTTCAAGCTTTGCTCAACTAATAGTATCTTATCCCATGACTGGTAAAATATACGCCGTTTTTACTCTGCCTGTGTTACATTTCCCATCTGCACTGCCATCTGGTCGGACAACTGCTGCAGCGCTGCGGGAACATCCTCGCCATTCCAGATTTTGGCAAACAGCACTTCCAGGTGCATCCAGAAATTCCCGGTCTCCATCATTTTGGGAAGAGGGACACTGTCTGCATATTCCTTCATCGGCGCCTGTAGTGTATCCTGCTTTTCGTTAGCTGAAAGCAGCGCAGGCACCTTGCCGGTACGCTCATATAAATTAGAAGCATATTCCCCAGTCAGATACCGGGCAAACTGATTCGCCAACTGCTTGTGGGAGGAATATCCGTTAATGACAACCGCATTCGTCACAGACATGGAGCGGCTCTTTAATTCTGTACTGACATCAGGCACTGTGGTAACTCCATATTGGTAGATACAGCTTCCATCTGCCACCGCCTCCTCCAGCCGTCTGATACTGTCGGTGGTCGCAATCGTAAACACGATTCTTCCGTTGATAAAATCATCCATGACAGAATCATAAGTAATGGTATCTGACTCCATGGAGAAAAACTGGTTCAGTGCTTTATAAACTTCCAGACACTGTGTGGTTTCCTCATTATTGATATTTACAAGTCCCGGATTTTCCCCGGAGTCACCACCCACTATCATATAATTGCCCACAAACCAGTAATTATAGAAAACATCGGAAACATCCCATTTCATAATACCTTCCACACCTTCCGGCACATCAAAGGTATCCGCAATGTTTAAAATATCATCCACTGTGGCGGGAACAGCCGCCTCTCTATATTTCTGTACCAGCTCTTCTGCGGTAAGCACACCGCCGGAAGTCTCTGTTTCCCCGTTTTCCGTGTCCACCGTTTCTTCCGGACCGGCACCATCCTCCGAGGCCTCCTCAGGTACTTCCTCCTCGCCCTCCAGTTCCTTCTGTGCCTGCTGCCCAGCCCATTCTTCCAGATAAGTCGCATTATATACCAGAATACTGGTATCATAGGACAGAGGATAGCCGATGTACTTGTTCTGGTATGTGACTGCCGAAAGGGCTGTCTGTGGAAAATGTTCTTCACTGCACATATTTTCCCCATCCATAATCTCACTCGCCAGTCCTGCCAGATAAGCCTTTCCAAGAGAATCATTACTAAGCAGATACATATCCGGTACCTGCTCCGACTTCAGGGAAGCCTGATTAATCGCCTCCAGATACTCGCTGTCGGAAGTCAGTACAGGAATCACACGCACTCCTTCTTTTTCCCCAAAGGAAACCGCTGCACTGTTTACATAGTTCGTCAGGGTTTCGTCAGAGTACCAGAAATAAATAGTCTCTTTATTGCCAGACAGAAAAAAGTCTCTCTCTGTCTCTTCCCCCGTTCTCATCTCCAGGGTGCTTCCGTAGATTGCAGCGGCAGCCATAACCCCGACGGCTGCCACCGCAATGAGCTTTTTTTTCAGACTCATACACAAACTCCAATACATTCATCTAAAATGGTTATCATCTCATCAATATTTTCTTTGGTAATAATAAGGGAAGGAACAAAACGGATAATATCCGTTCCCGCATTGATTAACATCAGTCCCTTTTCCAGTGCCTTTGTGATAATGGCTCCAACAGGGCGGTCAAACACCAGTCCCTGCATGAATCCGGCGCCGCGCCTGCACTGAATACAGTCATACTTGTCCACCAGCTCCTGAAGACGCGCCTCCAGATAAGGAGTGGTTTCTTTCACATGGTCTACAATATGCTCTCTTTCAAATATCTCCAGCACCTTGTCCGCCGCTGCGCAGGCAAGGGGATTACCGCCATAGGTGGTGCCATGGTCTCCGCTTGTGAGGGAATGCTGCGCCACATGCTCTGTCATCAGAAAAGCGCCCATGGGTACGCCGCAGCCCAGGGCTTTGGCGGAAGTCATAATATCCGGTTTGATGCCGTAACGCTGCCACGCATACATGAAACCTGTTCTTCCCATACCGCACTGCACCTCGTCAAAAATAAGCAGAATATCCTTCTCATCACAGAGAGCGCGTACTTTCGTGAGAAATTCCTCCGTTGCAGGATACAGACCACCCTCACCCTGCACCGACTCCAGAATAATGGCGCAGGTCTTATCTGTAACACATGCCATAATGCTGTCAAAGTCATTCAAATCCGCAAACTTTACATTGCCAATCAAAGGTTCAAATGCCTCGCGGTATTTGGGATTGCCGGTCACCGCCAGCGCACCCATGGTTCTGCCGTGAAAAGAATGGTTCATGGCAATGATTTCATGATCTGTGGCGCCGTCTTTGAGATAAGCGTACTTGCGGGCTGCCTTAATAGCGCCCTCCATCGCCTCCGCACCGGAATTGGTGAAAAAAACTCTGTCCATGCCGGATGCTTTTTTCAGCTTCTTCGCCGCTTCCACCGCCGGCACATTGTAATAATAGTTGGAGGTATGAATCAACTTGTCAATCTGGTTTTTCAGGGCATCATTGTATTCCTTATTGTTATAGCCCAGCGCAAAAACAGCAATACCGGACACAAAATCCAGATACCTTTTTCCTTCTATATCATATAAGTATACGCCATCTCCTTTATCCAATACTATCTGGTAACGGTTATAGGTATGTAATAACGCATTTTCCGCTTCGTCAATATACGCCTGCATATTCATTGTATTGTTGCCTCCTTATAAGCCGCCTCTGTATGGGCTGCTCCCTAATGGTTGTCCGCCATACTGTCTTTTTCCTCATCCGTTATAATGGCTGTACCCACACCCTGATTGGTGAAAATTTCCAAAAGCAGACAGTGGGGAATCCTGCCGTCCAGAATATGTACACGGTTGACGCCATTTTTCACAGCCGAGGTACAATTGCTTAACTTGGGCAGCATGCCGCCGCCGATAAATCCTCCATTAATCAGATTATCTGCCTCGGTGGCTGTGAGTCTGGAAATGAAAGAGGTCTTGTCATTAATATCTTTATAGAGACCCTCGATATCTGTCAAAAATACCAGCTTGTCCGCCCCCACCGCTTTGGCGATGGCACATGCCGCATCATCTGCATTGATATTGTAGGTCTGGAAATTCTCGTCCAGACCAATAGGCGCCACAATGGGAAGAAAATCTTTTTCCAGCATATCATAGAGCACCTTAGGGTCCACTCCGGTAATCTCGCCCACAAATCCAATGTCCTGGCCTTCGGAATATTTCTTTTCCACCTGGAGCAGTCCTCCGTCCTTGCCACTGATGCCCACTGCATTTACACCCAGCTCCTGCACCATGGTGACAAGGCTTTTATTGACCTTGCCCAGCACCATTTCGGCAATCTCCATGGTTTCCCCGTCGGTAACGCGCAGACCGTTGATAAACTGCGCTTCTTTGCCTACTTTACCCACCCATCGGCTGATTTCCTTACCGCCGCCATGTACAATAATAGGTTTAAAGCCTACCAGTTTCAACAGGGTCACATCCTTGATGACATTTTTCTGTAGTTCCTCGTTGCTCATGGCACTTCCGCCATATTTAACAACGATGATTTTACGGTTGAATTTCTGTATATAGGGAAGCGCCTCAATGAGCACCTCCGCTTTTTTCATAACTTCCTGCATATCCTTTTCCATGGAGTTACCTCTTTTCTATTTTTGTAACTGTTTGATTACATCTCAGGAACGATAGTCCGCATTGATTTTCACATAGTCGTAGCTTAAATCACAGCCCCAGGCGACTGCCTCCGCATCACCCATGTGCATATCGACCAGAGCAGTCACTTCCGGCTCGGAGAGAATTTTCGTTGCTTCCTCCTCGCTGTAATCACATGCCACGCCTTTGCCAAATATATGAATTTTACCACTATTTCCCTGAAAATACAAATCCACATTTTCCGGGTCAAACATCACGCCGGAATAACCCAGGGCACAGAGAATGCGTCCAAAGTTGCAGTCATGTCCAAAAATAGCAGCTTTCGTCAGGGAAGAACAGATAACGGATTTTGCCAGTGTTCTCGCGTCCTCCTTTGTGGCTGCTCCCACCACCTTTGTCTCAAAAAGGGCTGTTGCGCCCTCACCGTCTCCCGCCATTTTTCTCGCAAGATAGGTGGTGATAAAATGCAGTGCCTCACAGAAGGCATCGTAATCCACCCCTTCTGCCACAATTTCTTCATTGCCTGCCAGACCATTCGCCAGCACCAGCAAAGTGTCATTGGTGGAGGTATCACCATCCACCGAAATCATGTTGAAGGAATCTTTCACATCCGCACTGACGCATTTCTGAAGCATTTCTTTGGAAATATTGGCATCGGTGGTGACAAAACCAAGCATGGTACACATATTGGGATGAATCATACCTGAGCCCTTGCACATACCGCCCAACGTTACGGTTTTACCTCCAATTTCCACTTCCACAGCAATCTCTTTGTGCACAGTATCCGTTGTCATAATCGCTTTCGCCGCATCCAGCCCCGCCTGTATGCCGGGCTGTCTGGCGGCTGCCAGCTTTTTGATGCCTTCCGTAATCCGCTCCACCGGAATCTGCATTCCTATCACTCCCGTGGATGCCACCAGTACGGCATGTTTTGGGATGCCCAGAAGTTCACCTGCGCATTCTGCCTCCCGTTCACAGCAGTCCATCCCCTGCCCGCCCGTACATGCGTTGGCAATACCGGAGTTTACCACAACTGCCTGCACAAAGGGGGCTGTCTCCACCAGCTTCTTATCCCAGAGCACCGGAGCCGCTTTGACTACATTGGTCGTAAAGGTGCCTGCCACTCTACAGGGTGCAGTACTATATATTAATGCCATATCTTTACGGTTCTGATATTTGATGGCTGCCTCTACACCGGCTGCCTCAAACCCTTTTGCAGCAGTCACACCGCCTTCTATCTGTTTCATAATTTCCCTCTCCTCTTTTCGTCATAATCCTGCAACTGTTACTATATCACATAAATTTCCATTTGTCTTTATATCTCTGTTTATATTCTACAAATTCATTTGGCGAATGGTTCTGAGTCGTTATATCATGTAAATATATCAAATTAATTCAGCATAATGATTCCGCCAGTCCGAAACATCTGTGGAATTCCAAATTCAGTGTTGACATATCTCAAATTTCCATATAAAATAATTCCAAGAAGAAGTGAGTTTCTTACCGTACAGCTATTGCTCAAGCGGCTTACCCGCTTCTTTTTTTATATTTACTAAATCATACAAGTATAACCTGCCATCATAGGCATGACGGAACAAAAGAACTGCTTTAAACAGATTAAACCTTTCAAATTCTCTTTAAAACGTTTTTGGATTGCAATTTCTATCATCTCTGGCAGTCCTTGCGCAGCATTCGCTTTCGCCTTTGCTAATGTTCCTTTCAGTTTTTTTGTATAATTCGAGCCCGTAAATTCATCTGGCAAATCTGAACCAATAAAAACCAATTCATTTGTATCATTAATATCATAACACTGTCCAACAAATTGTTTCAAATATTTTTCAACCTTTTGCCAGTCAATTTTTTGTCTGCCTTTAAAAATAACATCACTTATTACAACAACTTTTCCACCATCCAATTCATCAATAATATTTACATTTCTCTCCACTAAATACTCTCCTTATGTATGATAAATTTCAAAATATTCAACTTGATGAAAATGTCAGCGAAATGCCAGAAATTCTGCTTATAAAGAAAACTTTCTCAGATGCAGACAAAAAAAGATTTTCACTTTTCTTTGATTTTAACGATTGCAGGAATGAATGTCAATGAAAATTTTGTTTATATTAATTCTTACAAAATGGTTTCCATGCCAATCTTCTGGGACTTAAGGCCGCATTTCTCGTAAAAACGCATGGCACTCTCATTACAGGACCACACATTTAAGGTCAGGTTATAGCATCCATGCTCCTTTGCATAAGCTACTGCGGCATCGTATAACTTCTTTCCGATATGCTGTCCACGCAGGGTTTCGTCCACGCATAAGTCATCTATGTAGAGTGTCTTGATATCTGTGAGAAGATTGTCCTCCACATATTGCTTAAAAATGCAGAAGGCATAGCCCAGCACTTTGTCCTGCCCGTCTACCGCCACCAGAATCGGTGTGCTGTCGTCACTGATAATCACAGCAAGCTCCTCATCCGTATATTTCTTGCCAACCTTGAATAAATCAGGACGTCCCATGTGGTGTACCATATTGACCTGATACAACAACTCATTGATTCTGTCCATGTCCTTCCTTTGCGCTCTTCTAATGTTCATAATCTCCTCCTGACCCGCAGCCTGCCGCGAAATATTTGACTCAGTGTCTTTCACTGTTTTCATTATACATCAGTCATTGTTCTTTGAAAACTGATATTCCCCAAAAAAACTGCCGGGGCGATAGCTGGGTGCAAGGCTGAACTGATATGTAATGACTTTTGTCAATAGGCAAATTAAGACACCACAA
>CAZRZM010000035.1:0-21022 GCA_964604575.1 uncultured Acetatifactor sp.
TGTTTTTGTTGATAGGTTTGGGATCCGCTGGGGAATTATGACCGAGCAAACAGAGCAATGAATTCCAGTTTGTTGCAACAGTGTGTTAAAAATGGCGCTTCAAATGAGGTGCTGTTTTTATTGGTAATATGGATTGATTAGAGGTCAGTCGATAAAAGAATTATTCATTCTGATGAAGCTGCCAAAATATGGGAATATATGCAGGATTTTTATACAGATTTAATAGGGCGATATCAAGAATATGATTCCAGAGATGCCAGCGGACATCTCAAATGGCTTCATGTCATGATTTCAAATATCAAGGCAAACACAGAAAGGGCATATCATGGTTTGTGCTCCTTATAAAACTTTGCCTGAGTGCCGTATATAACCGTTTAAAGTAAATTTATATGTTGTATTTTGCTTATTAATGTGCTATACTCCAAACAAAGCATATATTCTTACATTCTGGTACCAGTCTTTTTTCTAGCTGTTTCAAAAATCTATGCTTTTAACCACACAAAAATAAAAAAGCAGGATTTTGGAAGCGCGGGAGAGGATATCTGCCGGGATACAGTACAGTGACCGTAGAGCGAGGTATGTCTGTCGGACTTTTCACAAATCCTGCGAAGGAGGAAAATGTGAAAAGAAACTCTGTGTTTCAGACAAAAACAGCCCCGGCAGCCAGCCGGGAGTACAAAAGCACCATGTTCTGTATGATATTCCGGGACAAAAAACAGCTTCTGGAGCTGTACAATGCAGGGAACAACCGGGAGTTGCTTGCAGGATGCAGGACGCTGTGGGAATACATGCAGTATGTGGAGTGTGTGAGAAAGTATGCAGACAGACCGGGAACGGTGCTGGAGGAGGCTGTGGAGTGTGCAGTCAGGGAATGTATCGATAGAGGAATCCTTCAAGAATTTCTCAGGAAGAATAAGGCGGAGGCGGTAAGCGTGAGTATCTTTGAGTACAACGAGGCGGAAGAAAAGGAGAAGCTGCGCAGGGCGGAATATGGAGTCGGCTATGACGCAGGTGTGACAGACGGAACCCGTAAAGGAATGGAGCAGGGACTCCGGCAAGGTATTGAGATGGGTGCCGAACAGGAAGCCCAGAGGGGAATCCAGATATTGATTGCTACCTGCAAAGAACTGGGAGCTTCTTTTGAAGAGACAGCAGCCAGACTGAAGGAGAAGTATGCCCTGGACAATGAAGAAGTGCAGCGAAACATGCAGATGTACTGGTAAACAAGTGACCAAAACTCGTAGAACCTGATGCAGGGTATCTGCGAGTTTTTTGTGTTGTCTTTTATCTTATTCTACTGTTTCAGCGATTCTATAATCATCGATTATTACTTTACGCTTCGCAAGTCATCATTACAAAACACAATTCAATAAATATTTATCGAAAATCAATAAAAATATATTGACTTTCGATTTTGCACATGTTATAGTGTCAATGAAAAGGGAAGTAGCGAAAAGAAAATGGGAAAGAGGTATTTGTTTTGAAAGAAGAGATTCAGGAAGAAATGCAGGGAAAAATTATTTCCCAAAGAAATATCACAGAAAGAAAGAAGCTGTTAACATTTTGGACGAAAATTCTGCTGGATTTTATGTTTTACTGCGGTATAGTGGTTACAGCGACCCTGCCTTTCAGTATCAAATGGCTTGGTAACTATCTGCCGAGAATGGTAAATAATTATCAGGAAATAGTAATTATTTACTTTGTTCTGGGAGTGGCTGCGCTGGTGTTGATTCGGGAACTGCGGAAGATGTTCGGCACTGTATTGGAGGAAAACTGTTTTGTTACAGAAAATGTGGTAAGCCTTCGTAAAATGGGCAACTGGAGTTTCTTTATTGCAGGAATGTCAGTGGTGCGAAGTATTGTATATATGACAACCGCGATGGCGGTTGTGGTATTTGTGTTTATTATAGCCGGATTATTCAGCAAGGTACTGGCATTGGTCTTTGAGGAGGCTGTGAGGTACAAGGAAGAAAATGACCTGACTATATAAAGGAAGAGTGTCTGCGCCGCCGGACGGCAGAATGAGAGGAAAAATGGGAATCATTGTAAATCTGGATGTGGTAATGGCAAAGCGTAAAATAGGACTGACTGAGTTGGCAGGAAAAGTTGATATGACGCTGGCAAATTTATCCATTCTGAAAAATAATAAAGCAAAAGCAGTGCGCTTCTCCACACTGGAGGCAATCTGTGAGGCATTGGACTGTCAGCCGGGAGATATTCTGGAGTATGTGCCGGACAAAATATCAGAACAAATGCCGGAAAAATAAACAGTAAGACTGAACCAAAAAGGAGGTAAGGAAAATGTATAATAATATGAATGTGACTGGACAGGAGGCACAGAAAACAGTGGAAAACCAGCCGCCATCCATGACTGTTGTACCAATGACAGAACACCGGGCACCGGATACCGAATACACAAAACGCTTCAAGGAAAATTTTGGTTTCTTTGGACCTGCAAGCTTTGCATATGCGTGTCTTTATGCGTTCTGTATGTTCCATAATGGGTCGGGGGTGACATTCCCTTTTTTCATCGCCGCCAGCCTCTTGTATTTGTGCTTCTGCTTATCAAAACTAGAGCTTACCTTGCAAAAAGGAAGCGCATTTTATATGGTAAGCATGATGCTGCTGGCGGTATCCACATTCTGCACAGATGATGGGCGTATTATTGCCATGAACAAAACGGGCATTTTCTTATTGATGATGAGCCTGCTGTTAAAACAGTTTGTGAATACGTCAAAGTGGAAGCTGGGTAAATATTTAGGCAGTATCTTAAGTCTGTGTGTGTTGAGTTTTGGTGAGATAGGGCGTCCTGTTTCAAATGGAGCAGCTTACTATCGTGGCAGAGAGAAAACAGGAAAAGGCTGGTATGCGGTTTTAGGCGTTGTGGTTGCAGTCCCCTTACTGGCAATTGTAGTACTGTTGCTGTCCGGGGCAGACGCGGTATTCCGGGAGATGACAAACCGCTTTCTGTCCGGTATCAGTCTGGGCAATATTATAAATATTTTATTCCGAATCACATGTTTGTTTTTTGCCAGCTATATGCTTATTTCTTTCTTGTGTAAAAAGACAATCCGCGAGGAGGTAAAAAACAGAAGAAATGGAGAACCGATTATAGCCATCACAATTACGACAATATTGTCGGTTATATATCTGCTTTTCAGTGGAATCCAGATTATCTATCTGTTTCTGGGGATGAGTTTTGGCAAAATCAGTCTTCCGCAGGGATACACCTATGCCATGTACGCCAGGGAAGGATTCTTTCAACTGCTGGCAGTAAGCGTTCTGAATTTAATTATTGTGCTGGTGTGCCTGAGTTATTTTAGGGAAAGTAAATTGCTGAAAGCAGTTCTGACAATCATGTCATTATGTACTTTTATAATGATTGTTTCCAGTGCCATGAGAATGATTATTTATATTCGCTATTACTATATGACTTTTTTAAGAATCTTTGTGCTATGGGCGCTGGCGCTTCTGGCGGTATTGTTTGTGGGAGTGGTAATCAATATTGTAAAAGAGAATTTCCCGCTGTTTCGTTACAGTATGGCAGTGGTAACAGTTCTGTATCTGGTTTTGTCTTTCAGTCATCCGGATTATATTATTGCCCGTATCAATGTGGCAAATGCACCCCGGGACGGCAGCATTACCAGAGAAGTATCCGAGGACGATTTTTTCCAAAACAAAGAATATTATCATGATTACAGATATTTAAGCCGTCTGAGTGCAGATGCGGCTCCGGTAATACTGCCTTTTATGCAGGAGCTGGGTTATGATTTGAATGGTTTTTATGCAGACAGCATCCTGGATATGAGAGGTGATGAGACAGGTAATATTTATAGGAACGACCCTGAGGGCTTTGGATGGTTTTATCTGGAAAAACTGCAGAAATCCACAGAGAATTTCTCCCTGCGGACCTACAATATTTCCAGACATATGGCACTGAGAAGCATTGCAAATAGTAATTAGCAGAGGTTCAGAACCATTCGCTTGGTTCTGAACATAAATTATATAACCCGGGTGGTCCACTGGGCGCAGTCCCACACATCAGTGGCAAGTCCCTCATAAAATTCCGGCTCATGGCATACCATGAGGATACTTCCCTTATATGCCTGGAGTGCACGTTTCAATTCTTCTTTCGCATCCACATCCAGGTGGTTGGTAGGCTCGTCCAATAACAGGATATTAGTGTTTCTGTTGATTAATTTGCAGAGGCGCACTTTCGCCTGCTCACCACCGCTTAAGACTTTGACCCTGCTCTCAATATGTTTGGTGGTCAGCCCGCATTTGGCGAGGGCTGACCGCACTTCATACTGGGTAAAGCCTGGAAATTCCTGCCAGATTTCCTCGATACAACTGTTATCCGTGTTCTGGTTCATTTCCTGCTCAAAATAACCTATTTCCAGATAATCTCCCTGTTCCACCCTGCCTGAAACAGGAGGAATCAGCCCCAAAATACTTTTTAACAAAGTGGTTTTTCCGATACCGTTTGCGCCCACCAGTACTATCTTCTGACCGCGTTCCATGGACAGATTCAAAGGTTTGGACAAGGGTTCCTCATAACCGATAACCAGATTGTCTGTCTCAAATAAAATACGGCCGGAGGTGCGTCCCTCCTTAAAGTGGAATTCCGGTTTCGGTTTTTCGGCTGCCAGTTCAATCACATCCATTTTGTCCAGTTTTTTCTGTCGGGACATTGCCATATTGCGGGTGGCTACCCGCGCCTTGTTGCGCGCCACGAAATCCTTCAAATCCGCAATTTCTTTCTGCTGGCGGTTATAGGCCGCCTCGAGCTGGGATTTTTTCATGGCGTATACTTCCTGGAATTTATCATAATCCCCCACATAACGGTTCAGTTCCTGATTGTCCATATGATAAATGAGATTAATAACACTGTTCAAAAAAGGAATATCATGGCTGATGAGGATAAAAGCATTCTCATATTCATTCAGATAGCGTTTGAGCCATTCAATATGCTCTGCATCCAGATAATTGGTAGGCTCGTCCAATAACAGAATGTCCGGTTTTTCCAACAGCAGCCTGCCCAGTAATACCTTGGTACGCTGTCCGCCGGACAGTTCTGTGACATCTCTGTCAAGTCCGATTTCGGCGAGTCCCAGTGCGCGGGCAACTTCCTCCACTTTGGCATCAATCATGTAGAAATCATGCATGGTAAGCAGGTCCTGTATGGTTCCCAGATCTTCCATATACACTTCCAGTTCTTCAGGTGTGGCATCCCCCATTTTGTCGCAGATATCATTCATCTGGGATTCCATTTCATATAAAAAATCAAAAGCGGATGCAAGTGCCTGACGGATAGTCATGCCTGCCGCCAGCGCAGTATGCTGGTCCAGATAGCCCACGCGCACATTTTTTGCCCATTCTACTTTTCCCTCATCCGGCATGAGTCTGCCGGTAATGATATTCATAAAAGTAGATTTCCCCTCTCCATTTGCACCGACAAGTCCGATGTGTTCCCCCTTTAACAGGCGGAAAGATACGTCATTAAAAATAGCGCGGTCACCAAAACCGTGGGTCAGATGTTCTACATTCAATATACTCATAAGTACCTCTATTCTATTTTTCACCGTTAAAAATAAGTTATCATAGGGAGTATAACGTATTATAAAGCGTTTTGTCACCAAAATCTTAATAATTGGGCACAAAACTTTAAGAAATATAGTGAAAAAAGTATGTTATAATAACAAAAGGGTTACACTAGAAAGAAAGATGGGCATACAATATCTGCCTGGGAAGAGAGGAAATTAATTATGAAAAAGTTTGGACTGATGTTACTATTGACGATGTTTGTTGTTTGCATGGCTGCCTGCACAAAGGATAAAAACAGTGCGGAAAACGGAGAAAATGGCAGCTCCACTGTACAGCAGCCCCAGGAGAACGACCAAAACGGAGAGAGTGGAAATGTCGGAGATGATTTGGGCACAAATGGTGGTGCCGGGGATGGAACCGACAATTCTTCGGATAATATGATGGATGTATCCGGCGGATGGAGTGAGGAAATGACACAGCTTAGAGCTGCGGTTGTGGATGCCCTGGGGGATGACTACTGGCCGGACACACCGATTCTTCCTGAGATGCTGGAGGGAATTTATGGTATTACATCAGATATGTATGATGATTATATGGGAGAGAGTCCCATGATAAGTACGAATGTAGATACTTTATTGATTATTAAGGCAAAAGATGATAAAGTAGAAGCGGTGGAGGAAGCATTGAATTCCTACAGGGATATGCTGGTGGGCGACACCATGCAGTATCCTATGAATATCGGTAAAATTCAGGCTTCCCGTATTCAGCGATATGGTAATTATGTATGTTTTGTACAGTTAGGGGCAGATACTACCGAATTTGAGGACGGCGGTGACGAGGCTGTGATAGCTTACTGTCAGGAAAAAAATGAGCTGGCGCTGGAGGTAATTGCGCATAATGTTCCAAGCGAGTGAGGCTTAAAGAGCAATGGTTTTTAGTAGTTTGATTTTTCTGTTTCGTTTTTTGCCTATATTTTTCTTATGCTATTTAGTGGTTCCCAAGAGGATGAAAAATCTCGTCCTCTTTTTGGGGAGCCTTTTTTTCTATGCCTGGGGAGAACCGGTTTATGTTATCCTGATGCTGTTTTCCACAGTTTCCGATTATGTGTGGGGCAGGCTGATAGAACAGTGCGAGGGAAAAGGAGCCGCCCGGTTTTTTCTTACGATGTCTATTCTGATTAATCTGCTGATGCTGGGATTTTTCAAATATGCGGATTTTTTAATTGGGATGGTGAACGCTGTGGCGGGAACTTCTATTCCTCTGCTGGCGCTGCCGCTTCCGATTGGAATTTCTTTTTATACATTCCAGACCATGTCCTACACCATTGATGTATATCGCGGTGAGTGTAAGGCACAGAAAAACATTCTGGATTTTGGAGTGTTTGTGGCAATGTTTCCCCAGTTGATTGCAGGACCTATTGTAAAGTATCATCAGATAGAAGTTTCCCTGAAAGAGAGAACTGTGGACTTACAGGGTATCAGCTACGGCTGCAAACGTTTTGTGGCAGGTCTGGCGAAAAAGGTTCTGATAGCCAATAATCTGGGACAGCTATGGGCAGAAATATCAAATATGAACTATGGTGAAATCAGTGTACTTACTGCATGGATGGGGATTTTGGCATTTGCCTTTCAGATTTATTTTGACTTTTCGGGTTATTCGGATATGGCAATCGGACTGGGGGCGTGCATGGGATTTCCCTTTCCGGAGAATTTCAACTATCCGTACATTTCTGCATCGGTTTCCGAATTTTGGCGCAGGTGGCACATTTCGCTGGGAAGCTGGTTCAGGGAGTACGTCTATATTCCATTGGGCGGAAACCGCAGGGGATTGTCCAGACAGTTGTTTAACATATTAGTTGTCTGGATGCTTACGGGTATCTGGCATGGAGCCGGACTCAATTTTTTGTTGTGGGGGTTATGGTTTGCCGTATTCCTCATTGTAGAAAAAATGTTTTTGGGAAAAGTACTGAACCGCATTCCAAAGGGCTTTGGCATTTTATACACTTGTCTGGTGGTGCTGGCAGGCTGGGTGCTGTTTGGTCTGAATGGCACGGTAAATATCATAAGCTATTTCAGGGCAATGCTTGGCGGGAACGGAATAGGATTTGCGGATGCACAAGGGATGTTCCTGCTGGAGGAGTATGTTGTGCTCTTTGCTGTCGCCGCGCTGACAGCAACCCCGCTTGTGAGGAATCTCGTGAAAAAAGTAGGAGAGCAGAAAACGGGATATGCCATGGCAGTTTACCGTCTGGGAGAAAAATGTATTCCCGCAGCGCTGCTTCTGCTTTCTGTGGCTTATATAGTGGATGCTTCGTATAATCCGTTTTTATATTTCAGGTTTTAATATGATTGGGAAAGGAAGATTCTTATGGATGAGAAAAGGAATGCCCTGCGTACAGTCGGTATTCTGTGTGCCATAATTATTATATTTGCGGTGGCGGATTTGTTTGGAGAGGACAAGCTGTATTCCGAGTCAGAGAACCGTCTGCTGGCATCACGCCCTTCTTTTTCCAGGGATGCCTTGCTTTCCGGTGAATTTACAGACGATTATGAGACCTATCTGTCCGACCAGTTTGTGGGCAGGGACAAATGGATTAGTATCAAGACAGCAGTGGATATTCTTCTGCAAAAGAAAGAGATTAATGGAGTATACCTGGGGGCTGACCGTTATCTGATTGAAAAACATGCTCCTGAGCAATATACGGATGCCCAGGAACTGCAGCGTATGGCACAGTTGGAGAAGCTCGTAAAGAGGTGGGATGCCAAGGTGATGCTTGTCCCCACGGCGGACAATATTTTATCGGATAAGATGCCTGCCTATGCCTCTTATTACGACCAGACCGGACTGCTGGAAAGTGTCAGAAAAAGGGTTGGAGACAAACATTATATTGATGTCTATGGAATTTTGAAAGACCATGCCGGGGAGGAGATTTATTACCGGACCGACCACCACTGGAACAGTCAGGGTGCCTATTATGGGTATCTGGCATGGGCAGATGCCATGAATAAGGCTCCGGTCAGATATACTGAGCAGGATAGGGAGGTGGTGGCAGAGGATTTTCTTGGTACGCTGCATTCCCGCATTCAGACAACCTGGAAAAAGGATACTATTTTCTACTATCCGCAGACGGAAGCAAAGGGAGTGGAAGTCACCTATGATTTTTCGGACCAGACGGATTCTTTTTATTCGGAAAGCTATCTGGATACCAAAAATAAATATGGATTTTTTCTGGATGACAACCATGCCTTTGTGGAAATCCACACCACTGTGAATAATCACAAGAATCTCTTTGTCATCAGGGATTCCTATGCGAGCTGCATGATTCCCATGCTGGCGGGACATTATGAAAATATATATGTAATGGATTTGCGGTATTTTAACGGAAAACTGTTTCCGTTCATGGAACAGTATGTAACAGAGGAAGATGATGTTCTTGTGCTGTATAACTGCATTCATTTTCTGGAAAATTTTCAATACTACTGAGAGTGCAGGAGCCTGATACGCACTATTTTGGAAAGGGACAAGGATATGAAAGCAGTCATATTTGACATGGACGGAGTATTGTTTGACACAGAGAGACTGTGTATGGACGGCTGGAAAAAAGTGGCTGGGGAGCAGGGGATTGAAGGGATGGAAGAGGTGTCCATGCAGTGCATCGGACGTAATGCCCGGGATACAAAGGCTTATGTACTGGAAAAAATGGGGCAGGATTTTCCCTATGATGATTTCCGTATGCGTGTTTCGGACTGGTTCTGGGAGGAGATAGAGCAGCATGGGCTGCCTATAAAACCCGGAGTGCGGGAATTGTTGGAGGGACTGCAACAGATTGGTTTCCGGATTGGGCTGGCTTCCTCCACAAAAAGGGAGTCCGTGATGGACCATCTGGAACGCGCAGGGCTGACAGACTATTTTACCCAGGTGATTACGGGAGATATGGTGACGCATTCCAAACCCCGGCCGGATATTTATCTGCTGGCATGTGACAGGCTGGGTATATCCCCCCGGGAGGCATATGCCATTGAGGATTCCCCAAATGGAATCCGCTCTGCACATGCAGCGGGAATGAAGCCGGTGATGGTGCCGGATTTGATTGTGCCGGATGAGGAAATGCGGCGTTTGAGTTTTATGATTTGTAAGGATTTAACAGAGTTTTTGAATTATATATTGGACAGACATCTGTGAAACAATGCGTAGAATCGAGGTTACATATGGCGAATTTGGGAATACCGCAGAATACCATAAATGTATTACAGAAATATCATTTTACTTTTCAGAAGAAATATGGACAAAATTTTTTGATTGATACATCCGTGCTGGAGAGGATTGTATCGGCAGCGGAGATTACCGGGGAGGATTGTGTGCTGGAAATTGGACCGGGTATAGGCACCATGACCCAGTATCTGGCAGAGCGTGCGGGGGAAGTGGTGGCTGTGGAGATTGACAGGGCGCTGATTCCCATTCTGGAGGATACCCTTTCCGAATACTCCAATGTGACGATTATTAACGATGACATTCTCAAAGTGGATATCAACAGGATTGTAGAGGAGAAAAATGGCGGCAGACCCGTCAAGGTGGTTGCTAATTTACCTTATTATATCACCACTCCTATTATCATGGGGCTGTTTGAGAGTAATGTGCCCTTAAAAAGTATTACTATTATGGTACAGAAAGAAGTGGCGGACCGTATGCAGGTGGGGCCGGGGACAAAAGATTATGGAGCCCTTTCTCTGGCAGTCCAGTATTATGCAAAACCGGAAATGATAGCAAATGTACCGCCAAACTGTTTTATACCCAGACCCAATGTGGGGAGTGCCGTAATTCGGCTGACAAGATACGAGACTCCTCCGGTGGAAGTGGAGGATGAGCATCGTATGTTTGCCCTTATCAGGGCGTCTTTCAACCAGAGAAGAAAAACACTGGTAAATGGACTCGCCAATGCAGCGGGTCTGAATCTCTCCAAAGAGCAGGTGCTTGCTGCACTGGAGGAAATGGGGCAGTCTGCCACGGTGCGTGGAGAGGCTTTTACCTTGGAACAGTTTGCCGTTCTGAGCAATTTGCTGCCATAGCCATTTTGCCGCCTATTCCGATATGTAGTTTTGGAAGAACCTTCCATGCCACTATATCTTGTATTTTTTCTGTATTTTTTCATGATTTATTTTTGACATATGTAGGGATACTATGATAAACTTATTCATGAAAGTGGGAGTAGATTGTTTTACTGGGTGGAAAATGACCAATAGAGGGAGCGAAATACCTTGGATAAGTATGAATATAAAATAAGAGCGGATGAAATAAAGGAACTGATAGCACGGGAAGAATACGCCCAGGCTGCAGAAATTGCGGATACCATTGACTGGCGCAGGGTAAAAAGTGTTATGATGCTCTGTACTATCAGTGACTTATATAAGATTAACCGCAGATATGAAGATGCCAGGGACATGCTGTTGCTGGCTTATGAGCGTCGTCCCGGCGGAAGAACCATATGTTATTCCTTGTGCGAACTGTCCATTAAAATGGAAGAGTTTGTGCAGGCGGTAGAATATTATAAAGAATTTGTGCAGGTGGCACCGAGAGACGCAGGACGCTACATATTGCAGTATAAGCTGTACGAAGCCCAGGATGTGGGTCTGGAAGAACGTATTGAGGTACTGGAGGAATTAAAGAAAAGAGATTACAGAGAGAAATGGGCATATGAGCTGGCATATCTGTATCACAGAGTAGGACTGGCAACCCGGTGTGTGGAAGAATGCGACGAGTTGATTTTGTGGTTCGGTGATGGCAAATATGTGATTAAAGCCATGGAGCTGAAAATGCTCCATCAGCCGCTTACACCCAAGCAGCAGGAACAGTATGACAGACGGTTTGAAGAGAAGGATGTTTATGGGCAGAATGCTTATGGACAGGCTTCTTATGATGCCGGTTCCTATGACCAGAATAGTTATGACCAGAGTGATTATGACCAGAATGTCAATATGGCTGATGGGACGGCGGCGTACAGTCAGGATGCCATGGAAGGAAACGGATATGGTGACACGCAGGAATATGGAATGTCTGATATGGCGGAACCGGAAGCACTTCCGGAAGAGGAGCTGGATATTCATGTAAAAACCATGGATATGGGACAGTACAATACTATTAACCTGCAGGAAGAACTGGCAGCAGGTCTGAGAGAAGTGCTGGCAGGGGAAGAGCAGAATCAGGCAGAGAATCTGATTACCCGGTCCATTATTGCGCCGATGATGGAGAATGATGATACAGAGTCTCTTGATTTACCGCAGATAGATGAAGTGTCCGAGGATGATTTGGAGCCGGAGAAGGAAGAGATGGAGGGGACAGAGGTATTCTTCGGGGAGACCGGTGAGATTGGATATTCCGATGAAGATGCTGTTCCGGAAGAAACTGCTGTATATGAGGAGTCTGCAGAAGAGCCTGTATATGGAACAACGGATATGGAAATATCTGATATGGATATATCTGATGAGCCTGCAGAAGACGGGGTTATCGTGGAGGAGCTTGTCTCAAAACCGATTTACTCCAATGAGACGATGGAGGAAGCGGAAGACCTTTCCGGGGAAAGCACAGACACATCTGAATTTTCCGAAGAAGCTGTCGGCACGAAAGAGCCTGCTGTGGAAAACAGTACAGAAGAGGTGGCTGTGGATGCCAGTGATGTGGATGCCACTGCGGATATTGTCATGGAGCAGATGCGGCGTGAAAATACCGGTGGTACAGCAGAAGCGGTTATTCTTGCCGAGCCGCCCAAGGCACTGGCAGGTGTATTGTCCATGGAATCAGACGGACAGTTAAGTCTCGTTATGCCGGAAAGCGAGCTGGTGGAGAAGCAGATTACCGGACAAATGAGTCTTGTAGATATACTGGCAGAATGGGAGCGCATGAAGAAAGAGAATGAAGAGAGGCGCAAAGAGGAAGTTCGCCAGCATGTACTGGAGCAGACCGGAAATATGTTTACAGAGTTTGAAGCCTCTGTCCGGGATGGTCTGTTAGAACAGATTGAAAGTGGTAAAGTCAGTGTGGATGATGCGGTTGCTGCTTCCGGCATGGCAGAAAATGATGTAGATGATATGGCGGATAGTGATGAGACAGATGACGGGGCAGACGATTTAGAGATTATTGATACACTGGAACCGGATGATTTCGGAGAAGTCGAAGAGCTGGAAGAGATTGTTGATATCATTGATATGGTAACCGGTGAGATTGATACCAAAGCAGTAGCAGCATTAGAAGCACAGGGGACTCCTGAAACGGCGCCGGAGATAAGTGCGGATACTGTTGCAGCGTTTGTTGTGCCTGAAGACATGGCCCCGACAGAAACAGCGATGGCAGAGCCGCCTTTGACAGAAGCACTTTTGACAGAGGAACCGGAAAGCCATGAAGTATTGGAAGGCTATGAAGTTTCAGAGAACTCTGAAGCTTATGAGGAGCAGCCTGGGAACTACGAAGAGCCTGATGCTTATCAGGAGTCCGAGAGTTACGAAGAGCCGCATGATTATGAAGAGTCTGAAAACTATGAAGAGCCTGACAGCTACGGGGACTCCATATCCTTTGAAGAGCCTGGACAGATGACGGAAGAAATATCTTTTGAGGCTTATGAAGTATCGGAGGAGGGAGACGACGGAGAGGATGACTTTGCGTACCGCAACATGGAGTATGATTCAGAAGGGGAGCCGGCTCCGGCTGCAGATACCATAGAGGACGATATGGAGGAAGAATTTGCCTATATTGTTGCAGATACGGAAAATGTGGAGGAGACAGGGGAACTGCCCGCAGAGGAAGTAAACCATGCTGTAGAGAAGCCGAAGCTGCGTGCCCTGACAAAGGAAGAGAAGGAACTGTATGCTCCGTTCATCCAGAGCAGGGCAGGCAAGGAGCAGATAATTAGAGCTTTGGATAACATTACCATGGCGGCATTTACCGGGAATGTGATTATTACAGGTGAAAATGGCACCAACACGCTGGGACTTGCCAAGAATATGATACGCGAGATTCAGATTACAGATGGTAATTTCTCCGGCAGAGTGGCGAAGATTTCCGGTGAAGCGCTGAACCGGAAAAAAGTGAATGAAGTAATTGCCGGATTGAAGAACGGCGCCCTGATTATCCAGAAGGCAGCGGATATGGAACCTCATACCGTAAATACACTCTATAAGGCATTACAGCAGGAAAGTATCGGACTGATTGTAGTGCTGGAAGGAACCAAACGTGCTGTGAACCGTTTCTTGTCCCAGTATGAGGAACTGGCGGAATGTTTTACTGCCAGAGTGGATATAGAGCCTTTAAGCAACGATACGCTGGTGGCATTCGGACGCCAGTACGCATTGGAGAGGGAATATTCCATCGATGAATTTGGTGTTCTGGCACTGCATACACGAATTGAAGAGATGCAGACCAGCGACCATATGGTGACGGTTGTGGAGGTAAAGGATATTGTTGATGAGGCAATCAGCCGTGCCAATAAGAAGACCTTTGGACATTTTCTGGATGTTCTTTTTGCCAGACGGTATGATTCGCAGGATATGATTATATTAGGGGAGAAGGATTTCTCAAATTATATATAAAATAGCATTATGTAGGAGGAGGCATTGCCTATGGCGGCAAAAGTATACCCGCAAGTATTTATTTCTGAGGCGGACCAGTTTTTATTTGCGCAGGGAACACATTATGATATCTACAAAAAACTTGGTGCACATCTGTCCGAGGAGGACGGCGTGAAAGGAACCTTTTTCGGGGTCTGGGCACCCAATGCTGTGGAAGTGCATGTAATTGGTTCTTTTAATGGATGGAATGAGACTTCTCATGCCATGGAAAAAGCAGGTGACGGAGGCATATGGACACTTTTTATTCCAGAGGTGGATGAAGGGGAAATGTACAAGTTTCTCATTACGGCAGGTGACGGAAGAAAACTGTACAAAGCAGACCCTTTTGCAAATTATGCGGAATACCGGCCCGGTACGGCATCCATTATTACGGATTTGAGCGGATTTCCATGGAAAGATGATAAATGGCTTGCAGCACGGGCTAAAAAGGATATGAACAAGGAACCCATCGCTATTTATGAATGTCACATTGGTTCTTTTATGAAACATCCCGATGGAACGGAGGAAGGGTTTTATAACTACCGCGAGTTTGCAGATAGAATTGTCTCATATTTAAAGGAAATGAAATATACCCATATTGAGCTTATGGGTATTGCAGAATATCCCTATGACGGTTCCTGGGGCTATCAGGTGACAGGCTACTATGCACCTACTTCCCGGTATGGAACCCCCAAAGATTTTATGTATCTTATCAATGAGCTGCATAAAGCAGGTATTGGTGTAATTCTGGACTGGGTACCGGCACATTTTGCAACGGATGCACACGGTCTGGGAGAATTTGACGGTCAGTGCATTTTCGAACATCCCGACCCACGTCTGGGAGAGCATCCGGACTGGGGAACCAAGATTTTCAATTATGGCAGGACCGAAGTAAAGAATTTCCTGATTGCCAATGCGCTGTTCTGGCTAAAAGAGTTCCATGTAGATGGAATCCGCGTGGATGCAGTTGCCTCCATGCTGTATCTGGATTACGGTAAGCAGGAAGGACAGTGGGTTCCCAATAAATTTGGCGGTAATAAAAACCTGGAAGCCATTGAATTTTTCCGCCATTTAAATTCGGTTATCCGCGGGACCTATCCGGGTTTTCTCACAATAGCGGAGGAATCCACGGCGTGGCCTAACGTTACCAGCGATATCGGCGGGGAAGGTCTGGGCTTCTCCTTTAAATGGAATATGGGCTGGATGCACGATTTCTGCGAGTATATGAAGCTGGATCCTATTTACCGCAAGGGAAACCATTATGCCATGACTTTTGCCATGACTTATAATGAGAGTGAAAATTATATTTTACCGCTTTCCCATGATGAAGTGGTACATTTAAAATGTTCCATGGTAAATAAGATGCCGGGATATCAGGTGGATAAATATGCCAATCTGCGCGCCGGTTATGCTTATATGTTTGGACATTCGGGCAAGAAGCTCCTTTTCATGGGTCAGGATTTTGGACAGGAGAGAGAATGGAGCGAGGCAAGAGAGCTTGACTGGTATCTGCTGGGTGAAAAGAACAATCAGGGCTTACACGAGTATGTGAAAGAACTTCTGGAGATATACCGTAAGTATTCTGCGTTGTATGAGATTGACAACAGTTGGGATGGCTTCGAGTGGATGAATGCGGATGATGCAGACAGAAGTACCTATTCTTTTATCCGTAAAAATTCTTCCAGGCGCAACAACCTGCTTTTTGTAATTAACATGACACCTGTGAAATGGGAAAATTATCAGGTGGGAGTGCCCAAAAAGAAAAAATACAAATTGATTTTAAACAGTGATGAGGAGCGGTTCGGTGGCTGGGGCAATGAGATTCCCGCAGAGATTTCTGCACAGAAAGAGCCCTGCAGCTATCAGAAATATTCCATTACTTTTGATTTGCCTCCTTATACGGCGGCAGTTTTCGTGTTTTAGGTTAAGGATTCCCTTTCTTTTACCGAAATAAAAGGTGAGTACATTCGCGTACTTGCCTTTTTTTTCATGAAAAAAGTGCGTGGGCATATACTAATCGGAACATAAGTGAGGACATAAAAACGTGAAAATTTCTTTTCAGACAACCCAGACCCCCGAAATGGAAAATCAGAGAACAGAGAGACAGGGCGGAGCCAGCCGTTCACAGCATACATCAGTCCCGGATGTTTCTTATGGACATGACAAAAATCAGAGCAGGTGGACAGTGGGAAATAATGGAAGCCGGAAGGGTAAAACGATGGCGGACCTGCAGATGGAGGCAGC
Organism: uncultured Acetatifactor sp.; assembly: GCA_964604575.1. Taxonomy (GTDB): domain Bacteria; phylum Bacillota; class Clostridia; order Lachnospirales; family Lachnospiraceae; genus Acetatifactor. The sequence continues at coordinate 16,383 of CAZRZM010000035.1, forward strand.
AAATCAGGACGTGGACATTATGCAGGATTACAGAACACTGCTTTCCAATACCATGTCCCAGGAAGATTATGCGAAGCTGGAAAAAGAGGGATTTGATTTCAAAAATATCAGCCCCGAAGAAGCTGTGACGATAGTGGATAAAATCAAAGCGGAACTGGTACGGGCAGGAAAACATATCGCAGGATATACAGATGATTTGGATATGGATACTCTGGCGGCAGCAGTGGGAAGTGTCACACTGGCACAGGCAATCAGTGACAGCTTCCAGAGCGAGAATGTTCCTCTCACAGAGGATAATATAGAGCAGGTATCCCTGGCATGGAATATGATGGCAAAGCTTAAACAGCCTACGGATGCCGGATATGCTTACATGGTGGAAAATGAGATGGAACCCCAAATCTGGGACTATTACCGGGCACAGAACAGTGGGGCAGTGGAAGGAGCCGGACATCCCCGTTATTATGCGGAAGATGTTCAGGGATATTATATGGAGAGTGCTTCTAATTCAGACAAGGAAGTGGTCTGGGAAGAAATTGACAAGGCACTGGTCCGGGAGGGCGTTACCCCTGATGAGACGAACAGACAGAGAGCAGACTTAGCTTTGGAAGCGGGAATCCCCCTGAGCAGGGAGAATCTGGAGCGGCTGGAGTGGCTGCAGCAGGTAACCTTTCCGGTGACTGAGGAAGATTTCGCGAAAGCAGTGTCGGTTGCCCTGGCGGAAGGGGAAGAGGCAGTTTTTGCCGATTTGACAGAGACAGAAAGTATTTATACAAAAGCCACAGCCATCTACGAATCCTATATGGAAAAATATGAGATATCTCTGTCGGTTCAGGGACAGACGAATCTGACAGCCAGAAGACAGTTGGAGGAAATCCGTCTCCACATGACAGCGGAGGTCAATGTGAAGTTACTCAAAAGCGGCTTTTCGATTGATACTGCACCGATAGAGGAGCTAATTGAGGCATTGAAGCAGGCAGAGCAGGAAGTGGCTGCCCGGTATTTCCCGGATGACCCTCAGGCGGTGGATAAATACCAGTTATATCAAAAGACTGAGCAGACAGTAGATGATATTCCCACCCTGCCTGCGCAGATACTGGGAAGCTATCAGACAATAGAAGAAGTGAGTCTGGAAGAGTTTCATGTAGGCGGAGCGGCTCTGCGTGATGATTACCACAAAGCAAATGAGAGCTATGAGGCGCTTATGACAGCGCCCAGACCGGATTTGGGTGACAGTATCCGCAAAGCATTTGCAAATGTGGATGATATTCTGCAGGATTTACAGATGCCCCTTACGGAGGAAAACCGCAGGGCAGTGCGCATACTTGGATATAACCGTATGGAAATCACCGAAGATAATCTGTCCCGTGTTATAGAGGCACAGAGCCGAGTGGAACGGGTGGTAAACAAAATGACACCGGCAGCTGTCCTGAAAATGATACGTGATGGCATCAATCCACTGAACAGCAGTTTTGGGGAGCTGGAACAGTATTTCGACAGTCTGCCCCAGGAATATCAGGATACTGCCGAACGTTACAGCAGATTCCTATATAGTCTGGAGAGAAACCAGGAAATCACAGAGGGAGAAAGAGAAAGCTTTATTGGAATCTATCGTCTTCTCCATCAGATAGATGTTTCCGATGGTGCAGCCGTCGGAGCGCTTGTGAACAGTAATGCCCAAATCCATTTTGCCAACCTGCTGTCCGCGGTACGGAGCGGAAAGTTTAAGGCATTGGATGTGACAGTTTCCGACAATTTCGGTTCTACCGAAGAAGTAATCCGTAATGGCAAAAGTATCTCCGAGCAGATTGCCAAAGGGTTTGAGGAAGAATACAGACAGATGCAGTTGGAGCAAATCAGACAGGCTGCTACAGTGGAAGATATAGCAGTTGCTTTATTGGATAGGGCAGGAATGCCTGCCAGTGCGGATAATCTGCTGGCATCCAGCGGACTGCTGCACCAGTCGCGCAGTTTTTACAAAGACTGGCTGGAGAAAAAAGAGTCCTATACAGATGCTGATTTACCGGAAGAGAAACCGACAGATGAAAGAAAAGCCGGGTGGACAGAAATTGTGGAGTCTCTGGATGACAAAGAAGCTTTTGGGGCTGCCTATGGAGATATGCTGGAAGAAATGAAGAGTACTGTGGAGGAGTTTACCTTCCAGCGGGTGGAAAAAAGCATGGATGTGCAGGCATTACAGATGACCCACAAACAACTGGGTATTCTGGGTGCATTGAGTGATTCGGAAGAATATATGATTCCCATGTATCTGGATGGAGAGCTTACTAATGTACATCTGCGTATGGAACATGGTAAGGCGGATGACAGCATGGTTCACATTGCGTTATCTCTGACGGAAGAAGAGCAGGTGGAAGCGCAGTTTACAGTAAATGGAAGCAATGTCAGTGGATTCTTGACGGGAAATACGAAAATGGCGGTTACGAAATTAAAGGAGATTGCCGATATATTTAGTGATTCCTTACATATGACAGGGAATGACTGGAAGCTGGAGAAGTTACCGGTGGTACAGACAGATACCCGGACAAGGACGACGGGCAGTGCCGGTAGCGGAGAAATGTTCTATGGAAAAACCACGGATGGTGTAAAGGATGCCGATTCTACACAGAAGGCAGATAACAGAGAGCTTTACCAACTTGCGAAACAATTTATAATGGCTGTGAAACAGCAGGGAAAGAGGTAAACGATGAGGATTAATTATAATGTGTCTGCGATGTTATCTAACAACGCACTGTCCAACAATGATAATTTACTTGCACAGTCACTGGAGCGGCTTTCTTCCGGACTGAAAATAAATCACGCAAAAGACAACCCGGCGGGGCTTGCCATGGCAAAACGAATGAACGCACAGATTGAAGGTGTATCGGTTGCAGGTCAGAATGCCAGCGATGGAATCTCTGTTATTGAGACGGCGGACGGTGCATTATCTGAGGTCAGCGATATGTTACAGCGTCTCAATGAGCTGGCAGTGAAAGCAGCTAACGGTTCCATGACGGATGATGACCGGGAAATGGTGCAGACCGAAGTAAGACAGTTAAAGGAAGAAATTACCCGTATCTCAGAGGTTACAGAATTTAACGGACAGAAGCTTTTAAACGGTGAATTTGGCAGAAAAGGTTTTACTAATGTGGAAGGTGTCAAAGTAAGCAACTATTCCGGGGATGTGCCTGTAAAACCCCATACCATTGACAGCCTGAGTGTCATTACAGAGGAAGTGGATGGCATAAAGGTAACCAAAGTGGAAGAGGGATATACTTTGGGAGATGCGTTTCCGGCTGATACCAAAGCATCCATGCAGGATAATCTGCTGACTCTTAAAGCACCCGGCGGTTTTGAGATGGTGCTTGATTTGACGGATGCCATGGGCGCGGATGGAACACTGGCATTATCCGATCTGGAGATAGATGTTACCGGAATCGGCGCCATGCGGTTACAGATTGGAGCCAACGAAGGCCAGGTGCTGGAGGTGGATATTCCTGCTATGAGTCTCAGAAATATGGGAATTGAAGATATGAATGTGGATACTGTGGACGATGCCAGAGATGCCATTTCCAGAATTGAAGACGCTATTCATTTTACTTCCCGTGTAAGGGGTAAATTAGGAGCATACCAGAACCGTCTGGAATCCACAGTGAACAGTCTGGATATCACCCATGAAAATATGACGGCTGCGTATTCCAGAATTATGGATGTGGATATGGCGGAGGAAATGACTAATTACACCACCTATCAGGTGCTGACCCAGGCAGGAACTTCCATGCTTGCACAGGCAAATGAAAGACCTTCTCAGGTATTGCAGTTATTACAGTAGAAATAGAAAGTTGTGCAAAGGTGATAATTTATGACAAGGGAATGCAAGCAGCAGTTTACACTGCGGATTACGCAGGCGAATCCGACACAGATGATAGTAATTTTATACGAAATGATTTTGTGTTATCTGGATGAAATGGATGAGGCAATAGAAAAACAGGATGATACTGCCATACATGAGGGAGCGCGCAAAATCAGAGGCTGCATGAATGAACTGCTGTTTTCCCTGCACATGGAATACGAGCCTGCGCCACAGTTAAAACAGCTCTATCTGTTCTGCATCAGGAGGCTTGCCCATGCGGAGCGCAGGAAGGAGGGAACCTTCCTTTCTGAAATCAGGCAAGTGATACAGCCTCTCCATGATGCTTATCAACAGATAGAGTTATTAAACGATAAAGGAGCTGTGATGAATAATTCACAGACTCTTTACGCAGGACTTACTTATGGACGCAATGATTTAACCGAAAACATGGCTGACCAGGGCGCGAATCGGGGAATGTTGATTTGAGTATTCGGATTCTTCGGTTGTTTCCATAGCAGCCAGTTCCGTCAAATGTTCATATCTTTTTTGCAGAGAATTAATTTCATAAATGTAGCTGTCAATTAAATTGACCTCAAGCGCATTATCAAAACCCGCATAGGCTATTTCCAGTAACAGGCGGGTTTTTTCTATGGAATCCTTTAAGCTGACAGTGGAGTATTCCTCTTCAATTGGTGCAGTACACCCATATGACTGATGATAAAATGTTTTCACAAAGCAACTTCCTTTCTTCTCTATTGATAAAAGTATAGGCGTAAAAGAAGAAAAATATACC
>CAZRZM010000036.1:0-20892 GCA_964604575.1 uncultured Acetatifactor sp.
AATTTGGACCCATTACCAGCCATATCAGCCATGCCTGCAGGCAGATATCCTATTTCACTTTCTCGGATATCCAGATGACGAGTATCAGTGAATAGTGTCTGGGTATGGAAATAATGGTTTGTAGTTTTATGAAAATGAATAAAGAGGAGAAGGATATGAACCCGAAAACGAAAAAAATAGTTTTCAGAATCATTCTTGCAGTGGGAGGATTATTGGGTCTGCTTCTAGCTGTTTATATAGTTTTAAATGTGATGTGGTCGGAACCAGCGTGTGAGGGTGGATATTATGGGGAGCCGTATATATGGAACACTTATGAATATCCAGATGAGGATACTGCCATTAAAGCACTGGAATCGGTGCCGGAAGAGATTATAGCGGCGGCACACGACTACATCATTGCCAGTGGCTACAATGAATCGGATATAACATATATGTTTATCAACGGTCGCTTGCGGATAGAATTCCCCCATCTATATGATAACCATGGGAACGTGGAATGGGCGTATTATGTGGTGGAATGTTACAATAATGCCCTTACACCGGGAGGGTTCTGGCTGAGCCGAGAAGGTAAGCTTGTTGAGGACAAGGGATATGTCAGAAAGGAAGAAATGGAAGGGGTGGATACGGAGACTGTGATAGGGTATGATGAGGCAAAGAAGCTGGCGAGGGAAGTCACATCCTCGTCGGTTGAACTGCTCTATAGCGCCCCCAGTTATTACAGAGATGAGCAGGGGAAAATTGGATACTGTTATGTGGTTGTTTTTCATCATGATTATGCCTATTATGTGGACGCACACAGCGGGGAAATTGTAGACCGCCAGCCCTGGTGAGCCAAGGTTCAAAAGCCTGAATGACGTGTTTTGGAAAAGGGATAAAAGGAGAAGGATATGAACCAGAAACCGAAAAAATAGTTTTTACAATTATTCTTGCAGTAGGAGGATTATTGGGTCTGCTTGTGTCTGTATATATAATTTCCAATTTTCTGTGGACAGAACCAGCAGGGGACTGGGTTAAAGACCGGTATATATGGATTACCTACGAATATCCGGAGGATGGTACTACCATCAGAGCACTGGAAGCGGTGCCGGAAGAGCTTGTTGCGGCGGCGTATGACTACATCATTGCCAGCGGCTACAATGACCCGGATATCACATATTATTTTATCAATAGTCCCGGACGGATAGTAGTATTCCACTTGTATGACAACCATGAGAATGTGGAATGGGCATATTATGTGGCAGAATGTTATAACAATGCCCTTACACCGGGAGGATTCTGGCTGAACCGGGAGGGGAAGATGGTTGAAGACAAAGGATATGTCAGGAAGGAGGAAATGGAAGGGATAGATACAGAATCTGTGATAGGGTTCGATATGGCAAGAAAGCTGGCGAAAGAAGTCACAGCACATCCGAGCAGACTGCATTATAGTGAGCCTTGTTATTACAGAGACAATCAGGGGGAAATGAGATACTGTTATGTGGTTGTTTTTTATGATTATGCTGTTTATGTGGACGCACACAGCGGGGAAATCATAGACCGCCAGCTCCAGGAGCCAACGCCGGTACCGGAGTAAGTTTCAAAATCAGCGTCGGTGTTACGGGTAAACAGACTATCCGGACAACATATGCTTGACAATTTCAGGCAGATTGACTACAATAAAGAGCAGTTGGGAAAGGCTGGGAAGGTGTGCCGGTATAAGCCGGCAGAGAGCTTCATTCTGCCACAGAGAGAGGAAGTCATTGGCTGGAAGCTTCCTTGGGTTAAGAATGTCTGCTTGAATTTCGCACTGGAGCCGTCCGGGTGAAAAGACAAGGATTGCATCAGAACTGTCAGACGGATGCAGGATGGAGAGAGTATTGTCGGTAGTCCGGAACGTGTTATGCACGTTACGCATAATCAAGAGCCTGCTTGTAATGAGCAGGAAACAGGGTGGTACCGCGGAGCATTTCGTCCCTTGTAAGTTTCGGCTTACAGGGGACTTTTTATATTGTACTGTGGCGGCAGAAAAAGATACCGTTTATTCTGCCACATACCAGACAGCATTGCAGAAAGGTAGAAAAGGAGAGTAGCGTGAAAAGTACTTCTAAGGCTCACGCCAATGGGCGTTTCGCCAAGAAGTACTATGTTTCACGCCGAAAAATGCCTGAAATGCGGCATTTTTCATCCAGATTAGAGATTCCGCAGAGCGGAATCATGGAGGTTAGATTGAAAAATCAAAGATTTTTCAATCAGAAATTTGTGCTTGCGCCCAAATTTTCAGGTTGCAGCAAGAATGGAGATTAGTGTGAAAAATAAATTTTTCACACGCAAATTTGTGCCTGCGGCTCAAATTCGCAGGTTACGGAAAGGTATGGTGATTAAAATGGACGAGAAAATCACAAAGCTGAGAGAGCAGTTGGAGGAGGAACTGGCAAAGGTAAAGGACGTTTCTGAGCTGGAAAATATCAGAGTGTCCTATCTGGGAAAGAAAGGAAGCATTACGGAATTATTAAAAGGACTCAAGGATTTGAGCGATGAGGGCAAGAAGAGCTTCGGTCAGAGAGTCAATGTATTTAAGGGTGAAGTTGCAGCCAAGATAGAGGAATATAAGACCAGGCTGGCAGAGGCAGAGCTTGAGAGAGAAATCCAGTCCATGCCGGAATTTGATATGTCCATGCCGCCAATGCTGGCAAGAGGCTCTTATCATCCTATTACGCTGGTGCAGCGTGAGTGTGAGAGAATCTTTAAATCCATGGGATTTACAGTGGAGGATTACAGTGAAATTGTAAGTGAATATGAGTGCTTTGAATCCCTGAATATTCCCAAACACCATCCTGCCCGCGATATGCAGGATACCTATTATCTGGAAAACGGACAGTTATTAAAGACACAGACTTCCGCGGCACAGAATGCTATTTACAGAAAATATAAGGATGCGTTAGTCAATGAGGGGAAACCTATCAAGGCGATTTTTCCGGGAAGATGTTTCCGTAATGAGGCGACGGATGCCTGTCACGAAAATACCTTTTTCCAGATGGAAGGGGTAATGGTGGGCAAAGATATTTCCATCTCCAATCTGATATTTTTTATGAAAACCATGTTGTCCGAGGTGTTCCAGAGAGATATTAAAGTGCGTCTCCGTCCCGGCTTCTTCCCTTTTGTGGAACCCGGTTTTGAATTGGATATCAACTGTCTGATATGTGGGGGAGAGGGATGTCCCTCCTGCAAGCACAGCGGATGGCTGGAGCTTTGTCCCTGCGGCATGATTCATCCCGAAGTATTAAAGGCAGGCGGTATCGACCCCGAAGAGTATACCGGTTTTGCATTTGGACTGGGTCTTACAAGACTGGCGATGATGAAATATGGTGTGAAGGATATCCGCGATTTGAACAGCGGCGTTTTAAAAAGCATGGAACAGTTTACGGACTGAGAACTGCATTGAGAGATAAATAGAAGAAAAAGGAGATAAGTTATGTTTTTATCAATGAATTGGATTTCGGATTTTGTAGACTTATCCGGCTTGGATAAAAAGGAATTAATCAGTCGTTTTTCTCTGTCAACCGCAGAGGTGGAAAATGAGATTTTTGATAAAGGCAGTGAATTGAGCGGAGTAGTGGTGGCAGAGATTAAATCTGTGGAGGAACACCCGGAATCCAAAAAGCTGCATCTTTTGAAAGTGGATATGGGAGAAGCGGAACTGGTAGATGTAGTCTGTGGCGCGCCCAATGTGCGTGTGGGCATGAAAACTGCTTTTGCAAAAGTTGGTGCGAGACTGGGAGAGATTACCATTGCACCGAGAAAGCTGGCAGGATATACCTCCAACGGTATGTGCTGTTCCGAGGCGGAAATCGGTATCAGTGATGACCATTCCGGTATTATGGAGATTACGGATGAGGTGGCTTTAGGCACCGATTTGAAAGATATCTATGAAATTGATGATATTGTATTTGAAGTAGATAATAAATCTTTGACTAACCGCCCCGATTTGTGGGGACATTATGGTATAGCAAGAGAATTTGCGGCTATCGCAGGCAGACCATTAAAACCCCTTGACGTGGAGGATTTGACAAAGTATAAAGATTTGCCCGGTGTGGATATGAAGATTGAGAATCCGCTCTGCCAGAGATATTCCTGCCTGAAGGTGGACAATATCAAGAGGAATGTAAGTCCTGTCAATATGAGAATCCGCTTGTACTACTGCGGCATGAGGGCAATCAATCTGCTGGCAGATTTAACCAACTATCTGATGCTGGAAATGGGGCAGCCCATGCATGCATTTGATTCCCGAAAAGTGGAGAAAATAAGAATTAAATGTTTTGATACTCCTTTTGTATTCCGCACACTGGATGGAGTGGACAGAAATATTGATGAAAACACCCTGATGATTTGCAATGACAATGAGCCGGTGGCAATTGCGGGAATTATGGGTGGTCTGGATTCCGAGATTGTGGAAGATACCACAACGCTTACGCTGGAATCTGCAACCTTTGACTGTGTTTCTGTGAGAAAATCCACTGTAAGGCTGTCCCACAGAACAGATGCGTCCATGCGGTACGAGAAGAGTCTGGACCCGGAGATGACAGTTCCTGCCATCGCCAGATTTGTGAAACTGCTCATGGATATTGACAGTGAGGCGAAAGTGGTGTCTTCCCTGACCGATGAATATGCGTTCCATTATGACAAAGTAGAGCTGGCTTTTGATAAAGCTTATGTAAACCGCTATACCGGAATTACAATCAGCAATGAGCAGATTGTAAACACCCTTGAGAGTCTGGGCTTCGGGGTGGCAAATGAGGGAGATAACTTCAGCGTGACGGTTCCCTCCTGGAGAGCGACCAAGGATGTCACAATTAAGGCAGATATTATTGAAGAGATTACCCGAATTTACGGTTATGACAATTTTGATGTGCATACCACCCAGGCGCCGCTGTATCCGGTGCGCGCTTTTGAAGAGAAAACACTGGAAGACAAGATGAAAGACATTCTGGTAAAACGGTATTCCCTGCATGAGGTTCATTCCTATATCTGGGCGTACAGTGATGAATATAAGGAACTGGGACTGGAAGTGGAGGACAATGTGAAGCTTGCCAATTCCACCAATCCCAATATTGAAACACTGCGCCGCAGTATGATTCCCAACCAGCTTTGTCAGGTGAGATACAATTTCCAGTACGCTGCGGACTTTGGTATCTTTGAGATTGGACGTGTGGTGGATGGTCTGAAAGAGGATGGTCTGTGCAACGAGAAAAAGATGCTGGGAATTACTTTGTTCAGTAAAACAAAAGCCGTAGAGCAGCTATATTTTGAGCTGCGAGACATGCTGGCTGTTATGGTGGATGACTGTAAGCATCTGGAGCTGGAATTTGCAACCAAAAAAGCTGTCCATGTCTATCAGCATGTGAAGAATCTCAACAGTGTGCTGACAGGCGGTGTGGAAGTGGGAGAGATGGGAGTAGTGCATCCTTCTGTATCCAGAAAGATTGATAAAAAAGCAGCTATTGTCTATGCAGAGATTGATGTGGAGAAACTGGCAGGTGTGGCAGGTAAGGATATTGAGTACGAAGAACCCAGCCGTTTCCCTGAGATGACTGTTGACCTTTCCTTTACAGCAGACAGCTTCGGCAAAATTGCGGAGGAGATAAAGCGGGTGAACAGCGAACTGGTGAAAAAAATAGGTGTGACGGACGTATATTCGGATGAAAAAGGCAAGTCCATCACAGTGAGAATGTTGTTCTCCCACAAGGACAGAACATTAACCAGGGAGGAAGTGACGCGCGTTACGGATGAGGTGATTGCAGGACTGGCAGAGAAAGGGATAGAGTTGAGGCAGTGACATCGCCAGATTATAGCGCGAGTGACGCCGCCAGACTACAGTCATTCCTATTCAGACGCGCATCCCGCAGTGCCAATATGAAATTGGCACCAAATGCAGACGTAGCGGACACATAAGGCACCAGAGTACGGTGCCTAAGTGCCGACGTCTGCATACAGTCTTCATAGGAACGACTGTAGCCTGGCGGCTGGAACAAGCGATTGCGTCGTAGGGATAGGTGAAGTTTGGCGGTCGGAACAAGCAATGGCGCAGTAAGGATAGTTACAGTCTGGTGTCGAAACAGGCGGTTATTTTGATTTAGTGGCTGGAGTAGTAAGGGAGTCCCTCTGATGCAGGGCAGTAGAAGAAAGGAGCAGGAGTTATGGAGAATAAGAATGTATGGGAAACCTACAGTGCTAAGCAGTTAAAGCAGCTTGAGGAAATCTGTGGGGAGTACAGAGAATTTTTGAATATGGGCAAGACCGAGAGGGAATGTGTGGACGCGATTGTCAACACTATCGAGAAATCCGGCTACAGAGAGCTGGAGGCGGTGATGAAAGCGGGGAATCCGTTGAAGGCAGGAGATAAGGTTTACAGTGTATGGATGAACAAATCCATTATCATGTTCCAGATGGGTGAGAGCTCCATGGTGGAGGGTATGAATATTCTGGGCGCCCATATTGACAGTCCGAGACTGGATGTAAAGCAGAATCCATTGTACGAGGACGGCGGTTTTGCTTATCTGGACACTCATTATTACGGCGGTGTGAAAAAATACCAGTGGGTTACCATTCCGCTGGCGCTTCATGGAGTGATTGTGAAAAAGGATGGTACTACTGTGGAAATCAATATTGGCGAGAATGATGAGGACCCGGTATTTTTTGTATCAGACCTTCTGATTCATCTGGCGCAGGAGCAGCTTGAGAAAAAGGCGTCAAAGGTAATTGAGGGAGAGGCACTGGATATTATTATCGGCAATAAACCTATTGTCATTGACAAGAAAGAGGATAAAAAAGAAGATAAGAAGAAGGACAAGTCGGACAAAAATGCTGCCAAAGAGGCAGTGAAAGCAGGTGTTCTGGACATTCTGAAAAAGACCTATGATATTGAGGAGGAGGATTTTCTCTCCGCAGAGCTTGAAGTGGTTCCCGCAGGAAAGGCAAGGGAGGCAGGCCTGGACCGCAGTATGATTCTGGCATACGGCCAGGATGACAGAGTATGTGCATTCACATCCATGAGAGCAATGCTGGATACGCCGCAGACCAAGAGAACCCTGTGCTGTATATTGGTGGATAAGGAGGAAATCGGCTCTGTGGGGGCAACAGGTATGCAGTCCCGGTTTTTTGAAAATGCAGTGGCTGAGGTGATGAATCTGGCAGGAGAGTACAGTGAACTGAATGTGAGAAGATGCCTGGCACACAGTTGTATGCTTTCTTCCGATGTAAGCAGCGCTTATGACCCCTCTTATGCGGCAAGCTTTGACAAGAAAAATGTAGCTTATCTGGGTAAGGGTATGGTATTTAATAAATTTACCGGAGCAAGAGGCAAATCCGGTTCCAATGATGCCAATGCAGAATATATTGCCCATATCCGCAATGTATTTGCAGAGCAGAAAATTCATTTCCAGACTGCGGAGCTTGGAAAGGTAGATTTGGGCGGTGGCGGAACTATCGCTTATATTCTGGCACTGTATGGTATGAATGTGATTGACAGCGGTGTTGCGGTGTTAAATATGCACGCACCATGGGAAGCGACCAGCAAGGCGGATATTTATGAGACTTACCGCGGTTACAAGGCATTTGTGGAAGGAGTCTCCCTCTAATGAAAAAGTCAGATTTTTATTTTGATCTGCCTGAGGAACTGATTGCCCAGGACCCGCTGGAGGACAGGGCATCTTCCCGTTTACTGGTAATGGACAAGAATACTGGTGAGATACAGCACCGTGTTTTCCGGGATATCAAGGATTACCTTCATCCCGGAGACTGTCTGGTGCTGAATAATACTAAAGTGATTCCGGCAAGGCTTCTGGGTGAAAGGGAAGGAACCGGGGCACATGTGGAAGTTCTTCTGCTAAAACGCAGGGAGAAGGATGTGTGGGAAACCTTAGTGAAGCCCGGCAAAAAATGCAGACCGGGCACCCGCCTTGTTTTTGGGGACGGACTTCTCCATGCCCAAGTGCTTGAGACGGTGGAAGAGGGAAACCGACTGATTCGGTTTGCGTATGAAGGGATTTTCGAGGAAGTGCTGGAGCGTCTCGGTGAGATGCCTCTTCCCCCTTATATTACCCATAAACTGCAGGATAGGAACCGTTATCAGACTGTATATGCCAAATACGAAGGTTCTGCGGCGGCGCCCACAGCGGGATTGCATTTTACCAAGGAATTATTGCAGGAGATTAGTGACATGGGTGTGGAGATTGCGTATGTCACATTGCATGTAGGGCTGGGAACCTTTCGCCCGGTGAAAGAGGATGATATTCTGGCGCACCATATGCACTCGGAATATTATGAGGTGACCGGGGAAGCAGCGGATAAAATCAACCGTACCAGGGACATGGGTGGGAGAGTTATCTGTGTGGGAACCACGAGCTGCCGGACTGTCGAGAGTGCAGCAGGTCCGGACAAAAAAGTGCAGGCAGGCTGTGGCAATACGGAGATTTTTATTTATCCGGGCTATCAGTTTAAGGTGCTGGACTGTCTGATTACCAATTTCCACCTGCCGGAATCCACTCTGGTAATGCTGGTCGCCGCGCTGGCAGGCAGGGAGCAGGTATTACATGCTTACGAAGAGGCAGTTAAGGAAAAATACCGATTTTTCAGCTTTGGGGATGCGATGTTTGTTACAGATGATACAGCAATAATGAAATAAGTGCACACAGCACGGAAAGGGAGTTACATATGGAAGAAAGAAGAAAAAGTAAGAGAACGGATTTACAGTCCAGGCTGATTATCAAGAGACTGGACAAAGGGGATGGGGAAGAAAATGATATTGTTGCCATTGAAATTCAGGATGTTTCAAAGGGCGGAGTAGGATTTACCTGCAAAGAAGTGCTGCAGATTGGCGCTGTGTATGAATCCTATCTCACTATCTGGACAAAAGAAGTACTGCATGCTTTTTTACAGATTGTCCGGATTGAGTTAAAGCAGAATGAGTTCAGTTACGGCGCCAGTTTTGTAGGTATGCCTGAGATGGATGCAAACCGGATTGGAGTATATCAGACGATTAATGAAGACTAGAAATAAGAGAATGATTGTCAGCATAATTGCGGCTGTTTTACTGGCATTTCTATATTATGCCATTTTTTCCTTTTCCGAACAGGATGGCGAGACATCAGGAAGTTTAAGCCTGCGGATATCTGAGAAATGTGTGGAATTAATAAATGCCTTTGCAGGGAGACATTGGACCCTGGATTTCAGGGAGAGTCTGGCAGCTTATTTTGAACACCCTATCCGCAAGCTGGCACATTTTGGAGAATATGCCTGCATGGGAATCCTGATAAGCATCCTGCTCTCCCAATGGATGCAAAAAAAGAAGAGCCGCTATGGGATAACGACTCTATGGGTATTTCTGTCGGCTGCGGCAGACGAGATTCACCAGCTTTTTGTGCCGGGCAGGTATGGAAGCTTCGCAGATGTGCTGCTGGATACCTGCGGCGGAATTTTTGGAATATTTCTGCTGGCACTGTTCTGGAAAATATTCCGTAAACGTTCCTGAGCAGAGTCGTTATCCGGGCAGATTCTGCACAGAGTAGTTTTTTTGTGACAGTAACTGTTCTGCCGTATTCATGGATTCTTCATCATAAAACTCCAGATGGAGTACACCATACTCATCTTCGCGATTGTGTGTGATACCAATATTTTTGATGTTAAGACCGGATTCGGCAAGCAGATTCACAATGGCTGCCAGACCGCCGGGACGGTCTGCGATATCCACTTTAAAAGCAAAGACGCGTTTGATGGGACCGCTGGAGGCATCGATAAAAGAATCCCTATATATGCGGGCATTTTCAAAAAGGTCATAAAGAGCTGTAGAATCTTTGGATTCCAGCTCTTTTTTGATGCCATTTAACGAGTGGATATATGCCTCCAGCAGAGCGTGGATATTTTCTGTGTTGGTAAGACATATCTGCTGCCACATGACGGCGGAGGAGGAGGCGATACGGGTGATGTCCTTAAAGCCTCCTGCGGCAATCATTTTCATAATTCCGTCGGCAGAATCACTGTCATGCACCAGATTCACCAGGGAGGCGGCAATCACATGGGGCAGGTGGCTGACGGCGGCTGTCACATAGTCATGCTGCCTGCAGTCCAGAATCAGGGGGATTGCCCCCATTGTCTGTACCAGTTCCCTGTATTGTTCCAGTTTGTGGGAGGGTACAGAGTCCGTGGGTGTGAGAATGTAATAGGCATTTTCCAGCAGTACGGATTTGGAGTTGACGAATCCGGTGCGGTCACTGCCTGCCATGGGATGTCCGCCGATAAACTGTGCATCGAGGCCGATTTCCCGGACTGCGCGGTGAATGTCTGTTTTTACGCTTCCCACATCCGTCAGAAGACAGTCCGGGGCAATTACCTGTTTTACCGCCTGGAGATTGGCATCATTTTTTTGTACCGGGGCACATAAAAACATATAGTCACAAGTACGGAAGGAATCGTCAATGGCGGTGGTGGTGATATCAGCAATTCTCTGGTCCAGGGCCAGGGAGAGTGCATCACTGTTAATATCGTATGCAATAATAGTGGTGTCGGGACGTCTGGCTCTTAAGGCTTTTGCAATGGAGCCGCCAATCAGTCCCAGACCGATAAATCCACAAGTTATTTTTTTCATCATAAAATCCTCATATAAGAAATTTTTCTGGTTTGTCCATGTGGACACTATAACACTTTAACGCGTGAAAATCAACAAGGATTTTAAATCTTTTAAACATTAATTTTCAGTAAATAAAAAAATAGTATGTAAAAATACTAATAATATGTTGTAAATAGAAAGATTATTTAGTAAAATATCTGTATGGGATAAAATAAGTGCGGTTATATATCGGCAAAATACCCAAAAAAGTGCATAAGTGGAGGACAGCATATGAAAGTTTACACAACTGACAAGATTCGTAACGTGGTGCTATTAGGTCATGGTGGCAGCGGCAAGACCAGTCTGGCTGAGTCTATGGCTTATTTATCCGGTATTACATCCAGAATGGGCAAGGTTTCCGATGGAAATACCTTAAGTGATTACAGCAAAGAAGAACAGAAGAGACAGTTTTCCATCAGTACTTCTGTGATTCCTGTTGAGTGGAACGATATTAAGATAAATATATTGGATACTCCGGGATACTTTGATTTTGTCGGTGAGGTGGAAGAGGCTGTCAGTGCAGCAGGAGCTGCGGTTATTGTGGTGAACGGCAAATCCGGTATTGAAGTGGGAACCATAAAGGCATGGGAGTTATGTGAAAAATACAAACTGCCCAGAATTATTTATGTATCCAATATGGATGTGGATAATGCTTCTTTCCGTCAGGTTGTGGAAGATATGACGAATACATATGGCAAAAAGCTGGCGCCCTTTAACCTTCCTATCCGTGAAAATGAGAAATTTGTGGGATATATCAATGTGATTACGGAAGCCGGAAACCGCTGGCAGGGCAAGGAGGTTGTTCCCTGTGAGGTTCCGGATTATAATAAACCGAATTTGCAGATATGCCGTGATGCGCTTATGGAAGCTGTGGCAGAGACCAGTGAAGAGTTCATGGAGCGTTATTTTGGCGGAGAGACTTTCTCAGAGGCGGAGATTCGTGCAGCGCTGCGTACCAATGTATGCGACGGCAGTATCGTGCCGATGACAATGGGCTCCAACACACTGTGTCAGGGCGTTTACACGCTGCTGGATGATATTGTAAAATATTTTCCCAGCCCGGAGAACCGTGAGGTTGCGGGAATCAATATGAAAACCAATGAGATTTACCATGCGGACTATGATTTCTCCAAAGCGAAATCCGCTTATATCTGGAAAACCATTGTGGACCCGTTTATCGGCAAATACTCTCTGATAAAAGTAAATTCCGGTGTACTTAAGACGGATGACTTGATTTACAATGTTGACAAGGATATTGAGGAGAAGATTGGTAAATTATATGTACTTCAGGGCAATAAGCCTATAGAAGTCAGCGAGCTTCATGCGGGAGATATCGGTGCCCTGGCAAAGCTTACGGCGGCAAGAACCGGCAACAGCCTGTCAACCAAGGCGACTACTGTGAAATATGGAGGAGCCGACATTTCCACACCTTATACTTATATGCGCTATAAACCCAAGAATAAGGCGGATGTGGATAAGATATCCCAGGCGCTTCAGAAAATCACTCATGAGGATTTGACAGTGAAGGTGGTGAATGATTCGGAGAACAGACAGCTTTTACTGTATGGAATGGGAGACCAGCATCTGGAGATTATCGTCAGCAGACTTCTCAATGAGTACAAAGTGGATGTGGAACTGACAAAACCTAAAATTGCCTACAAGGAGACCATTAAGAAAACTTCCGATGTGGAATATAAGTACAAGAAACAGTCCGGTGGACATGGGCAGTACGGACACGTTAAGATGAAGTTTGCTCCTTCCGGGGATTTGGAAACACCTTATGTATTTGAGCAGGAGGTAGTCGGCGGTGCGGTTCCTAAAAATTTCTTCCCGGCAGTGGAGAAAGGAATTCAGGATGCGATAGTCAAAGGCCCTCTGGCAGCTTATCCGGTGGTGGGAGTGAAAGCTGTTTTATATGATGGTTCTTATCATCCTGTGGATTCTTCGGAGATGGCATTTAAGACAGCGGCTATCCAGGCGTTTAAGAAAGGTTTCATGGAGGCAACCCCGGTGTTGCTTGAGCCCATCGAGTCCCTGAAAGTGATTGTGCCCGATGCCTACACCGGCGATATTATGGGAGATTTGAATAAGAGAAGAGGACGTGTACTGGGAATGACACCTATGGCGGGCGGTAAACAGATGATAGAGGCAGATATTCCCATGAGCGGATTGTTCGGATACTGCACTGACTTACGCTCCATGACAGGCGGACGCGGAGAGTATTCCTACGAATTCTCCCGCTACGAGCAGGCGCCCTCCGATGTGCAGGAGAAAGAGGTTGCCGCAAGAGCAGCCAAGGTTGCAGAGAACAATACAGAGGATTAAAACAGCGGTTTGTGAAAAGTGGAACTGGGCAAATGCTGTGAGATATAGTGGAAGTAAAAACCTGTGGCTGGGATTTGCCACAGGTTTTTATATGCCCTTTTTCGTGGATTAGAGTATTCTGCGAAAAAGAAAAATATAGTTATTATTAGGATTGGAACTAGTGCTAGTTTAATACAACACATCCTTCTTGTCAACAAAAAACGCTTTTTAGCCATTATTTGACAATGTAATTTATAAGCTTTGAGCTTATCAGGGTCAAAAAAATGGTAAAAATGTCAAAAAAGAAAATATTAAAATAAGGTCGGGAATCACATGATAGTTTTACTGCATGGCGATTCCTTTTTTTGTGGCGAATCAATGCTCATTAGGGGTCAGAAAATGGGTCAAGTCTTTTAGAAAACCAATATTTATCAGTAATCCCATAACTTTTTCGCAGAATACTCTAATCTACGAAAAAGTTGCGGAAGCAAAAACCTTTTTGGAGGGGGTGCACAGTTGGGTATTCATCTCTTCAAACATAATCAGAGGGCATATGATGCAGCAGTTGCCATGATGGATGAGAAAGGAAAGGCAGCAGTCATTCACCCCACCGGTACCGGCAAGTCCTTTGTTGCATTCAAACTGGCAGAGGATAATCCTGATAAAAAAATCTGCTGGCTGTCACCAAGTGAATATATTTTCCGTACGCAGTTGGAGAATCTGCAGGGAACACTTCCACAAGGGGAAATGGCATGCACGGATAATATCTGTTTCCTTTCCTATAGCAGACTCATGAAAAATGAGGAAGATATGGACAAACTGGAACCGGATTACATTATTCTGGATGAATTTCACCGGTGTGGTGCAGCAGAGTGGGGGAGAAGTGTAAGGAAATTGCTTGCTATGTACCCAACGGCAAAGGTTTTGGGATTATCCGCCACCAATATTCGTTATCTGGACAACCAGAGGGATATGGCGCAGGAAATTTTTGAGGGACATATTGCTTCTGAAATGACTCTGGGAGAGGCACTTGTTCTGGGGATTCTGGCAACGCCCCGGTATGTGGCGGCATGGTATCCCGGCGTGGGGAAAGCGCATATTGCAGGGAGTCTCTCTGCACACGACAGCATCCGAAAGGACAGTATTCCTTATAAGAGGGAACTGCAGAAGCTGGAGGAGAGGGTGGAAACATTCCCTGATGGGGAACTCACTGTAAGAAACATGGAACTGCTGGAACAGCTTAGACGTGCACTGGAGCAGGCTGATGGTCTGGATAAAATTTTTGCCAGACATATGAAAAAAGGTCATGGGAAATACATTGTCTTTTGTGCAGATAAGGAGCACATGGATGAGATGAAGGAGCATGTAGGAGAATGGTTTCATTTGATTGATACCACCCCACATATATATACTGCCTACTATGACAGCCCTGAGACAAGCAGAAATTTTGAGGCATTCAAGGAGGACGACAGTGAACACCTGAAACTGCTTTTTTGCATTGATATGCTCAATGAGGGTGTACATATGGAGGATATAGACGGGGTGATTTTATTGAGACCCACTGTGTCTCCTATTATCTATTTGCAGCAGATAGGGCGTGCCTTGTCCGCAGGAGGAGCAGCAGAACCGGTGATTTTTGATTTGGTTAATAATTTTGAGGGGCTCGCCTGCATCGATTGTCTGGAGCAGGAGGTGAAGGAAGCATTTGCCTTGATGCCATGCACCCATGGAGAAGGAGGAGCGTTTCAGGAAAGGTTTCAGATTATTGACGAGATGATGGACTGCCGCAGGCTGTTTGGACAGCTTCAGGCAAACCTTGCATCCCCATGGGAGGTCTACTACCGGAGCGCGTGTGAGTATTTTGAAAAAAATGGAAATTTACGTATTTCAAAAAAATATGTAACTTCGGAAGGGCTGACGCTGGGGAGCTGGATACAGACTCAAAGGAAAGTGTATGCCGGGAAAACGGCGGGAAGTTTGACAGAAGAAAAGATACAGAGACTAGAAGATATCGGTATGGTGTGGAATGTCCGGGAAAATGGATGGGAGGAAGGTTATCGAGAACTGGAAATTTATCACCGGAAGTTTGGAAATGTGGATGTGAAAGCAGCATACATTTCTGAAAGCGGATTTCCACTGGGAAAATGGGTCAGCAATCTGCGGGTCAATGTCAAGAAAAAGGGCAGGGAGAAAATGCTTAGTGGAGAACAGCTTGAAAAACTGGATGCACTGGGCATGATTTGGAGCAAGAACGCAGAAAAATGGGAAAGGTATCTTGATGCGGTAAGAGAATACCGCAGAATCTATGGGGACCTGAAAATTCCTTTGAAATATGTGACGGAGGATGGACTGCCACTGGGGAAATGGATACATGCAATCAGACATGGCAAGTCGGGAAATAAAACCCGCATGGAGACTTTGTCCGCTGAGCAGATAGCGCAGCTTGATGCACTGGGTATGGAGTGGGAAAAGGGAAACATCACCCTTTGGAATATGAAGTACGAGCTGGCAAAGGAGTATTACGAGCAGCATGGTAACCTGAATGTTCCGGTGTCCTACAGTGTGGAGGGAGTGAAGCTGGGGAGGTGGATATCTAATATCCGCGTGAAACGGCGTAATCCGGAATCCTCCGGTATGGTTCTGGATGAGGAGAGAATCCGCCGACTGGACAGCATTGGAATGGACTGGAAATAGCAGGGGAGTTAAATGACAATGAGATTGTCATAGGAGAAAAAAGATGTATGAAAAGAGGAACAAGGGATGGTGGAAACATCTGGACTTTATAATACTGGATATTCTGTGTCTGCAAGTGGCATTTGTTCTTGCATACAGCGTCCGTTTTGGTCTGGATAACCCTTATCGGAATGCGGAATATCTGAGAATGGCTGTTTTATATACCATGGTGGATTTCTGCGTGTCAATTATTTTTAATACTTTTAAAAACATACTGAAAAGAAGTTATTACAAAGAAGTTACAGCGGTATGCCAACATGTTTTTCTGGTGGAGGGAATAATGCTTCTTCTGCTCTTTTCCATGAGAAATTCGACGGTTTATTCCAGAATTTTTTTCTATCTGATGGTGCCCCTTTATATGGGGATAACTTTTTTGGGCAGGATTTTCTGGAAAAAGAAACTGAAAAAAGGGCAGCTTTTCCAGTCAGGCAAGTCACTGGTGATTATTGCACCCCGGAAAAGACTGGAGGAGTGTATCGATAACATCTGCCGGACTAATTACAATATTTATCGGTCTGTGGGCGCTGTGGCTGTGGATGGATCCTTTAAGGGACAAATCATTAATGGGATACAAGTGGTGGCAGATTATGAGGATGCAGTGGACTATATCTGCAGGGAATGGGTGGATGAGGTTTTTCTGGACATAGACATGGCAGACGGCTATCCGGTGGATCTGATGGAAGACCTGAAGCGGATGGGGGTAGTTATCCATCTGGCAATTACAAAAGAAGGTGATATTCAGGAGAATAAGCATCAGGTGGAACGTCTGGGAAATTATACAGTGCTGACAACCGGCTTGAATTATGCCAAAACTTCACAGCTTATGGCAAAGAGACTGATGGATATTGTAGGAAGTCTGGCGGGCTGTCTGGTGACACTGGTACTGATACTAATATTTGGACCGATTATTTTCTTCAGTTCACCAGGTCCAATCTTTTTTTCCCAGGAGAGGGTGGGCAAAAACGGAAAACGTTTCCGGATGTATAAATTCCGCACCATGTATCCGGATGCGGAGGAGCGGAAGAAGGAGCTGCTTGCAGAAAACTGCGTGAGCGGCGGGCTGATGTTTAAGCTGGATTATGATCCGCGGATTATTGGAAGTAAGAAGCTTCCCGACGGAACCATTCGGAAAGGAATCGGCAATTTCCTGAGAGAAAGCAGTCTGGATGAATTCCCCCAAATGATAAATGTTCTAAAGGGGGATATGAGCCTTGTGGGCACCCGACCGCCTACTGTGGATGAGTGGAAGCAGTATGAGTTGCACCATCGGGCAAGACTGGCGTTCCGGCCTGGACTGACCGGACTGTGGCAGATTAGCGGCAGAAGCAATATTACGGATTTTGAGGAAGTGGTAAAGCTGGACACGAAGTATATTGATGAGTGGAGCATTGGACAGGACATTAAGATACTGCTTAAGACGGTTAGGGTGGTAGTCCAGGGAGAAGGAGCAAAGTAGGATGAAAATTTGTCTTGTAGGTTCCAGTGGCGGACATTTAACACACTTATATATGTTAAGGCCGTTCTGGATGGATAAGGATAGATTCTGGGTTACTTTTGATAAAGAGGATGCAAGGAGTATTCTTCAGGGAGAAAAAATGTATCCATGCTATTACCCAAGCAACCGTTCTATCAAAGCTTTGATTATAAATACATGGAGAGCTTTAAAAATTCTTCTTAAAGAAAGACCGAATCTGATTATTTCATCCGGTGCGGCGCCTGCCATCCCGTTCTTCTGGATTGGTAAATTAATGGGGGCAAAGACAATTTACATTGAGGTTTTCGACCGTATAGATGCCCCTACAATTGCAGGAAAAATGTGTTATCCGGTTACAGACAGATTTATTGTGGAATGGGAAGAAATGAAAAAAGTTTATCCAAAAGCAATTAATCTCGGAAGTATTTTTTAAGGTGGAGAGATTATGATTTTCGTTACGGTGGGTACACACGAGCAGCCATTTAATCGACTCGTTGAATATATTGACAGTTTAAAAAGAGACAAAAAAATTGAGGATGAAGTTGTGATTCAAACGGGATACAGCACTTACGAGCCGAAGTATTGTATATGGCAAAGTCTATATTCCTATCAAGATATGGTAAAATTTGTAAATGAGGCGAGAATTGTTATAACACATGGAGGTCCTTCCAGTTTCATTATGCCTTTGCAGATAAAGAAGATTCCGATAGTTGTTCCGAGACAATATAAGTATAATGAGCATGTGAATGACCATCAGGTTAATTTTGTAAGAGAAGTTGCTGGGAGAATGGGGACGATTATTGCTGTTGAGGATATAGAGAAACTGGAGGAAAGCATTCGGAATTATGACAGTATCGTGGCAGGTATGTGCAGTGATACAGAGAGTAATAATGCAATATTTAGTGCTGAACTTGAGAAAATTGTTTATGATTTGATGCTTGGGAAGAAAAGAAGGAAAAAGTAGAGATGAAACAAGTTGGAATATTGTCAATGCAGCGTATTGTCAATTATGGATCTTTTTTACAAGCATATGCACTAAAAGAACTTATAGAAGAGATAGGTGGGAATGTGGAGTTCGTGGATTACCATGTGGCTCCGCCTATAATAAAAGAGAACGGTGATAGTGGAAATATAATAATACGTAAGCTGCGTAAAGGGCTCGAGACATTTCAATGTAAAGCACCACTGGCGCATAAGATTGCCTTTGTTCTTTATAAACAATCTTTTGGAAAGAAATATATGACATTGATTGGAATGACTGATGAGATGAATTACACACCTGTGCTGGATTGTCTGGTGATTGGCAGTGACGAGGTATTTAACTGTGTTCAGAAGAATTTGAATGTTGGATATTCACTAGAACTTTTCGGGAAAAATAACTGTGCAAAGCAGCTGATTAGTTATGCCGCTTCCTTTGGAAATACGACATTAGAGAAGCTGGAACAGTATGGAAAAGCAAAAGAGATTGGCAATCTGCTGAGAAAATTCAATGTATTATCGGTCAGGGATGAAAATTCTGGAGCAATAGTCAGGGAGTTAACCGGAATGGAACCTATATTTCATCTGGACCCGGTGCTCATATATGACTATATGCATTCTTGTGACAAAGTACCAGAGATGGATAAAAAGGAAAAATATCTTGTCTTGTATGCATATTCAGGAAGAATTTCCGAAAAAGAGTCGGATTGGATATTGACATATGCAAAGGCGAAAGGCTTGAAAATCTATGCGATAGGTGGCATTCAGAAATGCGCAGATAGATTTATAGACTGCTCACCGTTTGAAGTGCTGGCGTATTTTAAGAATGCTGATGAAGTCGTCACAGATACATTTCATGGAAGTATTTTCTCTGTAATTACGCATCGGCTATTTACCAGTCTTGTCAGAAAGAGTGTAGGAAACAGTTATGGTAATGAAGAGAAGCTGACAGATGTTCTTGCCCGGCTGGGATTGGAAAATCGTATGACAGATGATGTCAGAAGGGTTGATGAAATTAACAAAACTCCTATTGATTATAGCAGAGTAGATGAGATATTGAAAGTCCAGCGCAGAAGGGCAAAAGATTATCTGAGAGAAAACATACAATAAAGGGCATGGGTGAATGGGAAATATTCAAACGGTACAGAATCGGTGTGTTGGCTGCCGCAGTTGTGAACAGAACTGCCCAAAGCAATGCATTTCCATGGAAGATAATAAAGAGGGTTTTTGGTACCCGACTGTTTCAACAGATATATGTGTGGATTGTGGCAAGTGTTTAGAGGCTTGTCCTGCTGAAAATTTATGGGTTCATAGAAATCAACCGTTAGATGTCTGGGCAGTTAGAAATAAAAATGTCGATGATATCATGAAGTCCGCTTCCGGAGGCGCTTCTGATATAGCAGCCCGAATTATACTGTCCCAGGGAGGTGTAGTATATGGGGCAGCATATGATGATGAATTGGCAGTGTGCCATATTGAGATTAGTGATGAGAAGGACGGGCAGAAAATCCAATCATCAAAATATGTTCAGTCGAATTCTAAAGATTGCTATAGCAGGGCAAAGAAACAGCTTGCGGATGGAAAAACTGTTCTTTTCACAGGAACACCATGTCAAATAGCTGGTCTCTACTGCTTCCTTGGGGGTGATAAACCAAATCTTTATACCATGGATTTGATTTGCCATGGAGTGCCTTCACCCAAGTTTTTTCGGAAATATCTGGAATACCAGAACAAAAAGATGAATGGAAAAATATATGATTACAATTTCCGTTCAAAGACCAGGCGTGGCTGGGGAACACAATGCAGCCTAAAGATCAAGACAAAGACCAAAACAAAAGCACTTGCACTTGACCGCTATGGAAGACACTTTATGGACGGCGATTGTTACAGAGAGAGTTGTTATATATGTCCTTATGCTAATACAGACCGGGTGGGAGATATAACCATGGGTGATTTTTGGGGAATCGGGAAAAGTCATCCGGATTTCTATTCACCGAAAGGAGTTTCCAGTGTATTTGTCAATACAGATAAAGGGCGCAGATTATTTGAACATATGAAAGAGCAGGCAGTGGTTCAAAAGGTCACACTGGAGGAGGGGCTTGCAAAACAGGGGAATCTTGTGAAACCCAGCCCAAGACCAGGTAGTAGGGATAAGTTTTACGAAAAGATTGATGAAAATTATTTTATGGACGATGTAAGGGTTGGATTGCAGCCGGTGGAAAGAATAAAGGCAGCTTTACCTGCGAATGTTGTTAGACGGATTAAAAATATTCTGGGAGCAGATAAATGACGGATATTAACAAAATAAGAATAGCGATTGTCACATGCCATTTTGGAATAACCGGTATAGGAACTGTCATTATGAACTATTGTATGGAATTGGGGTATGACCGCTATGATTTTACAATAATAGCGGGTTCTCCAATTGCGGAACAATATGAAAAAGAGTGTGGCAGACATGGTATAAACATTATAGAACTACCACCAAGACATGGAAGTGCCATAGCACACTATTTTCGGATGTGGAGAGCATTAAAAAAAGGAAAATATGATATGATTCATGTACATGGAAACAGTTCAACTATGCTGGTTGAAATGGTGATAGCAAAATTTTCAGGAATAAAAAAAAGGATTGTACATAGTCATAACACTCTGTGCTCGAATGAAAAAGTACATAAGCTGCTTAATCCATATTTTAGAAAAAGTTACACTCAGGCGTTAGCATGTGGTGAAAAGGCAGGAGAATGGCTATTGGGA
Source organism: uncultured Acetatifactor sp. (assembly GCA_964604575.1). GTDB lineage: Bacteria > Bacillota > Clostridia > Lachnospirales > Lachnospiraceae > Acetatifactor. Next base: position 20,886 of record CAZRZM010000036.1, read on the forward strand.
AAAGGGA
>CAZRZM010000037.1:0-20714 GCA_964604575.1 uncultured Acetatifactor sp.
GGTAACATTCACAGGGGGACCGGTCTACAAGTCCTCTACGGCAGCACAGGCAGCCGTACATAGGGAGGTAACAAGCGTTTGCAGAGTGACCGCCGTAAACCTTAAAGGCACACACCCGTATCATTGCATATCGCAGGACGGAAAAGGCGTTTACGGTTGGGTTGACAAGGCGGATGTAAAATAGACCGATTCGGACACAAAGACGGAGGATAGAAAATATGAAGATTTTAGCGGAAAATTCAGTTTTGATTATCGGTATCTTGGGGGCGTTGGCGTTTGCCGTATCCCTCATTACGGAACTATTAAAGGACTTGCCGGGGATTAAGAAAATGCCGACAAAGGCGTTTGTTATCCTCATTTCCTTAATCGTGACCGTGGCAGCGTTGTTAATCTACGTTGCATACGCAGGCATACCGCTTTTGTGGTACTATGTGGCACTTGCGGTATTCGCAGCGTTTGTAGTGGCGTATATCTCAATGTACGGTTGGGATACATTCAAGGAATTAAAGGACAGGTTTATAAAATAAGATACCGCAGGAAGAAAAACACCCCCTTGGCTCTACGCCTTGGGGGTTGTTTTTATTTCAATTTTTCTACTTGGTCGGCGGTAAAAAGAAATGCCTTTGCAAGGTAATAATGGTTGTTGTCCGTTCCGTCCGTGTTTCCGTCCACGTTCTCATTTTTCTTTGCCTTGTTCGTGAATCTCCAAAGCCTTGTAGTAATCCGGGCGTGTTCTCCCTTTTTTACAGTGTATCCAAAACTTTTCCACGCTTGGAATGTGTGCAGCGGTATCATGTGACCGCCTGCAAGTATATTTTCGATTTGTTCCATTGTGTATAATCCATTTGCTACCGCTTCACTGATAATAATATCTGTATTTGTCATTTCCTTAATCCTCCATGTACTTTATTTTCCGTTCCTTATGAGTACATTATATACTTATATAAGTATATTTGCAATCCCGGAAATGTTCACAAAATACTTATATAAGTACATGGGGAATATTGTGCATTTTATATACTTGTATAAGTATAAAAAGTATGATACAATTTCAGCAGGAAACTATAAACGGTCGGAACGGACAGGAGGTAGTGCGTAATGGCGGAGGAAAAGGCAGGCGGAACGCCTGCGACTAGGGCAAAAAATAAATGGAATAAGAATAACTATGATTCTTTTCTACTTACTTCCATACCGAAAGGAAGGGCGGAAGAGTGGACGGAAATAGCCAAGGAATTAGGGTACAAGAGCCGAAATCAGATGATTGTTGCAGCAGTTGAGGAAAAAATAAAAAGGGAAAGGGGCGAGGGTTAGGGTGTACGCTTATAAGGACGGCGTATATACTAATGATGATTGCAATATCCATAAAACGGTAAGATTCAAGCCGGAGATATTCAGAATCATAGAAGAAAGTCCGGGAAAGAATTTCACGGACAAGTTGCAAAAGATTGTTGAGGAATACGCCAAGAATAAAGAAAAAGTTTTGTAGCACATATTCAGGAATTTGTAGCACAAAATCTATAAAAACCCTTGACAATATACTTATATAAGTATATAATATAATTGTAGCAAGGAGATAGCAGGAAAGGAGTTAAAGAAATGGAGAACACCGAAGAAATGGCAGTATTCAAAAGTTACCTAAGACGTTTAATGCGAGATTTGAAAGACTTAAAAAAGGCTATCAAGGAAAAGAACTTAGAGGAAGCCGAAAGGCTCATAAATGATTTAATCGAGGATACCCAAAAGGATATTGAAGATTAAATAGGGATTCACACAGGGGGCGGACTTCTTAACATTCCTGCTAACCGCCCCTAGTGTTTAAAGAAATAATAGCAGGAGAACAGGGAAAAATCAAGACACAATAGACCGATTCGGACACAAAAAGCCGGAGGGATTGGCAGCATGGGTTAAACTTATGCTCTATTTCACTATGGGAAAGGCGGTAAGGCGGAATCCAAAGGGGGGCAGCAGGACATTTTACCCGCTGCCCCCTTTTCATCATAGGAGGTAGCAGGCATGGGAAAGCTGTTTAAACAAATGAGCCATAACGACCGTATCAAAATGGAAGCCTTGTTAAATGCAGGACATTCCAAAGCGGAGGTAGCAAAGCAATTACATTTCCATAGGAGTACGATATACCGGGAATATGACAAGGGTAAATATATGCACCGTAATTCTGATTATACGGAAGAGGAAAGGTATAGTAGTGACTTGGGGCAGAAAGCACACGACTACGCCCAAGAGGGAAAAGGCAGGGCATTAAAAATAGGGAATGATAGGGAATTGGCGGAGTGCATAGAGGATAAAATAGTAAACGATAAGTACAGCCCGGAAGCAGCATTAGCGGAGATTGCAAAAGGGGAAAAGCAGTTTAAAACCTCTATCAGTTTGCGGACGCTTTACAGATATATAGACAATGGAATTTTCTTGAAACTGACAAACAAAGACCTACCTATTAAAAGTAAAAAGAAAAAGCATAATAAAAAGGTAAAGGTACAGAAAAGGGCAAGTGCAGGGGAAAGCATAGAAAACAGACCCGAAGAGGTAAAGGACCGGGAGATATTCGGTCATTGGGAAATGGATACAGTAAAGGGGCAGCGTGGGGTTACAAAATCATGTATGCTTGTGCTGACAGAAAGAAAGACCCGTGATGAAATAATAGTAAAGCTGAAAGACCAAACGGCAGCGTCCGTAGTGGAAGCGTTGGACCGGTTAGAAAGGAAATGGGGGGATATGTTTAGTAAGGTATTCCGCAGCATTACGGTAGATAACGGGGTGGAGTTTGCAGACTATGAGGGTATGGAAAAATCCGTGTTCGGAGAGGAAAAGCGTACCTTTGTTTTCTATTGCCACCCTTATAGCAGTTGGGAGCGTGGAAGCAACGAGAATAACAATAGGCTTATCCGCAGGCACATACCAAAAGGGGAAGATTTTGACGGCAGGCAGGACGCAGAGATAGAGTATATAGAAAAATGGATTAACAATTATCCAAGGGGAATCTTTGATTACAGAACATCAGCGGAACTATTCGAGGAAGAGTTACAGAAATTGGCATAAAATTTTTTTCAAAAACTTGTCGCAAAACTATTGACAAAAGATAGATTGCATAAAATTTGCAAAAAAATGTTGACGACACGTATTTTTATGATATAATGAATATTGTGCATAGAAATGCACACAAAATAACCCAATCAGTCGTGTTACTAGAGGGACTGAAGGGAGGTCGGGTGTAAAACATGTCAAACGTAATCGTAAAAGAAAACGAGACTTTGGATAGCGCTTTACGTCGCTTCAAAAGAAGCTGTGCAAAAGCTGGTATTCAGCAGGAGATTCGTAAGAGAGAACATTACGAGAAGCCAAGCGTAAAACGTAAGAAAAAATCTGAAGCAGCAAGAAAACGTAAATATAACTAAGCACAAGAATCCCGGTCGCTGCAAGACTGGGATTTTTTGGGTGTGTCCGGCATGGGCACACTCCTGACGGGAGGTTATTATGTGGACAATAAAGTTGCTGGGGACGGATGTATATCATTTGCTTGCGGCATTTGCAATCTACAGTATTTTAGGCTGGGTTGTTGAGTCGATTTATATGTCATTCTGCAACAGGAAACTGACGAACAGAGGCTTTGCCAAAGGACCGTTCTGCCCGATCTATGGATTTGGTGCAGTAATTGGATATTTGGTATTATCCCCGTTTAAAGGACATTATATACAGATTTATCTGTTGGGAGCATTCCTTGCAACGGCTTTTGAATTTATTGTGGGAAAAGGAATGATTAAGTTTCTGGGAGAACTCTGGTGGGATTATAATGAAAAGCCTTTTAATTATCAGGGGATTATCTGTCTGGAGAGTACCATCGCGTGGGGCTTTTACGCGCTGGGAATTGTACATATTCTGCACGGTGCCGTATATCGTATGATAGACCGGGTGGATTTGGAATGGGGAATCCGTATATTGACGGTAATATTTATTATTGTTGCCATAGATTATGCGGTTCAGCTCTCAAAAGTTTTTCATGTAGATTTAAAGGCAAAGAGAGAGCAGTTTATGGAGTATTGCCAGTCCATCATTGCCAGATAGGAATATATTCAGTCACACCTTCATATTCTTTAACAGAGAAAGATATGGGGTGTGACTTTTTATGTTCCGGGGTAAGAGATTTATAGCGATATTTTTGTGTGTCATAATTTTTTTCATGGAAAAGGTTCCTGCCTTGGCAGAAGTGAATATATCTGCGCCGTCGGTGGTCTTAATGGAGGCTTCCACCGGGGAGATTATCTATGAGGTGAATGCTTCGGAACGCAGATGTCCCGCCAGCATTACCAAAATAATGACCCTGCTTCTGACATTTGAGCAGATAAAAGCAGGCAAGATAAGTCTGCAGGACGAGGTGCTCACCAGTGAACATGCCAGTTCCATGGGTGGTTCCCAGGTTTTTCTGGCGGAGGGTGAGACGCAGACACTGGACACCATGCTCAAATGTATTGCAGTGGCGTCCGGGAATGATGCCAGCGTGGCGGTGGCGGAGCATATTGCGGGAACGGAAGATGCTTTTGTGGATATGATGAATGAAAAGGCGAAAGAACTGGGGCTTCTGGATACTCATTTTGAGGACTGCTGTGGTCTGACGGATTCCGACAATCATTATACCTCCGCTAAGGATGTGGCGGTGATGTCCAGAGAGTTAATCACAAAATATCCTGATATATTTAATTATACACAGATATGGATGGAGGAAATCACCCATGAGACCAGACAGGGAACCAGCAATTTCACCCTGAGCAGTACCAACAAGCTCCTCAAACAGTACCAGTGGACCACAGGATTGAAAACCGGCTCTACCAGCAAGGCAAAATATTGCATTTCCGCTACGGCGAGAAAAGACGATATTGATATGATTGCTGTGGTTATGGGTGCGCCTGATTATAAAACAAGGTTTAAGGATGCCCAGACCCTGTTGAGTTATGGATTCAGTATCAGTGACTTGTATATTGACACCAATACGGAAAATCTGATGCCGCTCCAGGTGGAAGGCGGTGTGCTGGAGGAGGTTCCCATACGATATGCAGGAGAGTTCCGCTATCTGGATACCAAAGGAAATTCGCTGGATGCGGTGGAAAAGAAGGTGGAACTGCCCGACGTTGTGAATGCACCTGTGGCAAAAGGCGATGTGGCAGGAGAGGCGAAATATTTTCTGAATGGAGCCCAGATAGGCAGTATTCCCATTCTGTTTACCGAAGAGGTTGCAAAGGCAGGATACCGTGATTATCTGAAAAAGGTATTCTATCTGTTTCTGATATAAGTGTGAAGAATCTACAGAAAAAATGGAAAGGTACGAGAAAGCGTGATTGATATCATTATTACAATTTTAGGCGTTATCATTATGATTCTTATCTGGGTAATGCTCTATGACAGTAACCGTTTTGTGATAAGGAAGTATAAGCTGGAGGATGGGAGAATACGCAAAGATTTCCGTGCGGTTGTTTTATCCGATTTACATAATAAGAAATACGGTAAAAACAATGAGTATCTGATTGCCGCAATCAGGGAATGCAGACCGGACATGATTCTGGTGGCGGGGGATATTCCCACTGCGGTGCCGGGAAAGACGCTGGATATTGCCATTGGTCTGCTGCAGGAGCTTTCAGCAGAGTTTCCCATTTATTACGGCAATGGGAACCATGAATACCGTATGCGTATTTACCCGGAAACCTATGGTGATATGTATGAGAGATATGACAGGGCGCTCACTGAGATGGGTGTCCGGAAGCTGATAAATTCCCATGTGTGCATAGAGGAATATGGAATTGCTGTTTATGGCGCCGAGATTGATAAATTCTATTATGGCAGATTTGGCATCAAACCCATGTCAGATTCCTATATGGAAAGTATTCTGGGTAAATGTCAGGAAGAGACCTATGGGATTCTGCTTGCCCATAATCCGGATTATTTTCCCCAGTATGCAGACTGGGGGGCTGATTTGGTTTTGGCAGGGCATGTCCATGGAGGTATGGTGCGGGTGCCCATATGGGGGAAAGGGATGGTATCGCCCAATATCCGTTTTTTCCCCAAATACGACGGCGGACTGTTCCGGAGAGGCAAGACAACCATGCTGGTTGACAGAGGGCTGGGCAGCCATACCATTCCCATCCGACTGTTTAATCCCGGCGAACTCATCGTCATTGACTTTGAGAAAAAATAGAGAATAACAGTTCAGCCCCCAATTATTCTTTTGTGGGGTCGGTGCTGTGTCAGGACTTCTGTCAGCAGGCAGAAGTTGTGGATGGGAGTTTTCTAACCGGGCAGAGAATGGTTACGGCATGTTGCGGTCGGTGACAAGAGGCATCCATGCCTCGTGTCACCTAAATTGCACATCCTTGTGCAATTTCCCTTGTTTCGTGACTGCCCGGTAAGAAAAATCACCATCCTCCACCATGCCTGCTGACAGAAGCCCTGACACAGCACCTCGATTTCCGCAAAATATACGGGAAAATTGAGGACTGAACTGTTACAATAGAACAGAGGGGAACAAAAGTTCACCTTGAAAAAGCTTTCAAATATCGGTACAATAATATACGTTGCAGAAAAAATACATCAAAGTGAGGATGCCATGGCGATACCGGTAAAATTGGAAGCATTTGAAGGTCCATTGGATTTGCTTCTTCATCTGATAGAAAAAAATAAAATAGATATCTATGATATACCGATTGTTGAAATTACAGAGCAGTATCTGGATTATATCAGGCAGATGCGTGACCGGGATATGAATATTATGAGTGAATTTCTGGTTATGGCGGCGACACTGATTGATATTAAATGCAAAATGCTTCTTCCCAAGGAAGTCAATGAAGAAGGGGAGGAAGAGGACCCCAGGGCAGAACTGGTGCAGAAACTGCTGGAATACAAGATGTACAAATATATGTCTTTTGAACTCAGGGACAAGCTGGTGGATGCCGCCCGGAATATGTACCGTGCGCAGAACCTTCCAGAGGAAGTGGCATCTTACAGACAGCCTATAAATTATGAGGAACTGGTGGGTGATTTAACCCTGAATAAACTGCATGAAGTCTTTAAATCCATCGTGAGAAAGCAGGAAAACAAGATTGACCCCATACGGAGTAAATATGGCAATATTGAAAAGGATGAGATTGATATGGATGCCAAGATGCTTTATGTAGAGGCATACGCCAGGGAACATGAGAGTTTCAGTTTCCGGAAACTGCTGGAAAAACAAAGCAGCAGAATGGAGATTATCGTCACCTTTCTCATCATTCTGGAACTGATGAAAGTGGGTAAAATCCAGATTAGTCAGGAGGAGATTTTTGATGATATCATGATTACCTCCAAAGTGGCTTAAAACGGTTATGGGGATAATGGACAAGGAAGGATACATATAGTCATGGAACAGACCAGGGCAGAAGCAGTCATTGAGGCAATTCTGTTTACCATGGGTGAATCTGTGGAAATCAGCAAGCTTGCCGAAGTAATTGAAGAGGATGTAAAAAAAACCAAAAGGATTTTGGAGTCTATGTCGGAAAAATATGAGCGGGAGGACAGGGGTATTTCCCTGACTTATTTTGATAATGCCGTACAGTTGTGTACCAAGGCGCAGATGTATGAATATCTGATTAAAATTGCCAAGTCCCCCAGAAAGATGACCCTCACCGATACGGTGCTGGAAACGCTTTCTATTATAGCTTACAAGCAGCCGGTTACCAGAGTGGAAGTTGAGCGGGTGCGTGGTGTAAACTGCGACCATGCCATCAATAAACTGCTGGAATATGATTTGATTACGGAGCTGGGAAGACTGGATGCGCCGGGGCGTCCCCTGCTTTTTGGAACCACAGAACAGTTTTTGCGTTGTTTCGGAGTGAAAAGTCTGGAGGAGCTGCCGGAGCTGAATCCGGTGCAGATAGAAGAATTCAAACAGCAGGCGGAAGCAGAAGTTCAATTACAGCTTGATGTTTAGACATATGGTACAACAGTAGCCTCATATATTATTTTCAAATGGATTGTTTGGGTGCAACCATGAAGAAAATAATAAGGGGCTTTTTTTGTGTCATTTTAATAGGCGCAATATGGGTAACGGGTCTGTGGAGAGAAGGCAGCTATGTGCAGGCCGGGGAGTTTGGAGAGCAGTTATATGCCACCGCTGCGGTACTCATGGATGCGGAATCGGGCAGGGTTCTTTACGGCAAAAATGCGGACACTCCCATGGCGATGGCGAGCACCACCAAAATCATGACCTGTATCCTTGTGCTGGAACTGGGCAATCCGGAAGATATGCTGGAGATATCAGCTTATGCCTCCAGTATGCCCAAGGTTAAGCTGTATGTGAGGCAGGGGGAAAGCTACCGGGTGGAAGACTTGTTGTACTCCCTTATGCTGGAGTCCCATAATGACACAGCAGTGGCACTGGCGGAATATGTGGGAAAACAATATCTGGAAGGAGAACTGCACGATAAATCTACAGCAGAGTACACAGTGGAGGAAAGCAGGCAGGCAGTGGCAGCTTTTGCGGACCTGATGAACAAAAAGGCACAAGAACTGGGCTGCGAAAATACCTGGTTTATCACCCCTAACGGATTAGACGCTACGGAAACCATTACCCTGCCCGGTGGAGAAACCATTCAGAAAGAGCACTGTACTACTGCAGCCGAACTGGCGCGCATTATGTCCTACTGCATCACAGAGTCACCCAAAAAGGATACTTTTCTGAAAATCACACGAATGCAGAACCATAGTTTTGCTGCCAATGGAAGAAGTTATTCCTGTAACAACCATAATGCTTTCCTGTCCATGATGCCGGGCGCACTCAGTGGAAAGACGGGCTTTACCAACAAAGCGGGATACTGCTATGTGGGGGCGCTGGAGCAGGATGGAAGAATGTATGTGGTTGCCCTGCTTGCCTGCGGCTGGCCCAATAATAAAAATTATAAATGGACGGACACCCGGAAATTGATGGAATATGGGCTGGAACAATATGCAATCCGCAGCTTTCTTGCAGAAGATATCGCCTATAAGGAGGAGAGACTTGGTACATTGCCGGTTAAAAACGGAAGAACCAACAGACTGGGAGATGAGGCATATACGAAGCTTGCAATCAGGGAACGGATGGGAGAAGCCGGGCAGATGACAAAAGGATATGGTGTAAATGAACTGCTTATGAGAGAAGATGAACAGGTGAAAGTGCAGTGTAAAATGAGCAGTTCGCTGGAGGCACCGGTGAAGAGCGGAACGGTGGTGGGATACATATACTACTCTGTGGAGGATGTGATTTACAGACAGGAGACCATTGTTGCCACCCAGGATATTGGAAAAATTGATTATAAATGGTGTCTGGAACAGATATGGAAACGTTTTCGGCTGCTGTAAGAAAATTTCTTAAAAAAAATGCAATTCGTTCTTTGCGAGTTGCTTTTTTTATGTTATACTACTACAGACATTAATCATGGGGGCATTTGTCTTTTTATCTGTTTCCTTTATTAATTTGTTATTATTTTTTTATTATAAATGGAGGGCTGAAAGCATGAGTACTACTTCAAAAGCGGGTCAGAGAATTGTTTCTCTGCTCGATGACAACAGTTTCGTTGAAATTGGCGGGCTTATTACAGCCAGGGCTACGGATTTTAACATGAAACCCACAGAAACTCCTTCTGATGGATGTATTACAGGATATGGAGTGATTGACGGTAAACTTGTGTATGTGTATAGCCAGGATGCGTCTGTGATGAACGGCACCATCGGTGAAATGCATGCGAAAAAAATTACCAACCTTTACAATCTTGCCATGAAAACAGGTTCCCCTGTGATTGGTATGATTGAGAGTGCAGGACTTAGACTTCAGGAGGCAACCGATGCACTTGCTGCATTTGGTGAGATTTATAGGAAGCAGACACTTGCCTCCGGTGTGATTCCACAGATTACGGCAATTTTTGGTACCTGTGGTGGCGGACTGGGACTTTTCCCTACACTGACAGACTTTACCTTTATGGAGGAGAAGAATGCCAGACTGTTTGTAAATGCTCCTAATGCGCTGGATGGCAATGTGATTACCAAATGTGATTCTTCTTCCGCAGCATTCCAGTCTGAGGAGAGCGGTATTGTGGATGTGGTTGCGGATGAGGCATCTGTTCTGGCACAGATTCGTGAACTGATTGGTTTCCTTCCTTCCAACAATGAGGATGAGAGTCTGGTTGACTGTAATGATGACTTGAACCGTGTCAATGCAGAACTTGCAGGCTGTGTGGGAGATACTGCCACAGCACTGAAGATTTTGGCGGATGATTACAATTTCTTTGAGGTGAAAGCAGCTTATGCAAAAGAGATGGTGGCCGGTTTTATCCGTCTGGACGGACAGACCATTGGTGCGGTTGCAAACCGCGCAGAAATCTGTGACGAAGAGGGTAAGGTTGTGGAGAAGCTTGGGACAACCCTTACCACAAAGGGCTGTGAGAAAGCTGCTGATTTTGTGAATTTCTGTGATGCTTTCGGTATTCCGGTGCTTACTTTGACAAATGTTACCGGCTATGAGGCGACTCTCTGCTCCGAAAAAGGAATTGCGAAGGCGGCTGCAAAGCTTACCTATGCCTTTGCCAATGCAACAGTTCCCAAAGTGAATGTGATTATCGGTAAAGCTTTCGGAACGGCTTATGTGGCAATGAATTCCAAGGCAGTCGGCGCAGATATTACGATTGCATGGCCGGATGCACAGATAGGCACCATGGACAGTAAAATGGCTGCGAAGATTATGTATGAAGGCCAGGGCGCTGATGTGATTAATGAGAAAGCGGCTGAATACGAGGCGCTTCAGACAAGCGTATCCAGTGCTGCCAGAAGAGGATATGTAGACCAGATTGTGAATGCTGCTGATACCAGAAAATATGTAATTGGCGCATTCGAGATGCTGTTTGAAAAATACGAAGAACGTCCTGCGAAAAAACATGGAACAGTTTAGAAAGGGTGATTATAGAATGAAGAAATTAATTGCAGCGATATGTATGATTACCTGTGTTCTTGGACTGGGCGCATGTGGAAGCGAACCCCGGTATACGGAATATGAACAGAGTAAAATTGCATATGCACAGCAGATTGCGTCCGAACAACTGATTCCCATGCTTGTGGATTTGACGAATGCGGAAAACAGTGCATCGCGGGACATGCTTGAGGAATACACCTATGAAGAAGTTGCCTATGTGCTGGAGAACCAGTATTATCTGAAAGTGGATGGATATGCGTTTATGACAGCAGTGGAATCCTTTGATTCTGCAATGGAGGATGTGGGTGTTGTTGAAAGCATTGGACAGGCCACCACAGAGATTGATGATAAAGAGATTATTGTGCGTGTGGAGGTTCTGGGTACCGGAAAGAATGCAGAGGCGGAAATCATTTTTTCCAATGATATGTTTATGGAACTGGAATCTGCTGCACTTAATACGGAAGAATCCATGGGTGAACTGATGGGAAAAGCCGGACTGAATACTGTGATTGGTATGGGTACGGTATTTCTGGTTCTGATTCTGATTAGTCTGATTATTTCCTGCTTCCGTATTATTCCCAAGGTGCAGGCTTTCTTTGCAAAGAGAAAGGAAGCCAGAAAAAGGAAGAAGAGCCAGGCGCAGGTGACCGGTGTTGACAAGGCACTGGCACAGATTGTGGGACAGGAAGAAGCTGTGGATGTATCGGATAATTTGGAACTGGTGGCTGTGATTGCAGCGGCAGTTGCGGCCAGTGAAGGACGGACTTCCACTGATGGATTTGTGGTCCGTTCCATCCGCAGAAGATAGAAATATAATAGAATTTAAGCTGATTTTGTTAGATTAATTTATAATGGAGGAACATAAAATGAAGAATTATACCATCACCGTTAATGGCAACGTATATGATGTAACCGTAGAAGAGGGTGCGTCCCAGACAGCGCCTGTGGCAGCAAAGGCTCCCGCAGCTCCTAAGGCGGCACCCAAGGCCGCTCCCGCAGCAGCGCCGGGGGCAGGCGGCGCAGCAGGCAGTGTAAAGATTGAGGCCGGTGCAGCAGGTAAAGTATTTAAAGTAGAAGCAAATGTAGGTCAGGCAGTAAAGGCTGGAGATGCAGTGGTTATTCTGGAAGCCATGAAAATGGAAATCCCGGTTGTGGCGCCCCAGGATGGTACCGTGGCAAGCATTGATGTGGCAGTTGGTGATTCTGTTGAAGCTGGTGCTTTACTTGCAACAATGAACTAGAAAATAATGAGTGAAAGCATTCGCAGACACAGGACACAGGAGGTCGACAAATGGATTATGTAGTTTCTACATTCAGCAATCTGATTCATCAGACGGCGTTTTTTAACCTGACATGGGGAAATTACGTCATGATAGCAGTTGCGTGTTTTTTCCTTTATTTAGCTATCCGTCATGGTTTTGAGCCTCTGCTTTTAACCCCCATAGCATTTGGTATGCTGTTGGTTAATATTTATCCCGATATCATGCTCAGTGCTGAGGATGCGGCAAACGGCGCAGGCGGATTACTGTACTATTTTTATAAGCTGGATGAGTTGGCAATTCTGCCTTCTCTGATTTTCATGGGTGTTGGTGCAATGACAGACTTTGGCCCCCTGATTGCAAACCCCAAGAGTTTTCTTTTGGGTGCGGCAGCGCAGTTTGGTATTTTCACCGCGTATTTCGGCGCAATCTGGCTGGGCTTCAACGATAAGGCAGCGGCAGCTATTTCCATTATTGGTGGTGCGGATGGTCCTACCTCCATTTTCCTGGCAGGAAAACTGGGACAGACCGCAATTATGGGACCTATTGCTGTGGCAGCATATTCGTATATGTCACTGGTTCCCATTATCCAGCCTCCGTTTATGAAGTTATTTACTACGGAGAAAGAGCGTAAGATTAAGATGGGACAGCTTCGTCCGGTATCCAAATTAGAGAAGATTCTCTTCCCTATTGTTGTTACCATCGTTGTATGTCTGATTCTTCCCACCACAGCGCCGCTGGTTGGTATGCTGATGCTGGGTAACCTGTTCAGAGAGTCCGGTGTGGTAAGACAGTTGACAGATACGGCATCCAATGCCTTAATGTATATTGTGGTTATTCTGCTTGGTACATCCGTAGGTGCAACCACCAGTGCAGAGGCATTTCTTAATATTGATACTTTGAAGATTGTCGGACTGGGACTTATTGCGTTCATTTTTGGAACCATAGCAGGTGTGCTTTTTGGTAAGCTGATGTGTTTTGTGACAAAGGGAAAGGTGAATCCGCTGATTGGTTCTGCAGGTGTATCCGCTGTTCCCATGGCAGCGCGCGTATCCCAGAAAGTCGGTGCGGAAGCAGACCCCACCAACTTCCTTCTTATGCACGCTATGGGACCAAACGTAGCAGGTGTTATCGGAACTGCCGTGGCCGCCGGAACCTTTATGGCGATATTCGGGGTCTTCTAAGCTGTGCGCGGACATAATTACAGATACATATGCCGAGCTTGCTCGAGCATATGAAGCTGTGATTATGGACGCATAGAGCGCGAAGCGCGATGAAGCAGGCACCGAGGGTGCCTGCGAATGCACAGCTTAAGCCCGCGTGGACATAATGCAGATATATATGCCGAGCCTGCTCGAGCATATGAAGCTGTGATTATGGACGCATAGAGCGCGAAGCTTTTTTCTATAAACAAAATGTTTTTATTATGATATCAGGAGGAAATTCGTAAATGTCAGAACAAGTTAAGAAACCGATTAAAATTACGGAAACGGTATTGCGTGATGCCCATCAGTCTCTGATTGCTACCAGAATGCCTACCGAGTTTATGCTTCCTATCGTTGATAAGATGGATAAAGTCGGTTATCATTCAGTGGAGTGCTGGGGCGGAGCTACCTTTGATGCTTCCCTTCGTTTCCTGAAAGAGGATCCATGGGACAGACTGAGAAAGCTGCGTGACGGATTCAAAAATACAAAATTGCAGATGTTATTCCGCGGACAGAACATTCTGGGATACAGACCTTATGCGGATGACGTGGTAGAGTACTTTGTACAGAAGTCTATTTCTAATGGTATTGATATTATTCGTATATTTGACTGTTTAAATGATTTGCGTAATCTGCAGGCGGCTGTAGATGCGACAAACAAGTTTAAGGCACAGGAGGGCAGAGGACATGCGCAGGTTGCCTTGTCCTATACTCTGGGTGATGCCTATACTATGGAATACTGGATGAATACTGCCAGAAAGATTGAGGAGATGGGAGCTGATTCCATCTGTATCAAAGATATGGCAGGACTGCTGGTTCCTTATAAAGCATCTGAGATGATAGCGGCTATGAAGAGTGCAACCAAGCTTCCCATCCAGCTTCACACCCATTATACATCCGGTGTGGCAGGTATGACTTATCTGAAGGCTGTTGAGGCAGGCGTGGATGTTATTGATACTGCCATGAGCCCTTTTGCAATGGGTACTTCACAGCCAGCAACAGAAGTTATGGTTGAGACTTTCCGGGGAACAGAGTATGACACCGGATTCGACCAGAATCTGCTGGCGGAGATTGCAGATTACTTCCGTCCTTATCGTGATGAGTGCCTTGCAAACGGACTGCTCAATCCTAAGGTTATGGGTGTTGATATCAAGACACTTCTTTATCAGGTACCCGGCGGTATGCTTTCCAACATGGTAAGCCAGTTGAAGGAGCAGAATGCGGAAGACAAGTATTATGACGTTCTGAGGGAGATTCCCCAGGTTCGTAAAGATTTGGGCGAGCCGCCTCTGGTTACCCCATCCTCCCAGATTGTGGGTACCCAGGCAGTATTTAATGTTCTGATGGGTGAAAGATATAAAATGGCTACCAAGGAGACCAAAGCAGTTCTTCGTGGTGAGTATGGTCAGACCGTTAAACCCATGAACCAGGAGGTTATCGACAAGGTTATTCCCGGTGAGGAGAGAATCACCTGCCGTTATGCGGATTTGCTTGACAATGAGCTGGATAAGCTTGAGGGTGAGATGGCAGAGTGGAAACAGCAGGATGAGGATGTACTGTCCTATGCCTTGTTCCCTCAGGTTGCTACTGACTTCTTTAAATATCGTCAGGCACAGCAGGAAAAGGTGGATATGACCCAGGCAGACACCAGGAATGGCGCATATCCGGTATAAGTATATTGTTTACGACACCGCATTTGTTCCCAAAAGTATTCGGGACAGATGCGGTGTCCTTTTGCGTCATTAGGTGTATAAAAAGACAAAAAATGTAGTGACAGGAGGCATAGAGCAGTAAGAATCTGGACAAATACCCCACAAGGGATAATGGAGACATAAAATCATAAAAACTTATGAACTGCTACTTGACATAACCTATGTGGTTCTTGTAAGATAACAAGTGTTATAAATATTATGGTGAATAAGTAACAGACTTTGCTGTAAGCAGAGATAAGAACAAATAAGTAGAGCCAAATACATATTGCGTTATCGCAGCAGAAAGGGAATTATGGCAAGAAAAGAGACAATTACCATTCAGACAATATTGGATACTGCATTTGCAATGACCAGAGAAGAGGGATTTGCAAATGTGACAGCGAGAAAGGTTGCCACAAAGGCGGGATGTTCTACCCAGCCGATTTTCCGTGTTTATAAAAATATGGAAGAGCTGTGGGATGCGGTGTATGAGAAAGCGGCTGCTTATTTTCAGGATTATTTCAGCTTGTATCCCAGAACCGGCAAGACTCCCTTTTCCAATCTGGGCATGGCTTACATTGCGTTTGCCAGAGAGGAAAAACATTTATTTGAGCTGCTGTTTCTGTCGGACAGACCGGGAGGCAAAGGTATGTATGAGCTTTTGAACGGCGATATGGGCAATGTGGTGTATGAAATAAATCTGGCGAGAGTGTCAGGATGTAAAAATCCCAGCGATATGTTCATGAAAATGTGGATACTTATTCATGGAGCTGCATGTATGACATTGACCGGGGATTATGATTTGTCGGATGTGGAGACGCTGGCTCTTCTGGAGCGTTCCTATGAAGCATTCAGGCAGTCAGTGTAAGAGGTATGTAAAAGAGGAAGAAGCCGCATGGGCGGGCAGAATAAGAGGGAAGATGAAAGAACAGTACGATATTTTAAGCAGAATCAATGAACGTTTTGGTAAAATGAGCAAGAGCCACAAGATAATTGCGGGTTACATTTCAGAGCATTATGATCAGGCAGTGTTTATGACTGCTGCAAAGCTGGGAGAGACACTGGGCATCAGTGAGTCCACAGTGGTGCGGTTTGCATCCGGAATCGGATATGACGGATACCCGGAGTTTCAGAAAGCATTAGAGGAATGCGTCAAAAGCAAGCTGAGCGCTGTGCAGAAAATGGATGCCAAATATGGCAGAAGCTCGCAGTCGGAGATACTGGCGTCTGTGCTCAATGCGGATATTGAAAAGTTACAGCATACCATTGAGAATCTGGATGCGGTGGCCTTTGAATCGGCGGTGACTACCATTCTGGAGGCAGATACCATTTATATTATGGGACTTCGCAGTAATGAACCGCTTGCTGCTTTTCTCCATTTTTATCTGCATATGATTCGTGGAAATGTAGTATTGTTGAATACCACCAGTGTCAGTGAGACTTTTGAACAGATGATCCGCATCAGTGACAAAGACTGCTTTGTCGGTATCAGTTTTCCCAGATATTCCATGCGTACTTTAAAAGCCATGGAATTTGCCAATGACAGAAATGCAAAAGTGATAGCCATTACCGATTCTGTAAATTCACCCATGAGCCTATATTCTTCCTGCAATCTTCTGGCAAGAAGTGATATGGTTTCCATTGTGGATTCGCTGGTGGCGCCTTTAAGTGTCATTAATGCCCTGGTGGTGGCATTATGTCTCAAATGTCCCCAGGACGTAAAACAGAATCTGGAAATGCTGGAGGAGACATGGAATAATTATCAGGTTTATCTCAATGATGAAATTAATTTTATTGATGATGAGCCTATATTAAATTATTCCCTGCGAAAGGAATAGAGATTTCTTTGCGGTATGTCGCTTTGGAATGGAGAAGAAGATGAGCAGAGTGGTTGTGATTGGTGGAGGAGCCGCAGGAATGATGGCGGCATTTGCCGCAGCAGAGAATGGGCAGGAAGTGCTTCTGCTGGAAAAAAATGAAAAGCTGGGCAAGAAACTTTTTATTACCGGAAAAGGCAGATGCAATGTGACAAATGCTGCGGATATAGATGTTTTGTTTGAAAATGTATGTACCAACAGCAAATTTTTATATAGTGCCTTTTATCAGTTTGACAATAAAGCGGTAATGGATTTTTTGGAACGCAGCGGCTGTCCGCTGAAAGTGGAGCGGGGAGAGCGTGTTTTTCCGGTTTCCGACCATTCCTCGGATGTCATTGCCGCGTTGCAGAGAGAATTGAAAAAAAGGAACGTAGAGATATGGTTGAACCAGGCCGTGCAGGATGTGGTGGCCCGGGAAACGCAGGGAACCGAAGAGAAGCGGGTGTCGGCACGCTCACAGGTGCAGGGGGTAAGGCTTGCAAATGGTAAGATAATACCTGCGGATGCGGTTGTGGTATGTACCGGAGGTGTTTCTTATCCCAGTACCGGTTCTACCGGGGACGGTTACCGATTCGCGGAAGAATTAGGACACAGGATTGTGGAGCCCCGGCCCTCCCTTGTCCCTCTGGAAACAGCAGAAGCCTGGTGCAGGGATTTGATGGGACTTTCGCTGCGGAATGTATCTGTACGCATGGTGAGGGGAAAACGGGAGTTGTACCGGGATTTTGGAGAAATGCTGTTTACCCATTTTGGAGTGAGTGGTCCCCTGATTCTCAGCGCGAGCTGTTATTATGAAAAAAAGGAGGAGCCGGTGAAGCTTTTTATTGACTTGAAACCGGCACTGGGGGAGGAACAGTTGGACAAGCGTCTGCTGCGTGACTTTGAAGAGGCGAAAAATAAACAGTTTAAGAATGCCCTGGGCGGTCTTTTTCCCGCCAGACTGATTCCGGTGATGATAATGCTTTCCGGTATTTCACCGGAGAAAAAAGTGAATGAGATTACCAGGGAGGAACGGAAGGCATTTGGAAATCTGATAAAAAACCTGCCGCTGACAGTGACGGGATGCAGAACCTTTGCGGAGGCGATTATCACCCGGGGAGGAGTGTCTGTGAAGGACGTAAATCCCTCCACTATGGAGTCAAAACATGTGAAAGGATTGTATTTTGCAGGAGAAGTTCTGGATTTGGACGCGTATACAGGCGGCTTTAATTTACAGATTGCCTGGTCCACCGGATACCTTGCGGGAAAAAGTATAGAGACAGTATAACAGAAAGGCGTAAGAGGCACATGAGTTACAATATTGCGATTGACGGACCTGCGGGGGCGGGAAAAAGTACTGTCGCCAGAGCGGTGGCAAAAAAACAAAATTATATTTATGTCGATACAGGAGCCATGTACCGTGCCATGGCATTGTATCTGCTGCGCGGCAAAGTGGATGCTGCGGATGCAGAAAAGATTGGCAGGGCATGTGAAAATGCAGATATCACCATTGGTTATGAAGACGGAGAGCAGCAGGTATATTTGAATGGTGAAAATGTGACAGGACTGCTTCGCACCGAGGAGGTGGGAAGAATGGCATCTGCTGTCAGCAGTTATCCAAAAGTCCGTGAAAAGCTGGTGGAGCTGCAGAAAGCACTGGCTGCAAAATCGGACTGTGTTATGGACGGAAGGGATATTGGAACCTGCGTGCTGCCAGATGCCCAGGTAAAAGTGTATCTGACTGCCAGCAGTACTGTGCGGGCCAGGCGCCGTTTTGCGGAGCTGGCCGCAAAAGGGGAAGTCTGCGATTTTGAGAAAATCAAGGCGGATATTGAGGAGAGGGACTACCGGGATATGCACCGGGAGCATTCCCCCCTCAGGCAGGCGGAGGATGCGGTTTTGGTTGACAGTTCGGACATGACTGTGGACGAAGTGATTGCGCATATACTGAATTTATGCAAAAAGTAAAACGGGAGGCGCCTATGGAGGTCAGGCTGGCTGAGTGTGCAGGTTTTTGTTTTGGAGTAAAACGTGCGGTGGATACTGTGTATGAACAGTTAAAAAGTGGAAAGACTATATATACCTATGGCCCTATTGTCCATAATGAAGAAGTTGTGAGAGAGTTGGAACACAAGGGTGTCAGAGTGCTGGAAGATATGCAGGCGCTGCAGGAACTTGAAATATCCGGCGCACAGGGGCCAAGCTGCGGTGCGGCGGTCATCATCCGCGCCCATGGTGTACCCAGAAATATTTATGATATACTGGAACAAAAAAATCTGGAATGTATTGATGCCACCTGTCCCTTTGTAAAAAGGATTCACCGGATAGTGGATAAGGAGAGCAGCGCAGGGAAGAGAATCATCATTGTGGGGAATCCCGGACATCCTGAAGTGGAGGGAATAAAGGGATGGTGCAATGGTCCGGTTACCATTATAGAAACGCCCGAGGAGGCGCTTGCCTTTGAACCGGAGGAAGGGGAAAAAATCTGTATTGTCTCCCAAACGACATATAACTACAATAAATTTCAATATATAGTTGAAATTTTTCAAAAAAAAGGTTACAATGATAGTGTTGTGAACACTATCTGTAATGCGACAGAGGAACGACAGCAGTCAGCAAAAAAGCTTGCAGCACAGGCTGACGTTATGATAGTGATAGGCGGGAAGCACAGTTCCAATACAGCAAAGCTGTATGATATATGCAGCAGAGAGTGTGCAGACACCTATTTTATACAGACACTGGATGACTTGCATTTAGAACTACCTAAAGCTGTTCGACTAGTGGGAATTACTGCTGGGGCTTCCACCCCAAATAAATTAATCGAGGAGGTTCAAAATTATGTCAGAATTAACTTTTGAACAAATGTTGGAAGAATCATTAAAGACAATACATGCAGGAGAGGTAGTCGAAGGTACAGTAATCGATGTGAAACCGGAAGAGATTATTCTGAACATCGGATACAAGTCAGATGGTATTCTTACTAAGAACGAATATACCAATGATTCCAGTATTGATTTAACAACTGTAGCAAAGCCCGGCGACACCATGGAAGTAAAAGTATTGAAAGTTAATGATGGAGAAGGCCAGGTGCTGCTTACTTATAAACGTCTTGCAGCAGACAGGGGCAATAAGAGAATTGAGGAGGCTTTCAACAACAAAGAAGTATTGAAAGCCACAGTGGCTCAGGTTCTGGACGGAGGCTTAAGCGTTATCGTGGAAGAGGTCAGAATATTTATCCCGGCCAGCCTTGTATCTGATACCTATGAGAAGGATTTAACCAAATATGCAGGTCAGGAGATTGAGTTCGTAATCAGCGAGTACAATCCCAAGAGAAGAAGATACATCGGTGACCGCAGACAGCTTGTTGCAGCTAAAAAGGCAGAGATGCAGAAAGAACTGTTCGAGAGGATTCATGAAGGCGATATCGTGGAAGGTGTCGTTAAGAACGTTACTGATTTTGGTGCGTTTATCGATTTGGGCGGTGCAGATGGTCTGCTTCATATTTCCGAGATGTCATGGGGCAGAGTGGAGCATCCCAAGAAAGTATTTAAAGTTGGCGATAAGCTGAATGTATTAATCAAAGAGATTAACGGCAATAAGATTGCCCTGTCCTTAAAATTTGATGATGCCAATCCATGGAAGGATGCCACAAGCAAATATGCAGTTGGCAATGTGGTAACCGGAAAAGTTGCAAGAATGACCGACTTTGGTGCGTTTATTGAACTGGA
>CAZRZM010000038.1:0-20219 GCA_964604575.1 uncultured Acetatifactor sp.
GACTACAGTTGTTCCTATGAAGACTGTATAAAAACGTCGGCACTTAGGCACCGTATTTTGGTGCCTTATGTGTCCGCTACGTTTTTATTCAAGCGGGAGCGCGTCTGAATAGGAATGACTGTAGTCCGCAGACGGAACTCGGCGCAGGGCTGAACTGTCACACCAGGCTGTTACTGCCCGGCTGATAGTTTCAGTATAACTGCTTGTGCTTTTTTGTGCAATACATTATAATAAAACAGTAGAAGATTATTGGGACAGGATGGAGGTTGTGATGACAGTTAGGAATTTGCAGTTTAAGCCATATCCTCTAGGGGCACATTGTGAAGAAAATAGAATTCGGTTTTCCTTTATTTCCAAAGAGGAGGACTGTGGAATTGTTTTATATGAGAGGACTACGGGCAAATTATTACAGAAAATTCCCTTTGATGCAGGTGAGCGGGTAGGAAATGTATACTGCAAATATGTGGATGGATTTGATAAAAATAAAATTACGTACCGTTTTTATGAAAAGGATGTGGAAATACCGGATGAACATGCCAGAATGTTTGTTGGGAGACATCTTTTCGGGAAAGCAAGAAAAGCAGAGGATTTGCTTGCAGGATTTGCAAAGAGCAGTTTTGACTGGGAAGGGGACCGCCGCCCGCGCATTCCTTATAATGAATGTATCGTTTATTGTATGCATGTCAGGGGATTTACCAGACATTCTTCCTCAAAAGTGATACAGAGGGGAACCTTTCGGGGAATTATGGAAAAATTGCCTTATCTCATAGAAACCGGCATAACAACAGTGGAGTTACAGCCCGCCTATGAATTTCTGGAAGTGGAAGAGGTAAAAGAAATCCGGGACAAGATGCCGTACCCGGTGCCGGAGAAGGATATTGAGAATACAGGAAGTACAGGGAATTTAGGAAATTCCCGAAATTCTCAGAATTCCCGGATAAATTACTGGGGATATAAAAAAGGATATTATTATGCTCCCAAGGCAGCATATGCGGCAGGAGAGGATGCTACAATAGAATTTAAGGAGATGGTTAAGAGCTTCCATCAGAACGGAATGGAAGTGGTGATGCAGTTTTATTTTCCCAGAGAGGTTTCCTGGAGTGAAATACCTGCAATTCTGCGTTTCTGGGTGCTGGAGTATCATGTGGATGGATTTCATCTGATGGGAGAAAATCTCCCAGTGGAGTTTATCGCCCAGGATGCTGTGCTGGCAGACACCAAGTTATGGTATTATTCCTTTGACACAGATAAGATATATGGGGATAAACAGCCGGAATACTGTAATCTGGCATCTTATAATGACGGTTATTACTATGCCATGCGCAAATTTTTAAAAGGCGATGAAAATATGCTGGAAACAGCATTGTACCATATGAGGCATGTCCCGGCAAAGAGTGGCAGAATCCACTTTTTATCCAATTACTACGGAATGACCCTGATGGATATGGTATCCTATGACAGAAAGCACAATGAGCCAAACGGAGAATCCAACCGTGACGGTAATGACTACAACTGTAGCTGGAACTGTGGGGAAGAAGGAGTGACGCGCAGAAAGAGAGTCACAGAGCTTCGCAGGCAGCAGTTAAAGAATGCCCTGCTTCTGCTTATGTTTTCCCAGTCCACGCCGCTTATATTTATGGGAGACGAGTTTGGAAATTCCCAGAAAGGCAATAATAATCCTTATTGTCAGGATAATATCACATCATGGCTTGACTGGAATGATTTAAAAAAACATGCCTGGATATATGATTTCTGGAAAATGCTTGTGCAGTTGCGAAAAAGTCATCCAATGCTTCACCCGGAAAGGGAGCACCGGATTATGGATTATATTGCCTGCGGATATCCTGATTTGTCCTATCATGGACAGAATGCCTGGACTCCCCAGATATACGGATATATCCGTCATATCGGTATGATGTTCTGTGGAAAATATGCCAAGGTGGAGCAGAAGGAAGAGCCTTCTATTTATCTTGCCATCAATATGCACTGGGAGCCTCATGTTCTTGCGCTGCCGAAGCTGGCAAAAGGAATGAAATGGGAACTGTTGTATGTTTCGGGAGGACTGCAGGAAGCCATATATATCAGCAGAATGCTGCCGGAGGATAATCAGACTGTGGCAGATGAGTTGAGAAGACGCATCGGCGGCAGAAGTATTGCTGTGTATATCAGTGTGGAAGATGAACTATGGAAAAATAGAAATAAAGATAATGTTTCCAAAAAGCGCAGTGGGAAAGGATAGCGTTTCTATGGGATATGTATGGCAGCATTTTAAGACAATTACTTATCACAAATATCTGGTGGCAAAAGGATGTTTTCGGGTAGGGCTGTATAAACAGGGGATTCTGCACGATATGTCAAAATACAGTCCCACAGAATTTCTGGTAGGTGTAAAATACTTTCAGGGTGACAGAAGCCCTAATAATGCGGAGAGGGAAGAAAAGGGATATTCCAGCGCATGGCTTCATCATAAGGGCAGAAATAAACATCATTACGAATACTGGATAGATTATGGTCTGGAAGCGGGACCGGACTGTATGGCACCGGTGCCCATGCCGGACAGATATATTGCGGAAATGATTATGGACAGAATTGCGGCAAGCAAAGTATACCGCGGTGCGGAGTATACGGACGATGACCCAATTAAGTATTTTATGGAAGGCAGGGACAAGATACCCATTCATCCGCAGACACTGGCAAAGCTGGAGAGAATGCTGCGTATACTGGCAGAGAGTGGAGAAGAAGAGCTTTACCGGTGTGTCAGAAAAGAACTGCTCCACAAGAAAAAATAAAGGAGAATATACAAGCAAGAAATCAGGGCAAAAGCATATAATACAGTAAAACTTATAAGCGCCATCATGAGAGATGAATGGTGAAAATGAGGTTTACAAAATGAATGGTTTGATTTTATTGCTTTTACTGTGTGGATGCGGAAATCAGAATAACTGTGGAGATGCTTCCTGCAATAATAATGGCAGAAGACGTGAAAGAGAAGACGTATGTGACAAAAAGGACGAATGTGGAACGAGGGACAGAGAGAGGTCCGGTTCCTGTGACTGTAAAAAAGACGAGAGAAACGATTCCCGGGAATGTGGCAGATTTGACGGGGATGGGTCCAGACCTTCCAACTGGCGTGATTTTCCAGACCTGAATCGTGGTGAAAACTGCGGATGTGAAGAAAATAACCGCTGCGATAACAAATAATCATACTGATTATTATATCGTTTTGATTATTATATCATTCTGATTATTGTATCATTCCGACTAATAAGATAATTTTTGATTCATAATATATTGTGAAGGAAAGACAAAAAGATTTTGACAGAGAACAAAGGAGGCTTCGGGTTATGGAACAGGAAAAGTATGTAGCATATGTATCCACCTATACGCAGGGTGACAGTCATGGTATAAAAATATATGATGTGAACATGGAGACAGGGCGGTTTTCGGAGAAGGATAAAGTGGAGATAACCAATTCTTCTTATGTCTCAATATCCCACAACAAGAAATACCTGTATTCCATCACGGATTTTGGTGTGGAAGCATATGACATTCTGAAAGATGGAAGTTTGAAGCTGATTAACTTTGCACCAATTAATGGTATGCGGGGATGCTATGTATCAACAGATTACACAGACAGATTTCTTTTTGTGGCAGGTTATCATGATGGAAAGCTTACCGTTCTCAGACTCAAAGAGGATGGCTCCATCGGCGAGATTACGGATGAGATTTACCATAAGGGTCTCGGCAGTATCGCAGAACGTATTTTCAGACCCCACATTAACTGTGCAAGAATGACCCATGACAACAAGTACCTGTTAGTGGCTGACCAGGGAACGGACCATGTGAATGTTTATCAGTTTGATGCAGAGAAGGGAAAAGTGAAGCTGGTAGATATTATCCACAGTGAGATAGAATCTGCGCCGCGTCATATTAAGATATCCCAGGATGGCAGGTTTATTTATATTGTACATGAGTGGAAATGTTTCATTGATGTATATTCCTATGAAGACAGAGATAATAATCCATATTTTGAAAAAATTCAGAGAGTTGAGACGGTAAAGAAAACCAGAGGAAGCAACAATGCCTCCAGCGCACTGAGTTTTTCTCCTGATTATAAATATCTGCTGAGTTCCAATGCAGGCGATAATTCTGTAGTCATTTATAGTGTTAATCAGGAAAACGGAATGCTGACAAAGAAAATGTGTCTGCCTATCAGCGGAGAATATCCTAAGGATGCAGATTTGTTCCCGAACAATAAATTCCTGGTATCCTTAAACCACGAGACAAACGACATGACCTTTTTCCATGTGAATCTGGAGGAAGGGACTTTGATTATGAACGGTCCGGCAGTGAAGGTGGATGTTCCTAACTGTATTGTTTTCCATAAACTGACATAATACTGCGGACTGTACGGAATGTTTTCCCAAAAGAGCAAAAATAAAACTGACCTCTGTAAGACTTTAAAGTTACAGGAGGTCAGTTTTATTACATTTGCTGTAAAGAGATTATTTATGATAGAAAGCTGTTAAGGAATCCATCTTTGCACTCATGTTCAAAAGCAGGGCATCCAGTACGGTGATGGCAGTCATGCACTCCATGACAACAACAGCGCGGGGGACGATAACAGGGTCATGTCTGCCCTTGATAGTAATCTCGATTTCTTCCCCGGAGTTGTTGATGGTCTGCTGGGGCTGGTAGATAGAAGGGGTGGGCTTGACATGTGCCCTTACCACAACCGTATCGCCATCACTGATGCCGCCCAGAATACCGCCTGCATGATTGGTGGATTTGGGGGCGGGGGAGCCGTTACTGCAAAAGGCATCATTATTCTGGCTTCCCAAACGTGTGGATACCAGAGTACCGTCACCGATTTCCACAGCCTTTACGGCACCAATGGACATGATGGCTTTGGCGAGATTGGCATCCAGTTTCTCAAAAACGGGGTCACCGATACCGGCAGGAAGCCCCTCTACGATACATTCCATACAGCCGCCAACGGAGTCCATATTTTTTCTTGCTATATTCAGATAAGCCACAGCCTGTTCGTCAGAAGCCCTGTCCGGCATGGCTGTAACGGTGGAGAGGGCGGTGCTTTTATCAAAAAGACTCATATCTGCCTGAATGGGACCGATGGAACGGGTGTAGGCACAGACGGTGATTCCAAGCTGTTCCAGAATTTTGCAGGCGATGGCGCCGGCAGCCACACGTCCGATGGTTTCACGCCCGGAGGAACGTCCGCCGCCCCGGTAATCCCGAAAACCATATTTGGCATCAAAGGTGTAATCGGCATGTCCGGGACGGTAATAGGATGCGATTTCACTGTAATCCTTTGAAATCTGGGATGTGTTACGAACCATCAGTGAGATGGGTGTTCCGGTGGTGCGCCCCTCAAAAATGCCGGAGAGAATTTCCACTTCGTCTGCTTCCTTACGGGGGGTGGTGATGGAACTGGTGCCAGGTTTGCGTCTGTCCAGATAACGCTGAATATCTGCCTCACACAATTCCAGACCGGCGGGGCAGCCGTCAACCACGACACCCAGTGCACTGCCATGGGATTCTCCCCAGGTTGTAATCTTAAAAATAGTTCCAAATGATGAGCCAGCCATATAAATCCTCCAAATAAATTCGTCTGATTCTGATTAATTACACAAATTATAACGAAAGTAAGAAAAAAAGGCAACTTTTTTGGAAAAAAAGAGTGCACGGCGGGAAATATTATGGTACAATAAATTAAAATGTGCATAACTTTGCATCAAAAGACAGATAAAGGGTTAGAAATTAAATGAATATGTCCACAGCGCCCAAAGGGTACATAGTATCCAATGGAACCAATCGTTCCTTAGAAGAACGGATTAAAAACCAGTTTTTTAAAATAGGTAAAAAAAATAGAATATTACGGATTATTGTTTTGCCGTTACTCACATTTTGTATGTTTGTTTTTCATGTAATACATTACTGTGGAAATAATGGCAAACGCTTTTTTATGCTGACTATGACATTTTTTACATTTGTCATATACAGCAGCTTTTCTTTTCCCATATTTGTCACTTCCGACCAAACCGGCGATGCCCGGGGAAGTGTTTATGATGCAGAGGAAAATGATGTGACGCTGGTGCAGGAAACGGCGGTGGATATTGAGGATATGGAACCGCTGGATGAGGAGGCGCTTTTAGAGGCTTATGAAGACAGTGCCATGTCCCATGGAATGAGTATTTCTGACATGTATGATGCGGAGGATATTCTGGAGTACCTGGAGGGGCGGGAAACGAAGAATGAACAGCAGGAAACTCCCGACCGGGCAGTGATGGATTTTTCCAGAGATGACTGGAAACTGGTGCTGATTAACAAGGAGCATTCCATACCTGAGAATTATACCTTTGAACTGGAAACCTTTATTGATGATAAAAAGTGTGACAGTAGAATTATTGATGATTTGTATGACATGTTCCAGGCGGCAAAAGAGGACGGAATCAATTTAAAGGTCTGTTCCCCTTACCGCGATGATGAAAGGCAGACTTTTCTTTTCAATAGAAAAATGAATTATTATATCAGGCGCGGAATGTCCTATCTGGAGGCATACCAGCTTTCCAGCCAGGTGGTGATGGTGCCGGGAGCAAGCGAACATCAGATAGGACTGGCACTGGATATTGTCTGTGATACATATACCGAACTGGATGAAGGATTTGGAGACACGGACGCCGGTAAATGGCTGGCAGAGAATAGTTGTAAATATGGATTTATTCTGCGTTATCCCAAGGGGAAAGAATACATTACGCTGGTTGAATACGAGCCCTGGCATTTCCGCTATGTAGGCGTGGATGCCGCCACGATTATTATGGAGCAGGAGATTACGCTGGAAGAGTTCTGGGAGGAGTATTTGTAATGTATCGTTTGTTAAAGCGTGAGGGGAATGCCAAAAGAGGCGAACTTCATACCGTTCACGGTGTGATTCAGACACCGGTATTTATGAATGTGGGTACGGTGGCTGCCATAAAGGGGGCAGTATCCACGGAAGATTTGGAACAGATTAAGACTCAGGTTGAGCTTTCCAATACCTATCATCTGCATGTGCGTCCGGGAGACAAGATTATCAGACAGTTGGGTGGTCTGCACAAATTTATGTCATGGAATAAGCCGATTCTCACGGATTCCGGAGGATTTCAGGTTTTTTCCCTTGCAGGGCTAAGAAAAATAAAAGAAGAGGGAGTTACCTTTCATTCCCATATTGATGGACGTAAGATTTTCATGGGGCCGGAGGAGAGTATGCAGATTCAGTCCAATCTCGGTTCCACCATTGCTATGGCATTTGATGAGTGTGCCCCCAGCAGAGCGGACAGAAATTATGTACAGACTTCTGTGGAACGCACTACAAGATGGCTGGAACGGTGCAGGGTGGAAATGAAACGCCTGAACTCACTGGAGGATACCATTAATCCCAGACAGATGTTGTTTGGAATTAATCAGGGAGCTGTTTTTGCGGATATCCGTATGGAACATGCCAGACGGATTGCAGAGATGGATTTGGACGGCTATGCCATCGGCGGACTGGCAGTGGGAGAAACCCATGAGGAAATGTATCATATTCTGGACCATACGGTGCCCTGTCTGCCACTGGATAAACCTACTTATCTGATGGGAGTAGGTACCCCTGCCAATATTCTGGAAGGGGTGGAGAGAGGTGTGGACTTTTTTGACTGTGTGTACCCCACCAGAAACGGACGCCACGGACATCTCTATACCAACTATGGCAAGATTAATCTCTTCAACGCCAAATATGAACTGGATGAACGTCCCATTGAAGAAGGATGTGGCTGCCCTGCCTGCAGAAGATATTCCAGGGCATATATCAGACATCTGCTCAAAGCCAAAGAGATGTTGGGTATGCGTCTCTGTGTGCTTCATAATCTCTATTTTTATAACACCATGATGGAAGAAATCAGGGATGCGCTGGACGAGGGAAGATTCGCAAAATATAAAAAGCAGAAACTGGAAAGTATGTCCGGGCTGGAACTGTAAAAATTTTATGAAATGGTAAAAAATGCTTGCCCGGACAGGAAATATTGTGTATCATACTTATTTGAGAAGTCTTAAGACGTTTAACGTCAGAATGGAGGAAGAATGGGAATTTTATTGACAACCCCTGAAGAAGCAACTGCCGCTGGAGGCACAATGGGTATATTAGGTATTGTTCTTATGTATGTGGTGCTGTTTGGCGCACTGTATTTTTTTATGATGAGACCCCAGAAGAAGGAGCAGAAGCGTGTGGCTGCCATGATTTCTGCACTGGAACTTGGCGACTGTGTTTTAACTACATCCGGTTTTTACGGAATTGTAATTGATATCGATGATGATACCGTGATTGTTGAGTTTGGTAATAACAAAAACTGCCGTATCCCTATGGATAAATCTGCAATCAGCCGTGTGGAGAAAGCATCCGAGAATTAAGAAAAGTATATTGCCGGACATAAGCAAAGTGCCATCTGGAAGAAATTTCAGACGGCATTTTTTGTTATCAATATGTCTTGCCGGAAATAAGAAACAGTTGAAATTTGGAGATATATCAGTTATTATGAAAAGAGTAGTTTTTGGACTGCTGGATTAAGTAGTATAGATTAGAATGGAAAGGCGTGTTGATATTATGGAATTGCATATTACTTGTATTCCCGGTGACGGTATTGGACCGGAAATCGTGGCTGAGGCAAAAAAGGTATTGGATAAAGTGGCATCAAAGTATGGTCATGAGATGATTTATACGGATATTCTCATGGGTGGTGCATCCATTGATGTGCATGGTGTGCCCCTGACAGAGGAAGCAGTGGCGACTGCAAAAGCGGCAGACGCAGTGCTTATGGGTTCCATCGGTGGAGATACCACCACATCGCCCTGGTATAAGCTCCCTCCCAATCTCCGCCCGGAAGCAGGACTTCTTGCAATCAGAAAAGCACTTAACTTATTTGCAAATCTTCGCCCTGCAGTGCTCTATGATGAATTATCCGGGGCATGTCCGCTTAAGGAGGATATCAGCAAAGCCGGATTTGATATGATGATTATGCGTGAGCTTACAGGCGGACTGTATTTCGGCGAGCGTAAGACCATTGAGGAAAACGGTGTCAGGAAAGCCATTGACACTCTTACTTATGACGAAAATGAAATTCGCCGTATTGCAGTTAAGGGCTTTGATATTGCCATGAAGCGCAGAAAAAAAGTAACCAGTGTAGATAAGGCAAATGTTCTGGATTCCTCCAGGCTCTGGAGAAAAGTAGTGGAAGAGGTTGCAGCAGACTACCCGGAGGTTACACTGGAGCATATGCTTGTTGACAACTGTGCCATGCAGCTTGTGAAAAATCCGGCACAGTTTGATGTAATTTTAACGGAGAATATGTTTGGTGATATTTTGTCTGACGAGGCAAGCATGGTTACCGGCTCTATCGGAATGCTGGCAAGTGCAAGCTTAAATGATACCAAATTTGGTCTGTATGAGCCCAGTCATGGTTCGGCGCCGGATATTGCAGGTCAGAATATAGCCAATCCCATTGCAACCATTCTCAGTGCTGCCATGATGCTGCGCTATAGCTTTGATTTGGACAGAGAAGCAGATGCTGTTGAAAATGCAGTAAAGCAGGTGTTAAAGGATGGATACCGCACAGTGGATATTATGTCCGAAGGCTGCACCAGAGTAGGATGCAGTCAGATGGGTGATTTGCTGGCAGAGCGAATCTGACAGGAACAGACTGCAAAAAGATTATAAAGAAGCAGAAAAAGATTAGTGAAATAATATAGAAATAAGGAGAGATAAAGTTATGAGAAGTGATTCGGTTAAGACAGGTACAGCACAGGCTCCCCACAGAAGCCTTTTTAACGCATTAGGATACACAGAGGAAGAGCGCCGCCGTCCCATGATTGGTATTGTAAGCTCCTATAATGAAATTGTTCCGGGACATATGAATTTGGATAAAATTGTGGATGCAGTCAAGATGGGTGTTGCCATGGCAGGCGGTATGCCTGTGGTATTCCCTGCGATTGCAGTCTGTGACGGTATTGCCATGGGGCATGTAGGCATGAAATATTCTCTGGTTACCAGAGATTTGATTGCAGACAGTACAGAGTGCATGGCGCTGGCACATGGTTTTGACGGTCTGGTATGTGTGCCCAACTGTGACAAAAATGTACCCGGACTTTTGATGGCAGCCGCAAGACTGAATATTCCTACTATTTTTGTATCCGGTGGTCCCATGATGGCGGGTCATGTGCATGGACAGAAGAGAAGTCTTTCTTCCATGTTTGAGGCAGTGGGAAGTGTGGCGGCAGGCACCATGAGCATGGAAGAACTGGCAGAGTTTGAGGAAAAAGTATGTCCTACCTGCGGTTCCTGCTCCGGTATGTATACAGCCAACTCCATGAACTGTCTGACGGAAGCAATCGGTATGGGTCTGAAAGGTAACGGCACCATTCCGGCGGTTTATTCCGAGAGAATACGTCTTGCAAAACATGCAGGTATGAAGATTATGGAGCTTGTGGAAAAGGATATCAAGCCCAGAGATATTATGACGGAAGATGCGTTCATGAATGCCCTCACCGTAGATATGGCGCTGGGATGCTCCACTAACTCCATGTTACATCTTCCTGCCATTGCAAAAGAAGCAGGTGTGGAGCTGAATCTGGATATTGCAAATGAATTATCAGCAGTAACGCCGAATCTGTGCCATCTGGCACCGGCTGGTCCTACTTACATGGAAGATTTGAATGAGGCAGGCGGCGTATACGCTGTAATGAACGAGCTTACCAAGAAGAATCTGCTCCGTCTTGACTGTATGACTGTCAATGGAACTACCATTGGTGAAAATATCAAAAACTGTGTCAACCGTAACCCGGAGGTCATCAGACCTGTGGAGAATCCTTACTCTGAGACTGGCGGTATCGCAATTCTGAAAGGAAATCTGGCGCCGGACAGCGGTGTGGTAAAACGTTCTGCAGTAGCACCTGAAATGCTGGTACATGAAGGACCTGCCAGAGTATTTGACTGTGAGGAGGATGCCATTGCCGCAATCAAATCCGGTAAAATTGTGGCAGGCGATGTTGTGGTTATCCGTTACGAAGGCCCCAAAGGAGGTCCCGGTATGCGCGAGATGTTAAATCCCACCTCTGCCATTGCAGGTATGGGACTGGGTTCCTCCGTTGCATTGATTACGGATGGCCGTTTCTCAGGAGCTTCCCGCGGCGCGTCCATCGGACATGTGTCTCCGGAAGCGGCGGTAGGCGGACCTATTGCCCTTGTGGAAGAAGGAGATATTATCCGCATCAATATTCCTGAAAACAGACTGGATATGGCAGTTTCCGATGAAGAACTGGCAAGGAGAAAAGCTAATTGGCAGCCCAGGGAACAGCACTTAACCGGATATCTGGCAAGATATCACGAGCTGGTAACCAGTGGAAACAGAGGTGCCGTACTGGAAGTGCCATCCAAAAACCAGTAATAAATATATTGTAAGTGGGAGGATGAAAAAATGCAGTTGACGGGTTCTGAAATTGTAATAGAGTGTTTGAAAGAGCAGGGAGTCGATACGGTTTTCGGCTATCCTGGCGGAACAATATTGAATATATACGATGCTTTATATAAGCACAGCAGTGAAATTAATCATATTCTCACATCCCATGAGCAGGGTGCGGCACATGCGGCAGACGGTTATGCCAGGGCAACGGGCAAGGTAGGTGTCTGCATGGCAACCAGTGGACCCGGCGCCACTAATCTGGTGACGGGTATTGCCACAGCATATATGGATTCCGTACCCATGGTGGCAATTACTGCGAATGTCAATCTTCCGGCTCTGGGAAAAGACAGTTTTCAGGAGGTGGATATTGCCGGCGTAACCATGCCTATCACAAAACATGGTTTTATTGTCAAAAATGTGGAGATTCTGGCTGACACCATCCGCAAGGCATTTACTATTGCCAAAACCGGACGTCCCGGTCCTGTGCTGGTAGATATCACGAAGGATGTGACAGCGGCTGTCTGTGAGTTTACTCCCATGAAACCGGCTAAGACCCAGACGGTATCTGATTATTCCGAAGAAGATTTGGAAAAAATCATTGGATTTATCAACGAATCCCAAAAGCCCTACATCTATCTTGGCGGTGGTGCAGTCATATCAGGAGCCTCGGATGAGGTGGCTGCTTTTGCAGACCTGATTGACGCCCCGGTGTGTGATACGCTGATGGCAAAGGGCGCTTTCAACGGCAGGAGTCCGCGCTATACAGGTATGATTGGTATGCACGGAACAAAGACCTCCAACCTGGGTGTCAGTGAATGTGATTTGCTTATTGCCCTGGGAGCCAGATTCTCTGACCGCGTAATCGGTAATCCCAAACGTTTTGCAGAGAATGCCAGAATTGTTCATATCGACATTGATGTGGCGGAAATTAACAAAAATATCCGCGTGGACGCTTCCATGGTGGGTGATTTGAAAGAAGTACTGAAAGTACTTAACTCCAGACTTAAGCAGCAGGACAATACCCAGTGGATGCAGCGGATTGAAGAATTGAAGCAGAAGTATCCTTTGAAATATGACGATACACAGTTATCCTGCCCTTATGTAATACAGGAGATAGACCGTATAACCAGAGGAGAGGCTGTTATCACAACGGATGTGGGACAGCACCAGATGTGGGCAGCCCAGTATTACCAGTACACTGCGCCACGCACTTTCCTTTCCTCCGGCGGACTCGGCACCATGGGTTACGGGCTGGGAGCCTGCATCGGAGCCCAGGTGGGACAGCCGGATAAAATCTGCATCAATATTGCAGGAGACGGCTGCTTCCGCATGAATATGAATGAGCTTGCAACGGCAAGCCGTTACAATATTCCCATTATTCAGGTGGTGATTAATAATCATGTACTTGGTATGGTGCGTCAGTGGCAGACACTTTTTTATGGTAAACGGTATTCCCAGACGGTGTTAAATGACAAGGTTGACTTCTGTAAAGTGGCAGAAGGTCTGGGATGCGCGGCAATCCGCGTTACCAGCAAAGAAGAAGTTGCGCCTGCCATTGAGAAAGCTATCTCCCTGAAAGCTCCGGTAGTAATTGAGTGCATGATTCCTGAGGATGACAAGGTATTTCCTATGGTTCCCGCAGGAGCGCCTATTGCAGAGGTATTTGACGGAGATGACCTTAAAAACCAATAATAAGCATTTAATTGCATGATGGAATATGGCACATAAGAGTAAAAAACTACTACTTGTATTATTTATATGGATACTTCTGGTATTGGCGGGATACTATCTGCTGGCGTTCTATTATAGAGATACATTCAGCTTCAATACCTGGATTAACGGTGTGTATTGTACCGGCAAATCCGTAGAAGACGTTAATGCGGAGCTGGTATCCCGACTGGAGGCTCCGGTTATCGTCGTTACGGATAAAGAAGGCGTTTCTTATGAGATTTCTCTGGAAGATGCAGAGTATCATGGTGATTATCTGCTCCCCCTTGTCAGTTACCAGAGGGAGCAGAACCCCTATTTATGGATAGACAATATCACACTGCATAAAAATCATACACTACTTCCGACTGTTACTTACAATGAAGAAAAACTGCAAAAGCTGTGGGAAGCTTTGCCCTTTGTGAAAGCAGAAAGACAGAAAGAGGAGGGGCTTTCCATTGGCTGGTCACAACAGAAAGGCTATTTTCTGAAAGATGGACTGCATGACAGAATACATCTGGAAAAAGCCTATGAAATGCTTCTGGAGGCAATACAGGAGGGAGACACAACGCTTACATACGATGGAGTGTTGTATTATGATTTGGTCATGACAGCGGAGCAGCAGAAGACATGGCAGCTCTGGGAGAGGATTTCTTCTTTTCAGAGTAAGGGACTCTGTTATGACATGGGAGAGGACCAGGTCCGGCTGGAGGAAGCGGATATGTCTTTCTTTCTGCAGGCAGAAGATAATATGGTTCTTACGGACGCAGAAGGCAGGCTGATGCTGGATGAGTCAGCAATTTCAGAGTTTGTGGTTTCACTGGCAGAAAAGTATGATACAGTGGGAAAGGAAAGAGAGTTTCTGACCTCGGAGGGAGATACGGTTATGGTTTCCGGCGGTATATACGGAACCAGAATTAACCAGAAGGAGGAAAAGGCTTTTTTGACAGATTATCTTTCCCGGCAGATAAATAATATCGGTGTATCAGCAGATAAATCGGGGGAAGAAGAGATTTCCCACAAGCCATCCTATGAACAGACCAGTCTTTTTCTGGGAGAAAACGATATCGGAGACACCTATATTGAGGTGGATATGACGAACCAGATGCTCTATTTTTATCAGAACGGTTTGCTGCAACTGGAGACGGAGATTGTAACCGGCAATATGCGGCGCAGGATGGGCACCCCTGCGGGAGTGAACTATGTGTACAACAAACAGAAAAACCGGACTCTGCGGGGAGAGGGGTATGCCTCTTTTGTGAAATACTGGATGCCTGTCAAGGGTAATATCGGTATCCATGATGCAGGCTGGCGCGATGAGTTTGGCGGGGAAATATATCAGACAGCAGGTTCCCATGGCTGTATCAATCTGCCTTCCGAGATGGCGGGGGAACTGTATGACGCTGTGGAAATTGGCACTCCCGTGGTGATGTTTTATAGAGATTAGTAATTTTTTTTAAAAATAATTTAACAATGCAGTTGACTAAAGTAAAAGGAAAGCTTATTCTATATCTATGGCTTTTTACATATCATTTTAGGAGGATTTAAAAATGGCAAGAGTATATAATTTTTCAGCAGGTCCTGCTGTACTGCCGGAAGAAGTATTAAAGGAAGCAGCAGAAGAGATGCTTGATTATCGGGGAACCGGTATGTCTGTAATGGAGATGAGCCACCGTTCCAAAGCATATGAGACAATTATCAAGGAAGCGGAAGCAGATTTGAGAGATTTAATGAAAATTCCCGATAACTATAAGGTGCTTTTCCTTCAGGGTGGTGCAAGCCAGCAGTTTGCCATGATTCCCATGAACCTGATGAAAAATAAGGTTGCAGATTATATTGTAACCGGACAGTGGGCTAAGAAAGCATATCAGGAGGCATGTCTCTACGGCAAGGCAAATAAAATTGCTTCTTCTGAGGATGAGACCTTTTCTTATATTCCTGACTGTTCAGACCTTCCTGTCAGCGAAGACGCAGACTATGTATATATTTGTGAGAATAATACCATTTACGGTACAAAGTTTAAGACTCTGCCTAATACAAAGGGCAAAACACTGGTGGCGGATGTATCAAGCTGCTTTTTGTCCGAGCCTGTGGATGTATCCAAATATGGCGTAATTTATGGTGGTGTCCAGAAAAACATCGGACCTGCCGGTGTGGTTATTGTTATTATCAGGGAAGATTTGATTACGGAAGACGTGCTTCCCGGAACTCCCACCATGCTGCGCTATAAAGTACATGCAGATGCAGAATCCCTGTATAATACGCCGCCTGCTTATGGTATTTATATCTGTGGTAAAGTCTTTAAGTGGCTGAAAAAAATGGGCGGTTTAGAGGCAATGAAAGAATATAACGAGAAAAAAGCCAAGATTCTCTATGATTATCTGGATGAAAGCAAACTGTTCAAAGGCACTGTCCGCAAAGAAGACCGTTCCCTGATGAATGTTCCTTTTGTGACAGGAGATGAAGAACTGGATGCTAAGTTTGTAAAAGAAGCAAAAGCCGCAGGATTTGAGAACCTGAAAGGTCACAGAACTGTGGGCGGTATGCGCGCAAGCATCTACAATGCAATGCCTATCGAGGGTGTTGAGAAATTAGTTGAATTTATGAAGAAATTTGAAGCACAGAACTGCAAAGCCTGAAAGGAATGAAATTTCATTTCGATAAGATAAACAGATGTCTGCATAGAGGATATGCAGGTAAAAGAAAGGAAATGGTTTGATATTATGTTTCAGTTGAATTGTTTAAATCCTATCTCCAAAGTGGGACTGGATAATTTGTCTGCTGAGTATCAGTTGACAGAAGATGTGAATGCGGCGGAAGGTATTCTGGTAAGAAGCGCATCCATGCACGAGATGGAACTGCCTGAGAAATTGCTTGCGGTTGCAAGAGCAGGAGCAGGCGTTAATAATATCCCTTTGGATAAGTGTGCAGAGCAGGGTATTGTTGTATTTAATACTCCCGGAGCAAATGCAAATGGCGTAAAGGAGCTTGTCATTGCAGGTATGCTCCTTGCTGCCCGTGATATTGTAGGCGGCATCGAGTGGGTGAAAGCTTCCAAGGAGGATGAGAACATCGCCAAAACCGCTGAAAAAGAAAAGAAGAATTTCGCAGGTACAGAAATCCAGGGCAAAAAGCTGGGTGTAATTGGTCTGGGCGCCATTGGTGTCAAGGTTGCAAATGCAGCGATTGCACTGGGTATGGAAGTATATGGTTATGACCCTTATCTGTCCGTAAATGCGGCATGGAATTTAAGCCGTTCCGTAAAACATGTGCTGAACGTGGAAGATATCTACGCAGACTGTGATTATATCACGATTCATGTTCCCCTGCTGGACAGCACGAAGGGCATGATTAATAAAGATGCCATTGCCAGGATGAAAGACGGCGTTGTTCTGCTCAACTTTGCCAGAGATTTGCTTGCAAATGAAGCGGATGTGCTGGAAGGCTTAAACAGTGGAAAAGTAGCCCGCTATGTTTCCGATTTCCCTAATACCACAACCGCAGGTGCGAAAGGATGTATTGTAATTCCCCATCTTGGAGCAAGTACGGAGGAGAGTGAAGACAACTGTGCGATTATGGCAGTCCAGGAAATGATGGATTATCTGGAGAATGGTAATATCAAGAACAGTGTTAATTACCCTGCCTGCGATATGGGCGTATGTACGAAAACAGGTCGTGTGGCAGTTTTCCACAAGAACATTGCCAATATGATTACCAAACTGACCGCAGTATTCGGTGCAAAAGGCATCAATATCAGTGATATGACTAATAAATCCAAAGGAGAAGTGGCATACAGCATGTTTGATATTGAGGCTGCCGC
This sequence comes from uncultured Acetatifactor sp., assembly GCA_964604575.1. GTDB lineage: Bacteria > Bacillota > Clostridia > Lachnospirales > Lachnospiraceae > Acetatifactor. Next base: position 17,017 of record CAZRZM010000038.1, read on the forward strand.
TCCTGAAGATGCTATCAAAGATTTGGAAGCTATCGAAGGTGTTATGCGCGTAAGAGTGGTAAAATAAATATAAGAGAACTAATGGAAAAAAGGATGTTCGTCGATTCTGTAAAGATAGACGGACATCCTTTTGGTTTGGGAAATGCTCAGCGGAACAGCAGGGGGGAGCCGTCCCCCATATTTAAGTCCTGAAGCTCGTCGCGCAGCTTCTGCTCGGAAAGACAGGCAGCTTCGCTCTGTAAATCCATATAGAGAATGAAAAAATCTTCCAGACTCATATTTTTTTCCCTGGCAATTTCCTCCATAATAGGTTTCAATTTGTCTAACTGGGTAGAAACCGGAACCTTCTGTGGGTCGATATCTCCTAAAACTTTCTCGGCATAATTATTAATGCGGTTTAATATTGCTCTTTGTTCATCCGTCATACCTCACCAATCCTTTCTGTGCAGAGTTTCAGTTTTCTGCCATAAATAATAACATCAAATGCTTGTTATGTACAGTTTATTTTGATAAAATGGAATTGTCCAGAGCAAGGCAGTTGCTCGTTTAAGAAGTAGGAGGAGAGGATATTTTTATGGCAGAGATAAAACCATTTCGGGCATACCGCCCGGCAGAGGGGATGGAGAGTAAAATAGCGGCGCTTCCCTATGATGTATATAACCGGGAAGAAGCTGTGGAGATAGTAAAGGACAACCCATATTCTTTTCTTGCTGTCGACAGGGCGGAAACGCAGTTTGGTATGGAAGTGGATACCTATGCGCCTGAAGTTTATGACAAAGCTTCACAGTTGCTCCGGGACTGGATAAAAGAAGGAAGGTTTGTACAGGAGGACAAGCCATGTTACTATTTATATGAACAGACCTTCCGGAACAGAAGCCAGACCGGAATTGTTGCCTGCGCTTCCATAGATGATTACTGCAATAATGTAATCAAGAAGCATGAAAATACCAGGGCAGACAAGGAACAGGACAGAATTAACCATGTCAATGTCTGCAATATGCAGACGGGCCCTATTTTTCTGGCATATCGGGCGAATAAAGTACTGGGGCAGATTATTGCAGCAAATAAGCAGAAAAATGCCGTCTATGATTTTGTAAGTGAGGATGATATCAGACATCGTGTGTGGCTGGTGGATGATATTCAGGATATTAAGGCAGTTTGCGATGCCTTTGAAAAGATTGATGCGGTCTACATTGCCGACGGGCATCACCGCTGTGCATCTGCTGTAAAAGTAGGGCTGATGAGAAGACAGGAACATCCGGATTACACAGGAGAAGAGGAATTTAACTATTTCCTTTCGGTGCTGTTTCCGGACGAGGAATTACATATCATGGATTATAACCGGGTGGTAAAAGATTTAAATGGTTATGATAAAGAAACATTTTTACGCAGAATTGGGGAAAGCTTTCTGGTAAAAGAGGTTGGATGCCAGGCATATTCTCCCATTAAAAAAGGTACTTTTGGAATGTATCTGGAAGACAAATGGTATATGCTGACTGCAAAAGAAGAGATTTTAAGTGATGATGCTGTGAAAGGACTGGATGTTTCCATTCTGCAGGATTATCTGCTTTCGCCCATTTTGGGAATTGAGGATCCCAAGAGTGATAAAAGAATTGATTTTGTAGGGGGCATCCGCGGGCTGAAGGAACTGGAAAGAAGAGTCCATATGGATATGAAAGTTGCATTTTCCATGTATCCTACATCCATCGGGGAATTGTTTGACGTGGCAGATGCAGGGAAACTGATGCCGCCCAAGTCAACATGGTTTGAGCCGAAACTCAGGAGTGGACTGTTTCTCCATGAATTGTAAATTTATTGGAATTAAAAATTTAATGGACTTATAAATTCAGTAAATATTTGCTGTATTTTCCAAAAAAATATTGCGCAGGGCGCGGAAGGGAATGGCTATGACAAATAAATTATACAAATTAATGAACTGGCCTAAAATTGAAGAAATTATTTATTCCGAGTGCAGCAATCCCCATGAGCTGCTGGGACCTCATAAGGTGGGAAATCAGACTTTGATTCAGGCATATTTTCCGGGGGCGGATGAGGTGACAATCCAGTGGCTGGACAAGAAAAACCCCGGTTTTGAGGAAGATACTGTGATGGAAGTGGCAGATGAAGACGGTTATTTTGCTGTACTTATTCCAGAGAAGGAGCTTCCGGGTTATCAGTATGAGGCTGTCTATGATGATGGGCAGAAAGTGGTTTACGGAGAGCCTTACCGCTATGCCCCTCAGATTTCTGAGCAGGATATTGTGAAATTTGAAAGTGGAATCCACTATACCATATATGAAAAGCTGGGAGCACATCCCATGCAGATTGATGGAGTGGAGGGAGTCTATTTTGCAGTGTGGGCGCCAAATGCCATGCGAATCAGCGTGGTGGGAGATTTTAACCGGTGGGATGGCAGAGTCCATCAGATGCGTAAACTGGATAGGGGCGGTATTTTTGAACTTTTTATTCCCGGAGCAAAATGTGGTGAGAATTATAAATATGAACTGAAGCTAAAGAGTGGTATCACTTATTTGAAAGCGGACCCTTATGGAAATGCGGCACAGCTGCGTCCTGAAAATGCCTCGGTCATTGTTTCCCTGGATGGTTTTGCATGGGAGGATAAGGATTTTATTGCGAAACGTTCAGATTATCAGATGGGAAATGCACCGTTAAGTGTGTATGAAATGTATCCCGGTTCTTTTGTGGAGCCGGCAGAGGGAGAAGAATATGCCAACTGGCGCATGATTGCACCCAGAGTTATCGACTATGTGAAAGAAATGGGGTACACCCATGTGGAACTTATGCCGGTCATGGAGCATCCTTTCGATGCCTCATGGGGCTATCAGGTTATCGGCTATTACGCTCCCACGGCGAGATATGGCTCGCCTGAGGATTTCATGTTTTTTGTGAATGAACTGCATAAAGCAGGGATTGGCGTGATTCTGGACTGGGTGCCCGCACATTTTCCGAGAGATACTTATGGACTGTCTAATTTTGACGGCACCTGTCTCTATGAGCATAAGGACCCCAGACAGGGCAGTCATCCTCACTGGGGAACCTTGATTTATAACTATGGCAGACCCCAGGTGTCCAACTATCTGATTGCCAACGCCTTATTCTGGGTGGAGAAGTACCATGCAGATGGTATCCGTATGGATGCAGTGGCAAGTATGCTATATCTGGATTATGGCAAAAATGACGGC
>CAZRZM010000039.1:0-19668 GCA_964604575.1 uncultured Acetatifactor sp.
GTACCATGCCCTGATGAATTTCCTTGACTTTCGTCATACTGATTTGGACTTTTCCCGAATTTAGTACCATGCCCTGATGAATTTTCTTGACTTTCATCATACTGATTTGGACTTTTCCTGGATTTAGTATCATGCATTGACGAATTTCCATCACCTTCATCATACTAATCTGGACTTTTCTTCAATTTAGTACTATTCCTCGATAGACTTTTTCAGCTTTGGTCGTACTAATCTGGGCTTTTCCCGAATTTAGTACCATGCCTTGATAAATTTTCTTGACCTTTGTCATACTAATTTTGACTTTTCTTCAACTTAGTACTATTCCTCGATAGACTTTTTCAGCTTTGGTCGTACTAATCTGAACTTTCTTCGGATTTAGTACCATGCCTCGATGAATTTCCTTGACTTTCGTCATACTGATTTGGACTTTTCCCAGATTTAGTATCATGCACTGACGCATTTCTATCAGTTTCATCATACTAATTTGGACTTTTTTTCAATTTAGTACTATCCTATAGCAAATTTTTCAGCTTTTCCGCATACTAATTCCCGCTTTTTTCTCATTTAATTTTAACATCCTAATCATCTTTCTTAATAGCGCATCAAAAATATTTCGCCCATGAATCTACTTATTTCGCCATTATATCGCTTTATAAGGACAAAAAAATAATATAAATGTAATAAAAGTGATATATCCCAAGTTTTTTCCAATGTTAAAATTTAACTATCTTAAAGGTAGATATGGAAAGGAGGTTGGCGGTTACTTCTACCTGACACTTTAACAATTCGATAAATCCTTGGGAGGGACAAACATTGAAAATGAAAAAAATTTGGGGTAAAAAAGGTATTTCAGCAGTTTTAACATTAGCACTTTCACTTGCTGCAGCTATCAGCATCAAACCGTATGATGCAGAAGCAGCGCAGTTCACTAACAGTAAATATAATATTAATATGTCTTATTTTGACAGCAACGAGATGGAAATTTCCAACGGCTGGACAAACGGTGGTATGTTCAACTGTATGTGGCGTTCCAATAATGTGACATTTTCCAATAATCTCACTAATATTTCTATCACAAGAGATACGGTAACCAACTCCGGATACAGCTACGCAGGCGGCGAATACCGCACTTCCAAAACCTTTGGATACGGCTATTACGAAGTTACCATGAAACCCATTAAAAATGTAGGAGTGGTTTCTTCTTTCTTCACTTATACCGGACCGACGGACGGAACCGTATGGGATGAAATTGATATTGAATTTCTGGGAAAAGATACCACCAAAGTACAGTTTAACTATTTCACAAACAGCGTAGGAGAGCATGAATATTTGTACTCTCTGGGCTTTGACGCTTCCGCAGACTTCCATACCTATGGATTCGACTGGCAGCCCGGCTATATCACATGGTATGTGGACGGCAGTCCGGTTTACACCGCTACCAATAATATTCCCAGCACTCCCGGTAAAATCATGATGAACGCCTGGCCGGGAACCGGAGTTGACAGTTGGCTGGGCTCCTATAATGGCGCAACGCCGCTTACTGCCCAGTACGCTGCTGCAAGCTATTCCAAGACAGCTCCCGTATCATCCACCACACCTTCTTCTCCATCTACACCTTCTATGGGAAACAGCATTCTGGTTGAAGCAGAACATTATGCTGCCATGAGCGGTGTACAGACCGAAGGGTGCAGTGAAGGCGGACAAAATGTAGGCTACATTGATAACTACGACTGGATGAGTTATGACAATGTGGAGATTCCTGCATCGGGCACATATCTTGTAGAATTTCGTGTGGCATCTACCGGAAATGCCGGTATCCTACGCCTTGAGCAGAACTCCGGCGCCACCAGATTAGGGGAAGTTGCCATTCCCAATACCGGAAACTGGCAGAACTGGACTACTGTCTCCATGACCGTGAACTTAAACGCCGGCAGCCAGACCTTTGGCATTGCAGCTCCTATAGGCGGTTATAATCTGAATTGGATAAAATTTACACCTGTGAACGTATCCGGCGGTTCTTCAGGCAGCACTTCCACATCCGTTCCTCCTGTCACTGTGGAGGCAGAACACTATTCTTATATGAGTGGTGTACAAATCGAAGGCTGCAGCGAGGGTGGGCAGAACGTAGGTTATATTGATGACAATGACTGGATGAGCTATGACAATGTGGAAATTCCGGTTTCAGGAACCTATCTTGTAGAATTCCGCGTGGCATCTACCGGAAATGCCGGAAGACTTGCCCTGGAGCAGAATTCCGGCTCTACCAGACTGGGTGAAGTTACCATTCCCAATACCGGAGACTGGCAGAACTGGACCACCGTTTCCATGACTGTACACCTGAATGCCGGCAGCCAGACTTTTGGCATTGCGGCACGTACCGGTGGATTTAATATCAACTGGATGCGGTTCACAAAACAGTAAATTGCTAAAATAGACTTTAAAAATCCTCTAATGCGGATAATATGCTCTGCATTAGAGGATTTTTTTACTCTTCCGAATCACCACTGCTTACGGAATCTTTTACTACATCATCCAACGTATAGTTAAATACTGTAACAATAGAAGAAGAGACTGCGTACACCGTAGAATCTTTTGGTTCACAGATATAATAAATATCTGTAATGGTGTTATTGTCACCAATCTTGAAGGTGTAACTTTCTTCTGCTGTTTCAAAACGAATAGTGCGGGCATCTGTATCCAATCCATATTGTGACATATCCGTCACATCTTCAATGGTCTGCGTGGCAGCCAGTCCGGCACATTTCTCCGCCATACTGTTTATGTTGTACTGGTTGATATCCAGAGAATGGTCCTTGGCATAATACCAGGTATCATCAACCTTCTCAAAACAATTCGTTTCTCCAGAATATTCATAGATAATCTTTAAAATGTCTTCTGCCCCAACATTGAAAACCACATCACTCACAGCCTCCTTTGCATTTTCATCCTGTTGTTTATTATAATATTTCAGGGCAAAAAAGCCTGCTGCCAGAATTGCAAGAACCACTACAAGAAATATCAACTGGTTTCGTTGTTTTTTCATCAGCGTTTCCTCCTTCTGAACCAGATTATAAATCCTGCAATAATACATGTAACCGGCAACACCACCATAGTCATCACTCCCACAAGAATCGCTCTCGCCATAGGCACTGTCAGACTGGATACATTATAGCTTTTCACCGGAACAGAAACACTGACCTCGTGATTGACAAAACGGCTTATGGTATTCACAAACAGCATCTGGTTGGCACCGCTCACCATGCTGTTGGCATTTGTGGTAAAAATCTGGTCGCAGCTAAAAGCAACCAAAGCAGCCGTACCGTCCTCCAGAGTCTTCTCTGCGGCAACACCAATTACAAAAGGACCGTCAATGTCACCCTCCGCCTTATCATAGTTCTCCAGATTACTGGTATCCACTTTGGAAAAAGCATCCCCGGAAGTAGATAAAAGAGTTACATATTCCATATTTTCTGCTTCCTCATCCTCAATAATCATACCCTGTGCCAGAGGAGCAAAGATATAATAATTGCCATATATTCCGGTAGTATATTCGGATGATGCCACCTCCGGCAGCAGATAGTAGGGCACTCCGTAATAATTGTCTTTATTTTCTTCCACGACCACTCCATCCACCAGACGGATTCCCATATAATCCATAATGGCATCCAGATTCGGTGTTTCTTCTGTGGTTATGGTCGTTATCAGAATTACTTTGCCGCCCCTTTCCAGATAGGCAATCACCTTATCCTTGTCATCCGCCGAAAAATCACTGCCTGCTCCATTGATAATCAGGCAGGCGGCATCCTCCGGAACGGTATCATGGTTCATCAGATTAATACTTTCATACTCTACATTTTCCCGGCTGAGGGCATTGGTAAAACCACTTTCCAGGGATGCCTCCCCATGTCCGATAGTTATGTACGCTTTCGGCATATCATCTGACAGACAAAAATCCAAGGCACTGGTAATCTGACCTTCTCCATCATATCCGGTGGTAGTGCTCGCATATGTCTGATAATCAAAACTGGTTTCATATACTGAGCTATAATCAATCACTTTACTCCTCTTGTCACTCACCACAATCAGACTGTTTGTGGTGACACCGGAAGAGGTATATTTTTGCACAAACATAGGATTTACAGTAGGGTCTACATATTCCACTGTAATGTGCTCTGACAAATCATCGTATCTTTGTAGGGTCTGCCCCAGAGTGGTATCCTGATTGTCCTCCTTTGCCAGCACATAAATTACCACATCTTCATCAATGGTCCGTACATAATCCTTTGTCTGCTCTGTGAGGGAATATAACTTTTCACTTGTCAAATCAACAGCAGTCCATGTAGCAGGCATCTCTCCCACTGCAATATTGACGATAACCGCAATCACCACCGCTACAGCAATCATGCCGGAGCTGTATGCGCCTATACTGAAATTTTTCACCGAAACACTATAACGTCTTTTTTGAATGGACTGTGTTGTCAAAAACAGCACCAGTGCAGTTATGGACACAAAATAGATAATAGAACCAATATTCAGCGTCCCCGACAACAGATTTGCAAAAGGTGTATATAAGTCAAAACAGCTTAAAATCTTCGTCAGCCAGTTTCCGGTAGAGGAAATTATATTAGTGATGGAGGTCATCATATATCCCAGAAACAGTACCACAAATCCAAGTACCGCCGCAATCACCTGGCTCTCTGTCAGTGCGGAAACAAACAATCCCAGTGCAAGCGCTGTCATGCCAAACAGGAAAAATGCCAGAATCGCCAGATAGGCTTCTCCCATGGGCACAGAACCAAAGGCACTCATTATCAAAGGGTAAACGCAGGAAACTGCCACCGGTATGGCAAAGACCGTCAACAGTGCAAGAAATTTGCCGATGACAATACTTCCAACGGTCACCGGAGCCGTCAAAATCAACTGGTCTGTCTTGTTTTTCTTTTCCTCCGCCAGACTGCGCATAGTGAGAACCGGAACCGCTATCAGCAGTATAATCAGTGCCCCTGATACCACATAGGCATAATAGGGATACCCATACATCATGTTGTATACAGTAAAATATAAACCAAGGAAAAATAAAACAACCGCCACAAATAGAAATCCGATAAAGGAACGGAAATAGGATTTTAATTCTCTCTTATATATCGCCAACATGTCACTGTTCCTCCTTCTGTGTATCTATTGCGTCTTCTGCCGGATTCTCTGCGGCATTTTCTGCACAGTTTTCTGCCGGATTCTCCACAGAATCTCCTATACGGTCCTCCGCAGTATTCTCCGTCCCGTTTTCTGTTGTATCTTCCGTCAACTCCAGGAAAATGTCTTCCAGAGATTTCTCAATATGCTGCATGGCTAAAATAGGCAGCTTTGCCTCTGCCAGTGCATAAAATATTTTCTCCCTGATATCCACACCCTGCCCGGCAATTACATTGCACTGCACACAGCCTTCGCTGTCTTCCTCCAGCTTTTCCACTCCTGCAACTCCGTCTATGCACTCCAATACAGATACCACACTGTCGGAATCACCTTTCACAGTCAGCCTGATTTCCATGGTGTGGTTCATCCGTCTCTGCAGCCCTTCCGGGGAATCGCTGGCAACCAGCCTGCCATGCGCAATAATCATGATATGGTCGCAGACAGCACTCACCTCCGACAAAATATGGGAACTCAAAATAATGGTATGATTTTCACCCAGTCTGCGAATCAAATCACGAATTTCAATAATCTGCTTAGGGTCAAGACCTACTGTAGGCTCATCCAGAATAATCACCTCAGGATATCCCAGAATCGCCTGCGCCAGACCAACCCTCTGACGATAACCCTTGGAAAGATTTTTAATCAGGCGACTTTTCTTATCCGCAATCTGTGTCATTTCCATGACTTCCGCAATCTGCTTTGCACGTTCCGCTCTGGGAACCTTTTTTAACTCCGCAACAAACGCAAGATACTCTCCCACAGTCATATCCATATAGAGAGGTGGCAGCTCAGGCAGATAACCTATACTTCTCTTGGCTTCCTCCGGCTCCTTCTGTACATTCTTTCCATTTACCATTACGTTTCCATCCGTTGCCGCCAGATAACCTGTCAGGATATTCATGGTCGTAGATTTTCCGGCTCCATTAGGTCCCAGAAATCCATATATCTGACCCTTTTCCACACAGAAGGAAAGATTATCCACAGCAATATGGTTTCCGTACTTTTTCGTCAGGTTTTTCACCTCAATCATACTCTTTACCATTCCTTTCTCAAAACTTCTATCCTAATCTCGTAGTTATCCTACAAGGTAAATGTCATGAAAAAGTGTTGATTGTGTGAAATTTCTGTGAATCCTCCATACTACTATTACCTATGGGGATATGCTGTCACAGACATAATGCACTCCCCCGCCTCTGCGGTCAGCATCAGGGGCAGTTTGTTGGTAGGAACTTCCTGAAAAAGAAATACTGGCCCACTTCTGCCAAACTCATGCAAAATCCCATTCACATATAACGCCACCTTATCTGCGTTACTGTATACCATCACTTGTGCACTGCCGTTTTTCTGATAACGCAGGCTGTTTTCCGCAATGAAAATAAAAGGCTCCAGGCTCCAATGAGCCTTATAAATAAAGTATTGTTCACTGGGAAAACGCCCATTTTTCTCCATAAGACTTTCAAAAGCCACACTCTCTGCGCCCTGCCACACCACAAAACCATATTCCTCACACATCCCGCACAGACACATATCCTCTGCCGGATTGGCAATACAGATGGTGTTTGCCCCCATCTGCCGGATGATGGCAAAATCCCGCCAGACACACGCCCTGTACTCCTCACTGCTCTCTGCCCTGGGAGAATGATACGCCACTGCCCTGACAGGAAATGGGATTTCATTTAACATCCACAGACTATCGGAGACTTCCCGGAAACTGCGGACAGGAAAAAGCACCTGCTCCTCGTCCAGAACCTCCCCCTTTTCATCTGTCAGATAAAGAAAGGCCTTGTATAAATAAGGCGACTCCAGTCCCTGCCATAAATGGGGATGTATAATCAGTCCCTTAAGAGGCTCCTCCTCCCTCACCGACTGTGTACACCGCAGAATTTCCCGGTCTTCCCCATCCAGCACATGCACTTCCAGAAAAAAGTTTTCAACAGCATCGCTTTCTTCTTCCTGTAGACGAAACCTGCACTCCACCCATGCTTTTCCATTTTCCAATGTAGCAAAAATTTCCACGCCACAGCCAATTTCCCTGTCAAACTGCATTTTTCCTCACATTCCGCCGTACAATCGGCATCTTGAAACAATACCTGTATTTAATCCTTCACGGCATTGTGTTTTTGTTGCAGGAAAGCAGTATTCTGCTCCACGGAACGCTTATCCAGAGGATACCAGAACTGCATAATGATAAATACAATCAGATAGCAGATACCCGGAACCAGCGTAGCCACCACATAAATGCGGTTGGACACCAGTGCCGTCTGTACTTTTGCCTCCGACACATACCCTATGGCAGTCAGGGCAAATCCACCAATTCCTCCCGCCAGCGCCTGACCTACTTTTCTCGCAAAGGAATAGACCGCATAGACGGTTCCGTCCTCTCTTCTTCCAGTGCTCACTTCCTGATAATCAATGATATCTGTGATAAATGCCCAGATAATCATATTAAATAAACCGATTCCCAGCGTTCCAATAAAAATTAATACCAAAAACAAGGGAATACTTTTTACATGCAGAAAATACAGAGTCACATAGGTAATTCCCGCCAGCAGCATTCCCGCAGCTCCCGCTTCTTTTTTGCCAAAACGGGTAGATATTCTGCGGATAAAGGGTGCCAGCAGCAACATTCCACCTATACTCACAATATTTAAAGTAGCCATTGCCTTGGCATTTTTGAAATAATCCAGAAAAAGATAATTGTTCATCGTCTGTCCCAGCATGGATGCCAGCAGCAGCACCAGCGCGGCACACACAATGGAGAGCAGAGAACGGTTTCTCAGAAGTCCTCTGGCAATTTCCCCGAAACTTTCCTTTTCTACACTTCCCTCTGCACTTTCCTTTTTTGCTGTTTCCGCAGTACCCGATTTTTTTTCAAAATGAACTCTCTCCGTACAGAGTTTATAACAGAGCAGGTAACAGATAATGGAACAGATACCGAATACCAGAGCTGTCAGTGTAAACTGTACCGGTTTCACAATCTGGTTGCCCAGCTCATCCGTATCGTAAACAATAAGTGGAACCAGCGTTCCAATCACCAGACTGGCAAGACTGGCGCCCACACTTCTGAAGGTAGACAGCGATGCCCTCTCCCCCGGGTCGGAGCTGATAACCGACGCCATGGAGCCGTAGGGAATATTGATAGCTGTGTAACAGAAACTGCCCCAGAACAGATAGGTCACTACCATATAGACAATTTTCCACCCATAAGCCCAGTCTTTCACAAAGTACAGATACATAATAGTACTTGCCACCGCCACCGGAATACACATTCTGCGAATCCAGGGTCGAAACCGTCCGTCTTTTGCAGGCCGCAGGCGGTCAACAATCCGCCCCATAGTCACATCCGTAAAGGCATCCACCACACGCGCTGCCATAAAGAGAAGTCCCACGATAAATCCGGAAATTCCCAACACCTTCGTATAAAACACCATCAAATAACTGCTGGCAAAAATGAAGCTGAAATCATTACCAAAATCGCCGAACAAATACCCTATCTTATCACCTATTCCGAAAGGGCGTTCCCTATTTGTATCATCCCGCTTTACATTTATGCCGTCCTGCTCTCTGTTCTCTATATTTTCTGTTCTAGACATATCCGTAACCATGCCTTCCTGCATACACATTTCGCTTTTTAGGTTACTTTTCCCAGCATGTCAAAAATTATGCGTAAAAAAATAGGGAACGTGTATAAACACGCCCCCTTATGGATATTTTCATCTCTGTCTGACAAGTAATACCAGATATATTGTAAGTACCGTTCCAAAAACAAATTCTTTCCCCGACAGTATAGTATACAGTCTGCCGCCGGATACAACAAAGCAACCCAGAAGCAGTAAAATTGCCAGTTCCGTCATTCCTATCATAAGGAACAGTATATGAAAATCCTGTTTATCTGCCACAAAATAGTATAGGAACAAACCTAACAGCAGAAAGAAGACAACTTCCATCACTATTAAATGTATGGATGGTGCCTCAAATGTTCTCATTGCCTCTTCTATAACTGTCTGGTATCTCCAGACTCCTAATAATAAAAGCAGCGGATACAATAAAAGTAGAACGTTATTCACTATTTTTTTATTCATCTTATACCACCATTAACCATAATTATTATAAATTTCACAAGTCCACGATGAGTTTCCTCTTTGAAGTGTAATAATATAATTTGCCCCCATGATTGCATATTTACCATCTTTTGCAATAGGCTTCCAACTGGAGGGCATAGAATATGAAAATTTTGTTCCTTCAAATTTTAACTGTTCAATGGTATCACCCCTTTTTCGCAACTCCTTACGGCTATTTTATCATAAATAATTTCTTAAAAACCATTTCCTGCCTATTCGTTACATTTTTCTGCATAAACGTTTTTAACCGTCCAGACATACATCCTCCCACTGTAGCCTATTCCTTCTGCATTATTATAGAATAACTTACATAAACCTACTTACAAACAGTCAACTTAATAAATATCTTGTTAAGTTAAAATCGGCAGTCTGACACAAGAGCATTTTTTTGGTAGCTTGAAACAAAAGCATTCAGACAAAGAAAAACGGCATAGTCACAAAGACTATACCGTAATTTGATACAGAGATGCCCCCGCATCCTTTACTTCCTTATGTGAAAGGTTCAAAATCCGACACCTTTTACTGTTCTTTTCACTGCCACTGCAGTCTGTGCAACTCGCCCTGCATCTGCATCGCATCAAAACCATTCTGGCGGAGTGCTTCATAAAGCACAATCGCCACGGAATTGGAAAGATTTAAAGAACGGATGGCAGGGAGCATAGGAATACGGATGCAGGTCTCCTCGTGTTCCACCAGAATTTCCTCCGGGATGCCCGCACTCTCTTTTCCGAACATGATAAAATCATCCGGTCCAAAGGCGACGTCCGTATACACATGTTTTGCCTTAGTGGTCGCCATCCAGATTTTCGCTCCGGGATGCTTTGTCTGAAACTCTGCAAAATTCATGTATCTGGTTACATCAAGCTGCTCCCAGTAATCCATCCCTGCCCGCTTGATTTCCTTTTCATTTAACCGAAATCCCAAAGGCTCAATCAAATGAAGGGAGGTTCCCGTTGCCACGCAGGTTCTTCCAATATTTCCGGTATTCGCCGGTATCTCCGGCTGGTGAAGTACTATGTGCATTCCTACCTTTTTTCCTCCCGCAGTCTGTTGATAAAATGCTCCAGCCTGCCCATGGCAAGTTTTAATTTATCCAGAGAATAAGCATAGGAAATTCGCAGATATCCCTCGCCGCTGTCGCCAAAAGCTGTTCCGGGAACGGCAGCCACTTTTTCCTCCTCCAGGAACCTGGTGGCAAATTCATCGCTTGTCATACCAAACTCCTTGATGCAGGGGAACACATAAAATGCACCGAAAGGCTCAAAACACTCCAGTCCCATCTCACGGAAAGCATTGATTAAATATCTTCTGCGCTGGTTGTAAGAGGTGCACATTTCTTCCACATCTGCATCCCCATTTTTTAACGCCTCTATGGCTGCATACTGGCTGGTGGTAGGCGCACACATAATGGCAAACTGATGAATTTTGGTCATCTGTTCAATGATTGCCTTGGGTCCGCAGGCATAACCCAGACGCCATCCGGTCATGGCATATGCTTTGGAAAAGCCATTGATTAGTATGGTTCTCTCCTGCATTCCCGGCAGACTGGCAATGGAAACATGTTTTCCTTTATAAGTCAGCTCGCCATAAATTTCATCCGACATAACAAATATGTCATGTTTCATAATAACCTCTGCAATCGCTTCCAAATCGGCACGTTCCATAATGGCTCCCGTAGGATTGTTAGGAAATGGCAGAATCAGAATTTTTGTCTTATCTGTGATAGCATTTTCCAGTTCTTCCGCTGTGAGACGGAACTCATTTTCTGCTTTCAAATCAATGATAACCGGCTTTGCCCCTGCCAGAATCGCGCAAGGCTCATAGGACACATAGCTGGGCTGGGGAATCAGCACTTCATCTCCGGGATTACACATGGCGCGCAACCCGATATCTATAGCCTCCGAGCCGCCCACCGTAATCAGCACCTCTGTCCGCCAGTCGTACTCTATGCCCTGCTTTCTCCTGGTATAATTACAAATCTCGGTTCTCAACTCTTTCAATCCGGAGTTGGAAGTATAAAAGGTTCTCCCTCTCTCCAGGGAATAGATACCCTCGTCACGGATATGCCAGGGCGTATCAAAATCCGGCTCTCCCACTCCAAGAGAAATGGCATCCTGCATTTCACTGACAATATCAAAAAATTTACGGATTCCTGAGGGCTTTATCTCTACAATTTTATCTGCTAAAGGGTTTCTCATGGGGTAATCATCTCTCTTTCATCTTCTTTTTTCTGGGTGTACACCGTACCATGGTCTTTGTATTTCTTCAAAATAAAGTGGGTTGCAGTACTAAGTACGGCATCCAGCGTAGATAACTTGTCGGAAACAAAAGTGGATACTTCACGCAGGGTTTTGCCCTCCAGAATTACCATCAAATCATAACCACCGGACATCAGATATACACTGCGTACTTCGGGATATTTGTAAATGCGCTCTGCCATTTTATCAAAGCCCTCTCCTCTCTGGGGAGTGACACGCACCTCAATCAGGGCGGATACTTTGTCAATGGAAGTCTTTTCCCAGTTAATCAGTGTATGATAACCGCAGATAACTCCCTCTGCCTCCAGGGCTGCCATTTCGTTTACCACATCAATCTCTTCCACACCGAGAATAACGGCTAATTCTTTTAAATCAATTCTGCTGTTTTTTTCAATTACTGATAATAATTCTTCTCTCATTATAAAACCTTACCTTTCTTTGAATTTTTAAATGAAGCGATAAATTTCGTCCTGGGCTGGGCGGTCCATGTAACGCACCTCATCCTCATTCAGGATTAATCTGTCATTACTGTCAGTGATTTTACCAACGACCACCGCCGGAATCTGTTCCGTTTTCAGGGCAGATACCAGTCCTATTCCATCCTCTGTTGTCATAATCAGGCTCCCGCCGGACATCAGTTCATAGGGATTCACGTTTAAATATTCACAGACTTCCACGGTCTCCTGTCTGAGGGGAAGCTTTTTCATATCAATTGTCAGTCCAACGCCTGCCGCTTCTGCCAGTTCCCATAGGGCGGCAAAAATGCCCCCTTCGGAAACATCATGCATTGCGCACACGCCGGACTTCATGGCGGTGGCAGCCTCCTTTATGATGGAGAGATATTTATCAAATCCCGCTGCCTCTTCCACCAGATATGCCGGATAATGGGTCAGCAATTTCTCACGGTTCCTGCCAGCAAGCATCGCTGTTCCTTCCAGTCCAATCCATTTGCTGATAACAATATCCTGTCCGGGACGTGCTTTTCTTCCGGCATCATACCATTCCCTACAGACCTTTCCATAGCAGGTTACCACCGCCCAGGGTGTCTGTACCGCCTTTGTTATCCGGGTCTGCCCGCCTGCTATCTGCATGGATAACTGACTACAGGCAGTCTCCGCCTCTGCCATCAACTGTCTTATCCGGGGCTCCTCAGTTTCCTCCGGCAACAAAAGTGTAATCATGGCGGCTATGGGCTGCGCTCCGCCTGCTGCAAGATTATTGGCGCCTTTCTGTAACAACTGCTTCATTGTCACAGCAGGCTCCAGACTCTGCCCGCAGTTTTGGGCGGCTTCGCTCCCCATATCCGCCTGCACCGCGACTGCTGCCTCCCGGACACAGCCTGCCATATATTCTCCGGTATCGGAAAGCGCAAAGATGGCGCAGTCTGCCCCTACGCCTGCGCCATCTATTACTTCATCTCTGCTTGTATGAATTTGCTTCAATATGGAGCGTTTTAATACGCTGTCCGATACCTTACCAAGTTTCATAACATTTCCTCTAAATTTCTACTGTTCTCCCACTTCAGGATTTTCAACTGGTGGTGGCATTAAACTGGCAATTACATTTTTTACATGATCCACATTACCGGTGCCTATGGCAGCCATAATTTCCTCATATGCCTGTGGGTCTGCCGTTGCAGTACCTACAGTGGCACTTCTGGGAACCATCTTGTAACTACTGCTGTTCACTTCGGTACGGCTTACTTCCACGCCGTCTTCCGTAACAATTTTCCACAATTTTGCCTTGTATCCCACATGTGCACTTTCCGTGACAATGTAGCCGATAGGCTGGGACGCATCCGCATATATGGTATCTGCGGGCGGCTGGTTTACTTCCAGCACCTGACTCTCATACCGGACCTGATGACCTGCATCCCGGGTTTCTTTACCATATATATTGAATGTAATCTTTCTGTCCTGTGTATAACCTTCTATGTAAATCGGATAATCCAGATTATTTACAAATCGGAAATCTTTGCCGGAGCTTTCTGCAATTGCCGCGTCCGCGGAAGGGTCTACATAAGAAACTATCATGGAATGATTATGTCTCTCCGTTACTTCCAGTTCCGATAACAGCACCGCATTGTACAATGTAGTAGATACCTGACAGATACCGCCTCCCAGACTGTCCACTACTTTACCGTTTAAATAGGAACCCGCCATATAATAACCATTCGCCTGGGAAAAAGGTGATACTGCCTCGTAGGTAGAAAACTCCTCTCCCGGATACAAGGTCACACCATCAATAAGACGACATCCGTTTTCTACATTCGCCCTTCTGGAAGAACCTGATGTAGAGTAGGACGTGGTAAAACTTCCCAAAATATCTTTTACTGCGGAAAGCTCCTCCGCGCTTCCCTCCGGCTCATCCACTGTAATGTCCAGCTCAATACTGCTGTCCTCATGATTCCACTCATTTACCAGATAATCATTCACTTTATCAATGGAAGTCTCCACATCCAGCACATATCCGGTCTGTCCCTCAATTATCTGGAAAACACCATTTTCTCTTTTCAGGGAAACATTTACGGCCTCTTTGTCATACTTGGCGCATTTTGTGGTTAAAATATCATTAATTGCCTGCAAATCAAAAGAAAGCTCAAGGTCAAATACTTTATTTTCATGCTCCAAATCTCTGAGCATTTTGTACCTCTGTACCACATTACCGTGGGTTCCCAGTTCCAGAGCCTCTGTCACAATATCCTGATTCTCCCAATTAATGCCCAGCTCTCCGGCAGTAACCGTTACCTCGTTGTTATCTGCTGCCAGCAGGGTAATGGAAACATCCCGCAGCTCCTCCACGTATGCGTTGATGGTCTCCGTAGCCTCTTCGGCCGTCATACCGGATAAATCCATGGTTTCCACAAAAATGCCATTTTTAATCGTATCCGGCTCTTTTGCCTGCACGGTGAAGCCACATACAGATATCATCACCGCAAGCAGAACACTGCAACACATAATCTTTTTTAACTGCATCCAATCACTCCTCATTCTACTCTTCACTCCTTTAAACCACAACCATGACCTTACACCATTTATCATTTATATGACGGCAGTCCGCCCGCGTGACTTGGTGCAAAGTTGAACTGTTACCTCCATAAAACCCATTGAATTAGTAAAAAAAGTATGATAAAGTGGGAATTACCATAGCCAGTACCACAACAATAATAATGATTGCGGATATCCGTTTTCTATTTTTTTTGCTGTTGAAATTAAACATATTAATCTCCATTCTGTCTGTAACAGACATGCCATACACAAACTCTGAAAGGATATTATATATGAAATTCCCCATTTTGGCAAGTGTACTCTTGTTTATATTGGTTCTCTCCAGGAGTATAAAACGCCTGAACCGTAAAAAAGAAAAAGATGAAAAAGGCTTCTGGGAACGGGAGGCTCTGGCAAACTCTACACGCCGCAAACCCCTGGATAATCTGGAATATATTACCATTCCCCTCGAAGACCTTCCTGTGGGAGTGCTTGCGGACAATCCGAAAATAAAGGAATATCTGGATTTTCTCAAGGAGTTGTCCCAGAAAAAAATAGTCAATCTCACCGGTTTCACCAATACGGACCTAAAGCTGGAATATGGCGCCCCCAATATCACAGCCCTGATGGAATACGACCAGAACTATACTCTTCTGGCGCGTACCTTACAGCAGTGGGCAGATATCCTGCTGGATGCCGGATATACAAGCGAGGCGGTAACCATCATGGAGTTTGCCCTCAGCACCCACACCGATGTAAGCCGCACCTATTACAGGCTCGCCGAATATTATGCTTCTATACAGGACACTCCGAAAATCCAAAACTTAATCACTGAGGCCAAAACCCTGCGCTCCATTCATAAAAATACCATTATCCGCACTCTGCGGGAGTCTTATATGAAGTAAGGATTTTGTCAGTGATACGGCTTGCCTCACTTCTGGTAAGCTTTTCCACATCAATCCCTAAGGTTATATTATGCTGGGTAAGCAGCCGATATAACCTTTCTTTTTGCGATTTTGTAGCAGGCGTATCTCTTTTTACCTTATAAAGTAACGGTGTCGGCTGAAAAAGAACATCCTCTTCCTGATAAAATAATGCAGCCAGTTTCTGATACAATTTATGTGCTGCCTCCGCATCTGCCAGCGCCCGGTGCGCCTGATGTGGTATTTTATAGTACTCACACAAAAAAGATAGATTCCTATGCTCCAGTTCAGGCAGATATTTCCGGGCAATTTTTAAAGTATCTATGCCCTTCTTTTCAAAAACCTTCTTCTGGTTCACCGCCGCCTTCTTTAAAAAAGAATAGTCAAATAGAATGCGATGCCCCAAAAGGGGGGAATCCCCGATAAACTCCAAAATATCCGAAATCACATCCTCTATATAAGGCGCATCCGCCAACCTCTCATCTGTGATATCGGTCAGCTCCACAATGCGCTCCTCCAGCCTGCGTCCCGGATTCACAAAGGTGGAAAGCCTGTCCACCACGCTGCCGTCCACCACTTTTATTGCCCCTATCTCTATGATTTTATCGCGCTTCGGATTCAGCCCGGTGGTCTCTAAATCCAAAGCAATGTAGGTATTGTGCATACTTCTTTTCTCCAAATCTTTCCCTCATACCAAAGCCGTCTGCTTTCATGACAAATGACATTATAAATCTAAAACCCATGTGTCCGCCTCATGGGTCAGGGGACTGCGTTTCTGATAATCAAACAACACAACCCTTATTCTTTCCTTGTATTTTCCATAGGAATTTTCGCCCAATATATCCTCCAAGCTAAACTGACACAGCTTCTCCACATCCCATACGGGATAAAAAAAAGGCTCTAAATGGGTCATTTTACTCATCTGCTTCCAGTCATAGTTTTTATATCCCCGCAAAATAGAGCGCTCTTTCTCCTCTCTTCTGTAAAAGTCGCGCATTCTTTCCCTGACATCAATACTTGTATCGACATCTGGGGCATTTATCTGAATGCCTGCCAAATCATGGGCAAAGTCAGGACGGCTTTTTAAATTTTCCCGCAGATACATATCATATGTCAGCAGTTCCTTGTATATCTCAAAGTGCTCCACGTCGTATTCCTTGGCAAACTGCAACAGCACATGATAACGATAGGCTCTGGCAGGGCTGTTGGTGAAATATCCCTGCCTTTCATAAAACAAGGCAAGCTCTTCATACATGGAAAAGGGTGTGGCAAAAGCCTTCTCAAGAAAAGGCAGTGTATGAGTGTACTGGTTGCTGTTATAATACAGTTCCACCATCTCCTCTATCCTTTTTAACCGAAGTATGTCCTCGTAGGGCAGCCATGGTGTGTGGAGAACTTCATAGGGCGGCTGGTCCAGATAACAGATTTGGTACTGTTCTGCTTTCTCGTGCATCTCGGAACCCTTTAGAACTTTCAAAAATCCAAGCTGTAGCTGCTCAGGACTCATCCCATACACACGGTTAAAAGAATTTCCAAAGCTGGTATAATCCTCAAAAGGGAGTCCGGCAATCAAATCCAGATGGATATGTATATTATGTCCTTTTTGAATAGCCTGCACAATTCGCTCCAGCCTATTCACATCCATCACCCGGTTAATTGCTGCAATCGTCTTTTCATTGGTGGACTGTACTCCAATTTCCAGTTGTGCCAGTCCGGGACGGAATTTGTTCAGTAAGGCAATTTCATCCTCCCGCAAAATATCCGCAGAAATCTCAAAATGAAAGTTAGTGACACCATTGTCATTCTCATGAATGTACTGCCACACCGCCATGGCGTGCTCATGATTACAGTTAAATGTTCTATCAATAAATTTCACCTGGGGTACTTTATTATCCAGGAAAAACTGTAATTCTTTTTTTACGACACTTTTGTCACGTAAACGCACTTTTTTATCAATAGAGGAAAGACAGTAACTGCAGCGATAAGGACATCCCCTGCTGGTTTCATAATAGAGAATCCGGTTTTCAAACGCTCCTAAATCCTCATAAAGAAAGGGAATCCCACTTAGGTCTGTCAATTCCCGCATGGGTGTATATCCGGTGGAGAGATATAACCCGGCGACTTTCTGCAGTTCCTTGTCCTGCTCTCTGGTTACATAGTGTCTCAGCAGCTCCTGAAAGGTCGCTTCCCCTTCCCCTATCATAATACCCTTCACATGGGGATATTCCTGTAAAATCTGCTCTGCATCATAAGTAACCTCCGGTCCTCCCAGCCAGATATGGGTATCCGGCAGAATTTTGGGAATTTCCACAATCAATTCCCGAATCATGTTCCAGTTCCAGATATAGCAGGAAAAACCTATCACTGAGGGATTTCTCTTATAAATATCAGCCAGAATATCCTGTATCTGCTGGTTAATGGTATACTCCGCCAGTTCGATATAAGGCTGTAACTCCTCTCCTGCATAGGCGCGCAGACTATAAATCGCCGGATTGGAATGAATATATTTTGCATTGACTGCGGTAAGCAGAAATTTCATGATACCTTTTCCTCTCTATAACAGATTTCTTTTTATAGACATTGTTCTCCACTATTTTAACATATTTTTCTGCATTTAGTACTTTGCCAAATAAAATTTGGACAAGAAAACACCTATTTTCGCCACAAAAAATTTTTTTGTAAAATTTATGGTAGGGTTATTTGGCGTGTAAAACTTTTTTGACACGTTTTTATTACGAAAAGAAGGAGGGTGATGGAAATTTTAAAAAAGTTTTACATAACCATTATACAAATACCAGATTAAAAACTTATGATAAGGGAGATTTTATGAGAAAAATACAAAAGAAAATCCTTGCGGTTTTATTAGTTCTTATAGTATGTATATCCACAGTCAATTTAGATGCTCTTGCTATGGAAAGCTATAGTGAAGATACTGTTTCAAACAGCAAATCCATATCCAGTGGTAATGGATGGAATGAAAATCTACAGGCAGACTACTGGGATGGCAAGACCATGCAAAGTGTGTATGAAAGTGACAGCTATAGAATTACTTTTGACCTGACCGGATACTGGGATGAAGGTTATAATGCAAATATAAAAATTGAGAATATTGGTAAAAATACAATTCAAAACTGGTATTTGGGGTTTGATTACCATAATACCATTACAAACATCTGGAACGCAGAAATATCTACAAATTCCGAAAACAAATATATTATTAAAAACGCCGGCTGGAATCAGGATATTGCCCCCGGTGATTATGTTACGTTCGGATTCTCAGGAAATGAAAGCTTTAAGGGATTTCCAAATAAATATGAACTGCCGGGAACCAGTGCTGTTCTCGGACAAGAGGACTATTCTATCGAATATCATCTTGACAGCGACTGGGACAGTGGATTCTGTGGCTCTATCACAATTACAAACCATACCAACGAAGTGCTGGAAGACTGGGTTCTGGAATTTGACTTCGACAGAGAAATTACAGGAATCTGGGACAGTGTTATCGAAGCACAGGAAGGCAATCATTATATAGTGAGAAATGCCGGATACAACAGCAATATAGCCAGCGGAGAAAAAACTACTATTGGATTTAGAGGATGTAATGGAACAATAGAAGACGAACCGGATAACTTTGTATTATACTCCTATCGACAGACAAAAAGTAATAAGGTAATATTTATGATAGGAGCTGAGAATGTCTCCAATATCCCGGAAATGCAAATTGTTAATAACGGTGATTATGCAGTAAAGCCAAAAAATCCAGTAAGAGATGGCTATATTTTTGTGGGATGGTACACAGATGAAAGCTTTACTGAGTATTTTGATTTTGAAAACACCCCCATTAACAAAAATATAACACTATATGCAAGATGGCTGGATTATTTATGCGATACTGATACAGATTCTGACGGTATTGTTGATTCGCTGGAAGAATTTTTTGGAACGGATATAAATAATCCGGATACCGATGGCGACGGACTAACCGATTATCAGGAGGTATACGAATTAGGTACCAATCCACTCCTTGTTGATACAGACAACAATGGAATAGATGATTATAATGATGATATGGATAGCGATGGTGTTATTAACGGAGAAGAACTTCTGTACCATACATACGCAGGATATGCAGACTCTGATTTTGACGGTTTATCCGATTATGATGAAATAAATATATATTTTACAA